>DASXZE010000197.1:0-3642 GCA_036502105.1 Candidatus Angelobacter sp. | reverse complement strand
CGAATGGTTTTTACATTGCGCAGCGCTCCGAGCGTCCAGCCCGTATCGTCATATGAGCGAGGATCGCGCGCGCTGTAATACTGCGTGACCAAAACCATATCTGCCAGGCGGCTATAAGGCTGGTCCATCCGCACGATATAGCTGCCCGCTGGAATAACCGTTTCCGCTGGCTTCTTATCATCTTTCGCAGCATCAGGCTTCGTGACGGCAGCCGATTTGTCAGACGTTGTTTTATCAGAAGACGCTTTGTCAGATGCTGCTTTGTCCGAACCAGCCTTAGCGCCAGCGCGGCCTTGAGCTTCGCTCTCCATCGTTGCCGGCAGCCGTATCTCTTTGTCTGTCCGCTGCACCTCCACGCCCTGCAATTCCAGCAGGTTCAGCAAGCTTGCTTGCTCTGCTGTACGCGGATCGTCTGCCGGAAAAATCCACGCCGCTGGCCCTTCTGTGCGGGCTTTTTCCGTGGCGCGCTTGCTCTTGAGATAAAAATTGTTCAGGAATTTCTGGCCATTGCTCGCCAGGTTATTCATGCCAAAAAGAATCGCGCTCTCCTGCATATTAATGTTGTCGCGCGCAGACCACTTCACCTTGGCCAGCGGAGGATTCGGCCTGTACCACTCCCTGCTCGTATCTGGCGGCCGCAGCGTGCGCACCCGCGTGTCTGCGCCGCCATTCCCAAATGTCTCATAGAAGCGGCCAATCGCGTTGTGATTGTTGCCAATTGAAAGCAGATAATTCGGCGCCCACCCGTCATAGAAGCCGTGCGTCCACACGCCCACCACGCCGCGCTTGGTCATCTCCTGAATCTCGTTGTAAGCCATCTCCTGCCACTCGCTGATCACAATTGGGTCAAGCCACGCGTTATATGGCCCAGTGCCGGTTGAGATATATAGATACGGCACTGACTCATGCAGGTCATGCATCACCGTGGGGTGCCAATCCAGAAAAGTTTTCACCATGTTGCGTGAAAGCGCCAGGCTTATGCCCAGATTGTCGCGGTTGTTGTCGTGCGAAACGTAGTGGCCCCACCACACCAGCGGATACGGCGCCTGATCGGGATGTTTTTTGTGCTGCAGGTAAACATCCAGCATCCGATCATGGCCGTCCACCTCAACAATCGGCGTAATCAGCACGACTGAATCTTTGCGGATCTTCTGGATAAACGGCGTATCTTCCACCGCCAGCCGATACGCCAACTCCATCAGCATCTCCGGCGCGCCCGTCTCGGGCGAGTGGATGCTGCCATCAGCCCAGTAGATCGGCTTGCCTTCGGCGATCAGCTTCTGCGCGTCCGCTTCACTCAGCCCGCGCGGATCAGCCAGCCGCGCCGTGATTTCTTTATAGCGATCCAGCTTGGCCAGGTTCGCTTCTTCGCTCACCGCCACCACAATCATCTCGCGGCCTTCTTCTGATTTGCCAATGCTCCACAGCTTGACCCGCGGACTTTTCGACGCCAGTAGCCGCATATAGTCGTTAATCTGCTTGGTGTAATCCAGTATGTCCGGCGCGCCAATAATGTGGTGCAGAAACGCATCCGGCGCAGGCACGCAAGAGCTCAGCGGCAAGTGGTCCACCAGCTCCGTGGAAAAGAAAGTCTCCGTGGTGAACTCTTTGATCTTCTTGTTGTATTCCGTGTGGTCGCTCAAAGTGCACGGCGCGGATGACTGGCCAAAGCCGGTAGCAGCAAGACCAAGAAGGACAACAAAGCCTACAAAAAGTCGATTCATCGGATGGCACCTCATAGTTCGGAAGAACGTTCGGTAAAACGGGTGATTATACATTCCCCGCTTGATCCGCGTTCATCCGCGAAAATCCGCGGTAAGTTTTGCCTTTCTCCGTGTCTCCGTGTCTCCGTGGTAGGTTTTCCCGCTTGCGCTCTATAATCCTTCTCATGGACCGTGACCAAAAACTTGCAGAGCTAAAGCGCCGTGACTCCCTTGCAGAAGCCGGCGGAGGCGAAGAACGCCGCGCGCGCCAGCACAAAGAAGGCAAGATGTCCGCGCGCGAACGCATTGAATTCCTGCTCGACGAAAATACTTTTGAAGAATTTGACAAGCTGGTCACGCACAACTGCACTGACTTTGGCATGGAGCAGAGCCGTGTTTACGGTGACGGCTTCATTACCGGCTACGGACGCATCGAGGGCCGCCTGGTCTTTGTTTTTGCCCAGGACTTCACCGTCTTCGGCGGATCGCTCTCAGAAGCCAACGCCGGCAAGATTGTAAAAATCATGGACATGGCCATGAAGACCGGCGCGCCGTTGATCGGCCTGAATGATTCCGGCGGCGCACGTATCCAGGAAGGCGTAATGTCACTCGCCGGTTACGCCGACATTTTTCTGCGCAACACCTTGGCCAGCGGCGTGATTCCGCAGATCTCAGCCATCATGGGCCCCTGCGCCGGCGGTGCTGTGTATTCACCGGCCATTACCGATTTCATTCTCATGGTCGATCAAACTTCTTACATGTTCGTCACCGGCCCAGACGTGATCAAGACTGTGACGCATGAAGAAGTTACTAAAGAAGATTTAGGCGGAGCAGCCCGCCACAATGAAACTTCCGGCGTAGCGCATTTTCTAGCGCATGACGACGCCGAATGCCTCTCCATGGTTCGCGAACTGTTCAGCTTTCTGCCATCTAACAATCTTGACGATCCGCCGCGCCGCGACTGCACCGATCCCATTGACCGCGCTGACGCTGAACTGGCCACCGTGGTTCCTGCAGAATCCAATCAGCCGTATGACATAAAAGATGTCATTACCCGCGTGGTGGACGACGGCTATTTTTTTGAAGTGCACCAGCACTACGCAAAAAATATTGCCGTGGGCTTTGCTCGCCTGAATGGCAGACCAGTCGGCATCGTCGCCAACCAGCCAGCATTTCTCGCCGGCGTGCTCGATATCAATGCATCAGTAAAAGGCGCGCGCTTCGTCCGCTTCTGTGACGCATTCAACATCCCTCTGATCACCTTTGAAGATGTCCCCGGCTTTCTGCCCGGCACGCAGCAGGAATACGGCGGTATTATCCGCCACGGTGCCAAATTGCTCTTTGCATTTGCGGAAGCCACCGTGCCAAAGATTACCGTCATCACCCGCAAAGCCTACGGAGGCGCGTATTGCGTCATGTCATCCAAGCATATCCGCACAGACGTAAACTTTGCCTGGCCCACAGCAGAGATCGCCGTGATGGGTCCCGAAGGCGCAGTCAATATTGTCTACAAGCGAGAACTTGAACGCGCAGCACTCACGGCAAAAACAGAAAAAGAAAAAATGGAAGTCATCGCCGCAGCCCGCAATCAGAAAGTGGAAGAATTCCGCGAACGCTTTGCCAATCCTTACGTCGCCGCAGAACACGGATACATAGACGCGGTCATCCGTCCGCAGGAAACGCGCAAGAAACTATGCGACGCCCTGGAAATGCTGCAAACCAAGCGCGACAAAAATCCGCCAAAAAAGCATGGCAATATTCCTCTGTAACATCGATAATCGGTGCGGAGATGGCTACACTTTGAATTATTCATCTTCAAGATCTGGCCATGGTTTTGTTGGCTCAATGATGTTAGGACGGTTGCGGCTCTCATCAAAATCGGTGTCTCTATTTGGTCTCCGATCTGGGGTCCTTTGAGGTGGCTGCTGAGGTTGCGGTT
>DASXZE010000196.1:0-3240 GCA_036502105.1 Candidatus Angelobacter sp. | reverse complement strand
AGTGAACAAAGTTGATTCACCCAAGCAGGAAGCTGAGGCCCAGAATTTCCGCACTCTGGGTATTGAGAATGTTTATCCGGTTTCAGCCGAACACGGAACCGGCACAGCAGAATTGCTGGAAGCTGTACTAGAGGCGATTCCTGTATCGACCAAAGAAGCCGCAGGCACGGCGGCGGAAGACGCGGCCGACGAAGCCGCGCGCATTGCTGAGGAAAACGAAACGGAAGAGCAGGCCGCTGCGCGCAAAGAAAGACCTAAGCGTGAAACGCGTGTGGCCATCATCGGCCATCCGAATGTGGGCAAGTCAACGCTGCTGAATATATTGACGGGGACCTCGCGGGCCATTGTCTCTCCGGTGGCCGGCACCACGCGCGACGCCGTGGACGAGTTCATTGAAAAAGACGGCTTCACCTATCGATTTATTGATACCGCAGGAATTCGCCGCAAAGGCAAAACGCATTTGATGGCGGAGAAACTTTCCGTGGTAATGGCGCGCAAACATCTTGAGGCGGCAGACGTCGCGCTGCTGGTGATTGACGCGGCAGAAGGCGTGACCGCACTGGATGCCACCATTGGCGGCTATGCGCATGAAAGCGGCCGGTCAGTGATTATCATCATCAACAAATGGGACCTGATTGGCCCGGCGCGGAAAGACGGCAAGCCGCCGGCTGATCCGGATCTTTATGAGAAGCAAACGCGCCGCGCGCTGAAGTTTCTGGATTACGCGCCCATGCTTTTTGTCTCGGCTTCCGGGGGCAAGAATATTGACAAGATTTTCCGCGCGCTGGAGCTGGTATCTTCCGAAAGGCAGAAGCGCATTGGCACGTCGCAGATGAACAAATTTCTGGAGTCGGTGGACTTTGACCGCGCTTCGGTTCCCCATCGCCAGCTGGTAAAGATTTTTTATATGACGCAGGCGCACGCGTCGCCGCCCACGTTCATCCTCTTTACCGATAAAGACGTGAAGCTGCACTTTTCCTACGAACGGTTTTTGCAGAACCAGATCCGCCAGAAGTTTGGCTTTGTGGGCACGCCCATATGGATCAAGAATCGTCCACGCACCAAGGTGGAGCTGGCGCCGAAAAAATCAACCAAAAAGTCCAAGCACCAACGCTAAAGCGCGGGCCGCACTCCGGGCATCATCGGTTGCGGCGCGGGCGGAATTGGCTGCGGCCATAACAGAGCGGCCAGCTTGGGATAGCGTCCGCCAAAAAAGTAAAACGCATACGAGGCAAAGAAGACAGAGACCGGCGCGGACAAGAGCAGCAGCACGAAGAAAATGCCGGCAACAATCAGAAGGACGGCGATGCCGCAGAGAATGCCTCCGCCGACCACGCTGCCAGCCTTGATGATGAACACGCCAATGCCGATCAGGATTCCTGCAGGAATTCCAACTATTATCAGCGACGGAATCAGGGCAATCACAAAAGCTATGCCAACAGCGATCCCAGCCAGAAAAGCAGAAACCAGCTTCATGACCATGTAGAGAGCCCACGCTCCGGGCTCAGAAGAGACAACCCGCCAGACGGCAGACCATGCATCGCCGAGGGTAAAGTCATCAAGCGCCAGCACGGGCAGCACGAAATCTTTCACCAAGGTGGAGACCACGGCAAAGCATATGCCCATGACGAGCAAACTCAGTCCAATAGGCGCGAAAACCGCAAACAATTCAGGCAGTGAATTATCGCGGCTAAAAACGCCAGCCTTATAAGCATGCAAGAGCGGCACACCCACAACCAGGAACAGCGCGCCCCAATACGTGAAGCGGTAGGCCAGCCAGAATCCGAAATAGCGGTTGGCCTGTGAACCGTATTTGTTCCATCCTTTGCGGATCTCAGGCTGCCCGTTCACCACAGCATCAAAGAGAATGAAGCGGAAGCGGCAAAACAGATATTGAAAGACCAGCGCGAGCACGACTATCGCGATAAATCCGGCCACAAAATACTGAATGTAGTCTGCCAGATGGATGGAGCGAATCGCGCGGGCGATATCTGCGAATTCAGGCGGGACCTGGCCGCTGGGGAAACGGGAATTCAAATTTTGCAGATTTAAGTTGCTTCCACCGCCACCGCCGGCGGTCACCAGTCCGCCGCCAAGAAGACCAATGAGCCCAAATCTCAGCCATATGCCCAGACGGAAGCGCTGAAACAGCAACGTGCCGACCCGTGTAAAGGCCGGACTAAAAGCGTCAATCGCGGATAGACGATTCATATAAGGTTTCCGGAACATTGGGCCCGGCGCTGATCTCCTGAGTCCAGAATGCTAGCTTTTCCAGCGCATTTTCACAAACCATTTTATGGCGCAGCTTTTTGTCGCGAACTTTGCGGCGCTCTTCTTCACTCAAATGCGGCAGCAAATCAAACGTGATATTGGCCGGCTGAAAATGCTTTACCTCAGCATGGCATATGTAATGCACCAGCGAACCCAGCGCGGTTTCCCGCGGCGGCGGCACCGCCGGCAGCCCCTGCGCCCTGCGCGACACGTTGATTCCCGCCAGCATGCCCATGGCAATGGATTCCGTGTAGCCTTCCACGCCGGAAATCTGCCCTGCAAAGAATACGTTGGCATGCTGCCGCAAGTTCAATAATTCTGTAAGTAGCGTCGGTGCATTGATATACGTGTTGCGGTGGATCTGGCCATAACGCAGAAATTTGGCATTTTCCAGACCGGGAATCAGCCGGAGCACGCGCGCCTGGTCACCATATTTCAGGTGATTTTGAAAGCCGACAAGATTGTAAGAATCAGCGCGCAGGTTTTCTTGCCGCAGCTGTACCACGGCGTAAGGCCATCGGCCAGTGCGCGGATCGTCCAACCCAACGGGCTTCATGGGACCAAAGCGCAGAGTATCGCGGCCGCGGCGGCCTATTTCTTCAATCGGCAGGCAGCCTTCAAAATAATTCAGCTTCTCCCAGTCATGACTTTCAACCGACTCGGCGGCCACCAGCGCGTCATAAAAACGGTCATACTCGTCTTTGGTAAACGGGCAGTTGATGTAATCTGCCGTGCCTTTGTTATAGCGCGCCGCCATGTAGACCTTGTTCATGTCGATGGAGTCGGCTTCAACAATGGGGCTGATGGAGTCATAAAAGAAAAGATGATTGCTGCCGCTCAGGCGGCCAATCTCCAGCGAGAGCGCGTCTGAAGTCAGCGGGCCGGTGGCGATCACCGTGAGGCCGTCATTTTCTGTGATCTGCGTAAATTCCTGGCGGATGACTTTGATATTGGGCTCGGCGGAGATTA
>DASXZE010000195.1:0-2806 GCA_036502105.1 Candidatus Angelobacter sp. | reverse complement strand
GGCGAATTTGCGCTCGTCCGCACCAATCGCGGTAAAGGCAAAGACTGGCTTCTGATCAAGAAGAAAGACTTCGCCGTCCGTGAAGGCTGGGACCCTGAATCGGATACCCGCAGCGTGCTCCAAGGCCCGGCCGAGCTTTCGTCTGTTGAAGGCGCGGTCAAAGCAGAAATGCCTGCCTCGTTCGATCCCATGTTAGCGACTCTCAGCACCTCCGTGCCATCCGGAACTGACTGGCTCTATGAAGTAAAGTGGGACGGCTATCGCGCACTCTGTTATATCGACACGGGCAAAGTGCGTATGCTTTCGCGCCGCGGCATTAATCTCGATAAACAATTTGCCACCGTGGCCGCTGCTCTGGCGCAAAGCGTAAAAGCTGACACAGCGATCATCGACGGTGAAGTGGTTGCGCTGGATGAAAACGGTAATCCCAGCTTTCAGCGACTCCAGGGCATGACCGGCTTCGGCGCCAAGCCAGCTATGAAAGGTGTTGCGCCGCCGCTGCTGAATTTCTTCGCCTTCGATCTCGTCTATCTCAACGGATTTGACCTCCGCAAAGCCGCGTTGATTGACCGCCGCAATCTGCTTACTTCAATTTTGTTGCCCAGTGACATTGTGCGTTACTCAGAACATTTTGCCGGCAAGGGAACTGAGTTGCTGCACGCCGTCCAGGCCAAAGGTCTGGAAGGCATTGTGGCCAAACAGGCGCAGAGCCGGTATGAATCCAGGCGCAGCAGCAACTGGATCAAGATCAAAGTTACCTGCCAGCAAGATTTTGTAATCTGCGGATACCTCCTGGGCGAGCGCGAATATTTTGGCGCGCTCGTGCTTGGCTATTATGAAAATAAAAAGCTCGTGTACGCCGGCAATGTTGGCTCAGGATTCACACAGCAGTCGCTCAAAGCCATGTTTGAAACCATCAAGCCGCTCATTACTAAAAAAGCCGTACTCAGTGACGTGCCGCGCGAAGTCGGTGAAGTCACCTGGATAAAGTCCGAACTGGTCTGCACCGTAAAATTCACCTCCTGGACGCATGACAATCGTTTGCGCGCTCCAGTCTTTCTCGGATTGCGAAATGACGCAGAGCCCGCAGACGTGGTGCGTGAAACTGGTTTGCTGGGTGGGGACACCTCGACAAAAGACACGTCAACCACAGAGCAGCCGGCAGCAAATCTTTCTGCCGAAGCAGAAGCCCAAGAAACAGAAGAAGAGCAGAGTCCAACCGAGCACCTGCTGCCGCCAGCAGCCACTGAGTCTGCGCTCACCATTGAAGGCCATCGTCTCAAGTTCACCAACCTCAACAAAGTTTTCTATCCCGCAGAGGGCTACACCAAGCGCGACGTCATCAACTTTTACGCTGCCGTGGCTGACCTGCTTGTGCCGCACTTGCAGGGAAGACCACTCTCACTCAAGCGCTATCCCAACGGCATTGATCATGATTTCTTTTTCCAGAAAGACGCTTCCGGATTCCCCGACTGGCTGCATCGGGAAGAGATCACCGGTGAAGAAGAAGGCGCTAAAGTCCGCGTGATTGCTGATGACAAAGCCTCTCTCCTTTATCTGGCCAACCTCGGCTGCATTGATCAGAACCCATACATGAGCCGCCTGGGGTCGCTCGATAATCCGGACTTCATACTCATTGACCTTGATCCTTACCACTGCGGTTATGACCGTATTGTTGAAGCCGCGCAACTGGTGCGGCAAAAACTCCAGCTGATCGGGCTCACTGGATATCCTAAAACTACCGGCGGCAACGGCATGCATGTATATGTGCCGGTGGAACCGATTTACGAATTTGCCCAGACCCGTTCGTTTGCTGAGATACTCGCGCGCTGGGTAGCCGCCGAGCGTCCTGATCTTTTCACCACGCCGCGCATGGTAGCCTCGCGGGAAAAAGGCAAAGTCTATTTTGACTACCTGCAAAACGCCAGCCGCAAAACCATCTCTGCGCCATATGTGTTGCGCGCACATCCCGGAGCACCAGTCGCCACGCCGCTCAAGTGGGATGAAATTGTTCCCGGCATCAAGCCAGCGCAATTTCATATCGCCAATGTCTTGCGACGGTTTGAGCGTGTCGGTGATTTGTTCAACGGCGTGCTGACCAGGCCGCAGGAACTTGCACCCGCACTGGAAAAGCTTGGCCACGCGATGCAGCGATAGAACCCTCGCCACTGATTCACATTAATGCCACTGAACTGCTTCGCGGACAAATAATGAGTTGCATGGAGCAGGTTCAATCGGACAGGCAATCCACGGAGCCAAGCCGCCGAATGATTGCGCCCAATCGCCAGCGCCTCCGCCAGTTCTCTCGCCAACGCCTATTTCCAATCCACCAACGGGTGGTTCTTGCGCCGAGACAACAGTCGGAGGCGGCACGGGATGCAATGCGTTAATCAGCCAGCCAGTGCAACCAGTTCAGCCTGTAGCCCTGTGCGCAACAGCGGTTGCAAACTAGAAATAGTTTTGGTGTTATAACGGCGTCCATTGAAAGATGGGGCGTCGTCTTTTTGGATTGGTTATTATCCTTGCGCCATTAATTCTGCCGCCACTACCAGCTTATTTTTATAACTCAAAAAGACCGTTTCACCTGATGTGGACTGGGGGTTAGGTGCGGTCAAAAGTGTGTAAAGCTCAATATTCAGAGAAGGCACACCCAGAATTCGCTGTGCTAATGCTTCTAAACTCTTTTGCGTTGTAGATGTTATATGGGCTGATGCATTCCGCATTGCACGCAGATCTGCAAGATCAGACATGATCGAACTCAGATGTGGTTCATAAGGGTACCCCGTCTCGAAATACAGTCGAATAA
>DASXZE010000194.1:0-5829 GCA_036502105.1 Candidatus Angelobacter sp. | reverse complement strand
AAACCGCTTATAGATCACATTTACTAGATAGATTTATCAGCCTTAATGCAGCGGGCGGCGCGCGAGTCAGCCTCGCCCTTTTCAAACCTGTTAAGACGATAACCCGCCATGAAAATGAAGAAACTTCTTTGGATCCTCGTTGGGATTATCTTGACAGTTCTTTTTTGTAAGACATTTGTTCCTGAATGGATCACCTCAGGATTCCACAATGGTTGATTCACCTGTTGACGCAAAGAGCAATTCTGCTTTCGGCACTCCTACCGCTTGTTTCTAAAATTTCATACAATATAAGGTTTACCTCACTCTCTGGAGAAACTTTTGGCGAACCTTGTACGCGCGAAAATCTCTGCGCTTGGCACTTATGTCCCACCGCGTCTTTTGACCAACGCTGATCTGGAAAAGCTGGTTGAAACCTCCAACGACTGGATTATTGAGCGTACCGGTATTCGGCAGCGCCATATTGTGGACAAAGGCATGGCCACGTCTGACCTGGCGATTGAGGCGGCCAAAAATGCGTTGAAAGAGCGCGGCATGCCGGCCAGTGAAGTGGAAGCCATTTTTTTGGGCACGGTCACGCCGGACATGCTTTTTCCCGCCACGGCATGCATTGTCCAGGACAAGATTGGTGCTACGGGCGCGTGGGGCTATGACATTTCCGCAGCCTGTTCCGGGTTCGTGTACGCGCTGCAGACGGCGGTGAAATTTATTGAGTCTGGCGCGCACAAGCGCGTGCTGGCCATTGGCGCTGACGTAATGACCTCCATCATCAACTATGAAGATCGCGCGACGTGCGTGATCTTTGGCGATGGCGCCGGCGCAGTGGTGGTTGAGCCGGCCACGGACAACAATTATCTGATCGACTTTATCCATGAGGTTGACGGATCGGGTGCGTGCTCGCTCTTTATGCCCGGCGGCGGCAGCCGCAATCCCACCACGCACGAAACGGTGGACAAGAAAATGCATTACGTCCATCAGGACGGCGCCGCAGTTTTTAAATATGCCGTGCGCAAGATGGCGGAAGCATCTGAGACATTGCTGAAACGCAATGGCTTTACCGGGAAAGATGTGGCTCTGTTTGTGCCGCACCAAGCGAATCGGCGGATCATTATGTCGGCGGCAGAGCGGCTGGGCATGAGTGAAGATCGCATCATCATTAATATTGATGAGTTCGGAAACACGACAGCCGGCACAATTCCACTGGCACTGGAAAGCGCGCGCCAGCAGGGACGCCTGAAGAAAGGCGATTTGGTGTTGATTGCTTCAGTGGGCGCTGGATTTACCGTGGGCGCGACGTTGCTGCGGTGGGCATGCTAGGTTTTGCCGCAGATTTTCGCAGATAAACGCTGATCAAAAAAACTTAGCCGCGAATTTCGCGAATAAACACGAATCAAATCCAGATTCGCGTTGATTCGCGGCTTGTTTCATTACTTCTTCCCCGTAATATCATCCCGATTTTTTGCCGACTCTTTTGGATACTGTGGCTCGGTCATGCTCACGGGATCGAGAATTTCTGCGATTTCTTTTTCGCTGAGCAGTTTTTGGTTGCGGGCGATGTCGATGATGGAGCGGCCGGTGGCGATCGATTCCTTCACGATGTCCGCGGCTTTGGCGTAGCCGATGTAGGGGTTCAGCGCGGTGGCCAGCGATACGGTGCTTTGCGCGTAGAAGGCGTTGCGCTTTTCATTGGCAGTGAGGCCGTTGATGCATTTTTCGGTGAAGACGCGAAGCATGTTGGTGAGGATGGTGATGGATTGAAGTACGTTGTGCGACATGGTGGGCATCATCACGTTTAATTCGAGCTGTCCGGCTTGCACGGCCAGGGCTACGGCGGTGTCATTGCCTACAACTTGAAATGAAACCATGGCAGCCAGCTCTGGCATGACCGGATTGATTTTGCCGGGCATAATGGACGAGCCGGGTTGCAGGCCGGGGAGATTTACTTCGGCAAAGCCGGTGTTGGGGCCGGAGGAGATCAGGCGCAGATCGTTGGAGATGCGGATGATTTCCAACGCCAGATTGCGGAGCGATGAAGAGACTTGTGCCATGCAGGAGTTGGATTGCATGGCCCAGCGCATGTCGGCGGCGGGGAGAAGTTTTTGTCCGGAGATTTTTGCCAGGTTCGCCACGGCTTTGGCGCGATAGTCAGGATGCGTGTTGATGCCCGTGCCCACGGCGGAGCCTCCGAGACCGAGTTCACGCAGGGAGTCGCCGGCATGGCGAATGTCGTCAATGGCTTTGCGGATGGCCACGCCATAGGCGGCAAATTCCTGGCCGAGACGAATCGGAACTGCGTCCTGCATGTGGGTGCGGCCGGATTTCATGATGCTGTGAAACTCTTTGGCCTTGGCTTCAAAGGCGGCGGCCAGTGCGTCCAGCACGGGATAAAGTTTTTTCAACTCCAGCAAGGTAGCCACGCGCATGGCGGTGGGGAAAACGTCATTGGTCGATTGGCCGTAATTTACATGGTCGTTTGGATGGACTGCGTATTCGCCGAGCTTGCCGCCCATTAATTCCGTGGCGCGATTGGCAATGACTTCATTGGAATTCATGTGGAAGCTCACGCCGGCGCCGGCCTGAAATACATCCACCACGAAAGAGGCGTCCCATTTGCCGTCGATTACTTCCTGGGCCGCCTGCATGATGGCGTCGGCGCGTTTGTCGTCGACCAGGGCCAGTTCCTTGTTGGCCTGCGCAGCCGCATATTTCACCATGCCGATGGCGCGAATCAACGTGGGATTGGCGCGCATGCCGGAGATGGGATAATTCTCCACGGCGCGCGCGGTCTGCACGCCGTAATAAACGTCTGAAGGAATTTCCTTGATGCCGATAGAATCTTTTTCCTGGCGGAATTGCTGGGCCATGTGCGTTCCTCTTCTGAAAATATGAGTGCGGTCTTCAGGATGCTCTGGAGTATGCTCTGCGCGGCAGAGCAAAACTAGAAATTATAACTTGCGGTGAGCGGCTGAGAAAAACAACTTAGCCGCAGATTTTCGCAGATGAACGCAGATAAAAAAGAATGAGCCGCGAATGGACATGAAAGAACGCGAATCATGCATGGCCGGTAAGACAAAAGGGTATTCTGCAATCGCATCGTTTCTTTTAATCGTAGATCTCTTAATCGCAGATGGTTTGTGGGTCTAACCAATTTTCTGTACGCGCTTGTATATTTGAATGAGTATGTTCAACGTTATTCGATCACTGTTGGGTATCCGGCCAAAACGCTCTGAGAGCGATGAGAAGCTGGATGAGGCGCTGGCGAACGCCACGCAACTGGACCACTACTTCTTTTTCTCTGACAAGAGCGATGTTGACCAGGCTGCGATTGGCTTGCAGGAACGCGGATGGACGATTGAATCGGTGAGCCTGGATGTGAATCAGCAGAAATGGCTGTTGCAGACGCGGCAGCCTGGGCCGGTGGAAAATCTTGGCGAGTTGCAGACCGAGTTGGACTTGTTTGCCGACGACCATCACGGCGAATACGATGGCTGGCAGGTACCGGGAGTTACGGAAGGGCTTTGATTTTGCCACTTTGTTTCAAACCGCTATAGATGTTTCTTTTATTTGAAATTGTCAGCCTTGACGCGACGGGCTTGGCCCTTGGTCGACGTTGTCTCTGATATTGAGAATGGGATGCCTTGTTCCAAACTTCTTCGGCGCCTTATATTTATTTTTCTCAATCACGGAAACACAAGGTCCTTCAGGGCTACTCACCCGCTGATCTGCCCATTCAGGCCAACTGCGGGCCTGAACGGGGCCCGTGAAAACGCGGGTGAGCTTACGCCCTTCAGGATGACGTTCTAATGGATAAAGATTGTGAATGAATGCCGCGTTCGTAAAACATAGGCTCGGGTCGTGATCGGCCTCACCTTTGATTTCAGATTTTATCGTTACTTCTCAGTTGCAGCAGGTGTTTCCTTGAGCATGATGCGGGCCTTTTCCGCATAAAAGCCTTCGGGCGCCAGTTGCAGATATTTTTCCAGTGCGGCTTTGCCTTCATTTGACTTGTTTGCCTTGCCTTGCTTTGCGGCGTCGGCGTAAAGGGCGGCGGCTTTTACGTAATATGGGTCGGGCATTTTGGGGTCGGTCTGAATGGCCTGATCACAGGCGGCGGCTGCGCCGGTGAGATTTTTCATGTCAAAAAGCGTGGCGCACAAATTAAACAGCGGTGATGCTGGATACGGATGCACTTTGGCTGACTGCGTGAAAAAATCAACTGCTTTGGGATAGTTCTTCATCTGGAAATAAATGTTTCCGGCTGATTGCAACATCTGCCCGGCCCGGGCGGCTTCAGCGGTGGTCTGAGAAGGATTAGAATCCACACGCGAAGTGCTATTGGAGTCCCGCGAAGACTGCGTTTCAGCCATGTTGCTCTGGGCCGCAGCGATACCTTTCTGATAGGTGGCCAGCGCATCTTCATAGTGCTCAAGGTTGCTCTGAATGCCGGCCAGCACCTGATAGTTTTCTGAATGCGATGGTTCCAGCTTGATGGCTTGATTGCAGGCGGTAACGGCCTGGTCAGGATGGCTGTTGTTGTATTCCGCGGTGCAGAGATGCAGAAACGCCAGGGCTGATTTGGGAGTGAGTTGAGAGGCATCGCGGAATTGCGTGACCGCGCCTTCAGGGTTTCCCAGGGCAACGTATGTTTCACCCTCTTCAATACGCATTTGTGCAGTATCGATCTTCGCTTGTCTGGGGTCTCGCAGCTGGTCAGGCCCATCAGCGAGCTCCTTGATGCCTTGTTCCAGAGTCTGCACCGCCTCTTGAAAATGCGTGCGCCTTCTTTGGATGTTGCCCAGGTTTTGATAGAGCTCCCATTTATAAGGAGCGATTTTTAATAACTGCTGTAACAGCGCTGCTGCCTGCGGCCAGTCCTGGACCTTGATGGCCTGCTGCGCCTGCGGCGTGAGCAGGTTGTAGTCTGCGATGAGCGCATTTTCTTTTTGCAACTCTTCGCGCTGCTCAGCGGTAAGACTAAGCGGCAGATCCGCGGCGGTGCGCCACTCCTGCTTTTGCATTTCTTCAGCTTTTATGCCGAAAAACGGGGCCAGCGAGGCTTTGGTAGGCACCAGTGAAAGATCAATCTGGATCTCATTGGCTGCATCATTGTCACTGGCGTAAACCTTCTTGCGCTCGTAATAGATTTGCTCGCCATCGGGCCGGTTGATGCGGATTTCATAGGCGCCTGCCATCACGCCGACGATGAGAAAACTGCCATGGGTGTCTGTCTTCGCTTTGTAGATTTTCTGATTATCAGCATTGGTGTAAAATACCTGGGCATCGGCAATTGGCTTGCCGCGCATATCCAATATGCTGCCTTTCACCTGCCCCAGCTGGGTCTGCAGCAGAAGTAAAAGAGCCAGCGCGAGACATGTGGCGGTGTTTTTCATCGAGTTTATTTTGCCATTTTTGGCTGCATCCTAGAAAAAGAAAATATCCGTATAATTTGTGCGGCCCTGCTTCACGTTTACAATTTCTGCCATGGGCGATAAGACGAACACCAAAAAAGACTGGAAGACCAAGCTTATACATTCTGATGCAACCGTGCCTGAGGGCTTTCGCTCGCTGGCGACGCCGGTATATCGCGGGTCAACGGTGGTGTTTCCACAGGCGGCCATTGCCAGCGATCGCTGGAACCAGCATGAGGTGGGCTACACCTATGGTCTTTACGGCACGCCAACCACGCTGGAACTGGCCGCGAAAGTATGTGAGCTGGAAAAAGGCTTTCGCACCATGATTGTTCCGGGAGGACAGGCGGCCATTTCGTTGATTCATTTGGCGCTGCTCAAAAACGGCGATCATGTGCTGATGCCGGAAAGCATCTATGGTCCG
>DASXZE010000193.1:0-11609 GCA_036502105.1 Candidatus Angelobacter sp. | reverse complement strand
ATTCGTGTGCATTCGTGCGATTCGCGACTTCACGTGATTTTAGAAACTTTGATCCCCATCTCCCGTGCTCTCTGCGATTATTGCGATTGTGGTTGCGGATTCTGTCCCCATGCGATAGCGGAGCAGATCCCTCACCGCTTTTGCTTCGGCAAGCCTCAGCGTCAGCGATTCGGGATGGCGTGTTGGGTGGGAGAGGTTCTTAAAGAGGCAGGCATTTGAAATGGCTGGCGGCTATTTCGGTGCGTTGCTCTATTTGAGCAAATTCATTCGTGTTGATTCGTGCAAACCTGAACCGTGTGTGCCGTGGATTCGCGGCCACGCTTTTCTTCATGGTTAATCGGGAACATCTTTGCTCTGGCAAGTGTCAATTACTTCAGCGCGCGCAAAATCCCAAATGGGTCGCAAAACCCGCGAGTCGCAAACATAAAGTGCGGCTCACTTAAGGAGCCAGGCCATGTCTATGATGGTTGGAGCGCGCGGCGCCCGCTCGTGTGAAATAAATGTCACGCCGTTGATTGATGTGCTTTTGGTTCTGCTTATTATTTTTATGGTAGTGCTGCCGGAGCGCAAGGTGGGTGAGCAGACCCAGATCCCGCTGCCTGCGCCGGATAATCTGGCGATGAGTCCTTTGACGCCGATTATCATCCAATTAGAAGACGCGGGTGAGAGCAAGCGGCCCAACCTGACTATCAACACACAAAAGGTTCAGTGGGACGAACTGGAAGCGCGTCTCAAGGGAATTTATGCGCAGCGCAGTGATCGGGTGGCGTTTGTAAAAGGCGATCCGGAAGTTGAGTTTGCGTACGTGGCGGAGGCGGTGGATATTACGCATCATGCCGGGGCGGACCGGGTGGGTTTAATGGGAAGTTCTAGCAGCAAGAAAGACTGAACCAAGCGTGAGTAGCTTTGGATGAATTTGCTGTAAACATGGGTGGCGGCAAAAATTATGCTTCGAACTGGCAGTAAATAAAGGTTTTACGGGCCTGAATAGTTTCAATTTGGCACTGATTTCAGGCCCGGAACGCGTTGTTTTTTGCGAGAATAGGGCGTATTATTAAGAAGTTGTAGCTGGTTTCGGCTCAGGCCGTAAGGTGGTTTGAGTGGGTTAGAAGTCCCCAATTCGTGGCGAACGTACCAGTGGGCGGATTGCCCACTTTTATTTTGTGCTTTGTTTATGTCGCTACGCTCCAAACCGCTTCAGCAGTATTGCTTTGAAAAGATTTGTCAGCGCCTGAATTGGCGCAATTCGGCGGTTGTGGCCGAATTGCTTACAGCGCGAAAGAGCTGATATCGGCAAAAACGTTTTGAATAACAGCAACTGTTAGATGGCAGCAGACCTGAATACAATTCGCGAGATTGCCGGACGCGTGGCCACGGCCAATGGAATTGAAGTTGTGGATGTGGAATTACGGGGCGGCGGCAAAGCGCGCACTCTGAGAATCACCATCGACAAGCCGGAAGGTGTAACGCACGACGACTGCGCTTTGGTCAGCCATGATGTATCGACGATCCTGGATGTGGAAGATGCGGTTTCAGGAGCGTCATACACGCTGGAAGTTTCGTCGCCGGGGCTGGACCGAAAGCTGGTGCGGCCGGAGGATTATCAGCGCTTCATGGGAAGCCTGGTGAAGTTGATGACACGCAATCCGGTGAATGGCACGCGGCACTTTGAAGGCCGCCTGCAAAGTTTTGAGAGTGGCAAGCTGACACTGGAAACGACCCAGGGCAAGAAGAAGCCAAAACCGGGGCATGCAGTTCCGGGAGTAAAGATAGAGATTGAACTGGCAAACGTGGAAAAGGCCAACCTGGTGCCGGAAATTATATAAACCAGATTTTATTTACAGATTATTCAGGGCCAGGATTTATTGAGCAACAGAAATAGAGTACGGCACTTATAAGGAATAGTTTTGTATGGCAAGCGAGATTTATAACGTTATTGACGCGTTAAGCCGGGAAAAGGGAATCGATCCGCAGATTGTGGTGAGCGCGGTGGAAGACGCTATTGTTGCGGCCACGCGCAAGAAAGAAAAAAGCCAGGAAAATCTGAAGGGCGAGCTGGATAGAGAGTCCGGCATGATCCGCGTGTATGCGGTGAAGAGCATTCTTCCGTCAGAAGATGACATTGCCGATCCGCAGCTGGAAATTTCACTGGAAGAAGCCAAGGGACTGGACCCCAACGCTGAAGTGGGCGGCGAAGTACGCTTCCTGAAATCGACGGAAGGGCTGGGCCGCATCTCCGCGCAGATTGCCAAGCAGATTATCTTTCAGAAGGTCCGCGAAGCCGAGCGCGACACGGTTTACAACGAATACATTGGCCGCGTGGGCGAGGTGATTAACGCCACGGTAAAACGCATTGAAGGGCCAGACGTGATTCTGGATATTGGCAAGGCGGAAGCCCGCATGTCAAAGAAAGAGCAGTCGCGGCTGGAATCATTCTCAGTGGGTGAGCGCATACGCGCCGTGCTGGTGCGTGTGGACAAAAATTCCAAAGGGCCTGCCGTGGTTGTTTCCCGCGCCGCGCCGGAGCTGGTGCAGAATTTGTTCCAGACAGAAGTGCCGGAAATTTATGACGGCACAGTGCAGATCCGAGCAATTGCGCGCGAAGCCGGTGAGCGCACCAAGATTGCGGTTATGTCCCGCGATAAGGATGTGGACGCCGTGGGAGCATGCGTCGGAATGAAGGGCATGCGGGTGCAATCCATTATTCGCGAGCTGCGCGGCGAGAAGATCGACATTATTGAGTATCACGAAGACGCAGTCACATTTGCTGAGAAAGCTTTGCAGCCGGCGAAGGTAAGCCGCGTGACCGTGGTGGACCAGTCTGACAAGCACCTTGAAGTTGTAGTGGATGACAGCCAGCTCTCACTTGCCATTGGCAAGAAGGGGCAGAATGTACGGCTGGCCGCGAAGCTGCTGGGCTGGAAGATTGACATTAAGAGTGAAGAAGAAAAACGCCAGGAAGTTGAGCAGCAGATGAACTCGCTGGTGAGCCAGTCGTCAACGCCGCTGCAGAACGTGACTGACCTGGGCGAAGCGCTGATTGGCAAACTGGCGGAAGCGGGCATTACCACGGTTGAATCATTGGCGGATATGACGCCGGAACAACTGGAAGAAGTGCCTGGCGTGGGCCCGAAGACGGTAGAGAAAATCAGTATCGCCGTGAATAATTATTTCGCTACGCTGGAAGGCACGCCGACTACGGCCGTGCCTGAAGTAAGTGACAACGAGACAGGCGAAACAGCTGCTGCTGAAGGCGAAGTGGCTGAGGCGTCCGCTGAAACAGCGAGCGAAACGGCGCCGGAATCCGAAGAGCCAGCTGCCGCAGAAGGTACGGAACCTGAAGCGGCGCAGAGTGAAGAATCAGAAACACCAGAATCAAAAGCATCAGAAGAAGAAAAGTCGTAGTGAGATTCAAGGCAAAAACCGTGAGGTCATTATGATCGCGTAACAGGCAACTTGGAGGAAATACAGAGCGGATGAAAATTCGAATCAATGATCTGGCTAGAGAGCTTGAGGTAAAGAGCAAGGCGATTCTTGACGCGCTGGAAGTTGTAGGCGTGTCTGAGAAGAAAACTCACTCAAGTTCAATTGAAGAGGATGAAGCGGAACGGGTACGGAAATATTTTTCGGCCAGGTCTGGTTCTTCTTCGCGCGATAGGGCGTCCGCTATGGAGGTCAAACCAAAAATTGACCTCTCCAAGATTTCCAAGCCTGGCGACGTAATGAAACTGCTCCGGCAAAGAGAGCAGGAACAACAGCAGCCACCGGCTCCTCCGGCAAAACCAGCTGCGGTTGTAACCAAACCTGCTGCTCCAGCGGCGACTGTAACAGCGCCGGCTCCGTCTGCGCCTCCAGCGGCGGAAAAGCCAATTGCTGTGGTCGTTGCGCCTAAACCGGCTGCTCCAGCAGCGGAAAGAAGTGTTGTGGTCACATCCCCCGTGGTAAAGCCGGCAGCGGCTCCGCCTGCTGTGGTAGTTACGCCTCCGCCTCATGTTGAAAAGCCGGCAGCGCCCGCAGTGATTGTTACTCCACCTGCACACGCTCCGGCAGCAGCAGCAAATCCGCCATCAGTGATTGTTACACCGCCTCCTGCGCAACCAAAAACTCCGGCTGCGCCGACCGTTGCCGCGGCAAGTCCGCAGGCAGCGGCTCCGGCAACAACGCCAGCGCCGGTGAAACCCGTGCCAGGGCAGCCGATTGTCCAGCAGCGCAGAATGATTACGCCGCAAACAGGACCGCGTCCGGTTTATACAGCGCCAGCGCCGCCGCCACGTCCAGTGGCTCCGCCCATGCCGCCGCAAAATCGTCCCATGCAGGGTGCTCCGGGCGCAAGACCGCCGTATCAAGGCGCTCCGGGGCAGCGTCCGCAAGGCGGAATCGTTCGCGGACAGCCCATTTTCCAGCGGCCACGGCCATCAGGCCCGGGCGGACAAGGCGCTCCTACGGGGCAGCGTCCGCCATACCAGAATCGGCCAGGCGAACAGCGTCGCGGTCCGCATCCGACCAGCTCGCCGCGTCCCGGCGGATATCCACCGCGCCCGGGAATGGGCGGAGCAGTTGGTCCAGGCGGACCACCCCCGCCCGCGGGAAGACCTGCGCGTCCAGGCGGCCCAACGCGCCGTCCAGGCCAGCCTTTTATTCCGAGAGAAAAAGAAGGCCCAATGAAGGGCTTTACGCCACCGCCGCGTCTGGCGTTGTCGAACGAGCCGCTTCCTATCACTCGCTCCATCACCATTGGTGAGGGCATCAGCGTAAAAGATCTGGCGGAAAAGCTGGACGTTCGCGCTAAAGATCTCATCGCACGTTTGCTGATGAAAGGCGTAATGGCCACGGTGAACCAGAGTCTGGACTTCGAACTGGCCAAGGACCTGGCGCGGCATTTTGGCGCTGAGTCTGAAGCCATCAGCTTTGAAGCGCAGACAGCGCAGGAGATGGCCTCGCTTACCGGAACGACTTTAGAAAGCGCAGCCGCTGCGGCAGTAACGCGTCCGCCGGTTGTGACAATCATGGGCCACGTCGACCACGGCAAAACTTCGCTGCTTGACGCCATTCGTGAAACTGACGTTGCTGGCGGCGAAGCCGGTGGAATCACGCAGCACATCGGCGCGTACAAAGTAAAAATCACCAAAGAAGATTCTCCCGCCTTCGGGCGTCAGATCGTCTTCCTTGACACGCCGGGTCACGAAGCCTTCACGCGTATGCGTGCTCGCGGCGCAAAAGTAACTGACATCGTAGTGCTCGTCGTCGCCGCCGACGACGGCGTAATGCCGCAGACCCTTGAAGCCATGGACCACGCCAAGGCCGCCAAGGTTCCCATCATCGTTGCGGTCAACAAAATTGATAAACCTGAAGCGCTGCCTGACCGCGTGAAGAAGCAACTCGCTGATCGCGGACTCATGCCGGAAGACTGGGGCGGCACCACTGTGTTCGTCGACGTCTCCGCCAAGAAGCACACCAACCTGAATCTGCTCATGGAAATGATCTGCCTCGTGGCGGATATACAAGACCTCAAGGCAAATCCTGAGCGCGCCGGAACCGGCACCGTGGTTGAAGCCAAGATCGATCGCGGCCGCGGCGTCGTAGCTACCGTGCTGGTGCAAAACGGCACCGTCCGCGTGGGCGATAGCTTTATCGTCGGCAATACTTTCGGTAAAGTGCGCGCCATGTTTGATGATCGCGGCAAGGCCGTGGACGAAGCTCCACCGTCCACGCCTGTTGAGGTCCTTGGACTCGAAGGCCTGCCACAGTCCGGTGACGTGCTGCTGGTGGCCGACCGTGAAAAAGCAAGGCAGATCGCCGAGTATCGTGAACAGCGTTCGCGTGAAGCCACGCTGGCCAAGAGCTCCAAGCTTTCGCTTGAAGGATTGGCTGAGCAGATCAAGACCGCCGGCATGAAGGAGCTGCCTATCATTCTTAAGGCAGACGTGCAGGGCTCGTCTGAAGTGCTGGCCGATACCATGTCGCGCCTCTCCAATGAGAAGGTAAAAATCAAGATCCTTCACACCGGCGTGGGCGCCATCAATGAAAATGACGTGTTGCTGGCCTCGGCCTCCAACGCCGTTATTATCGGCTTCAACGTGCGGCCTGAGCGCAAAGCGCAGGAACTGGCGGACATGGAAAAAATCGATATCCGCCTGCACTCCATCATCTATGAACTGCAGGACCAGATCAAAAAAGCCATGCTGGGCCTGCTCGATCCCATCATCAAGGAAACCTATCTCGGCCGCGCCGAAGTACGCGAAACTTTCCGCGTGCCCAAAGCGGGGACCATCGCCGGCTGCTACGTGCTGGACGGCCAGATCAAGCGCGACTCCGACGTCCGCCTGGTGCGCGATGGCGCGCAGATTTTCAAAGGCAAAATCGGTTCGCTCAAACGCTTTAAAGACGATGCCAGCGATGTCCGCACCGGCATGGAATGCGGCATAAATCTGGCCAACTTCAATGACGTTAAGAAGGGCGACCTGATTGAAGCCTACATAACAGAGCGCATCGCTGCGGAGATGGGTGTGGCGTAAAGGGAAATAGTAACTTTAAATGCCGGCCTCTGGCCGGCATTTTTTTCGTTAAGGTTAAAAAAGGTTACAGAGGTGTTTCGTTTGAGAACAGTAATCCCTCCTCATTATCTCGAACTGGTCGCGGACGCTGCGCTCAACTCATACTGGCGGAAAAGGGCGCTTGCGCTCTTTCTTAAACGTTGCGGCGTAAAGGAATCATTCCTCGCCACTTGGGCAGGTGAAGAGAGCAAGCGCGATATTTTATATCGACTCTTTCCCCGGCTTGAGGAAAGTGGCGATGTAGGGCTTCGTCTAGTCAATCGAATGGCTGATGCACTTATCCAGCAAACTTCTTTTCCAGATTTAGTAGGGTGGGAAGATTCCAAGCAAAAGATCGCGAATGCGACTTCCTCGGTGGACGCGTTGCGTACTTATCGGAACGCGCAACAAGCCCAAGCTGCAACGGAGAAAGAGAAAGCCGAGGCAAAGAAGCGAGCTGCAGAAATCAATGCCGAAGCAAGGGCTCGTGCTGCTGACCTAACAAAGCTCGAAGATGAACTCACTGAACTCTCGAAGCAGTTAGGTTCCACATCTGCCGGATACGCATTTCAAGACTGGTTTTATAAACTTGCCGATTACTTTGAAGTCACAAATCGGCGCCCTTATGTTGTCAATGGTAGGCAAATTGACGGCTCGATCACTATCGACGGGACAACATACCTCGTGGAACTCAAATTCACGCGCGAGCAGTCTGACGCAGTCGACATTGACTCACTTCTTGCGAAGGTTAGCGGTAAAGCGGATAACACTATGGGAGTAATGTTTTCCATTTCTGGATATTCTTCTGTGGCAATACAAGGGGCATCTGGGCCGAAGGGACTGCTTTTATTATTCGATCATAACCATCTTTACATGCTTCTGCATGGTGGGGCTTCAATGGAAGAACTTATTTGTCGAGTGCGGCGGCATGCATCACAGACCGGAGAAGCATATCTAAGTCCAAGGTATTTTAACGAATAATCTACTAGAGGTCGGCTTACTCCGGTATTGCGCTTTACAGCATGGGGGCAACCAGTTGCGGATCTGTCGTTAGCGGCTGTGCTCTGCATGGCACAGTTGCCCAGGTGTATGCTCTCTCCTGGACGGGAAAGGAGAGAGCGAGTACACTCCTTTCCCAGATAGGAGAGGGCCCTTAACCAATGACGAAACCAGTTGAACTCCCGCAGGGCACACTCGAGATGCTTATCCTCAAGGCGGTCTCGCTTGGTGCGCTGCATGGTTACGGTATCCTGCTGCGCATCCAGCAGATTTCTGGCGAGCGCCTGGAAATCCTGCAGGGTTCCTTCTACACCGCAATTTATCGTGTTGAGCGCCAGGGCTGGATCAAAGGTGCGTGGGGTGAGTCGGAGAACAATCGCCGCGCCCGCTTTTACTCGCTCACCACTTGCGGTACGCGTCAGCTCAAGGCCGAGACCGCCAAATGGACCGACATGGCTGCCGTCGTCGCCGGCATTCTCGGCAAGAAGGCAGACGAGATATGAGTCTTCTCGGGGCAATTCGCAAGCTCTGGCACTCCCACTCCATCGTCCCCCGCACGCACAGCGACGTGGAAGAAGAGTTTCGTTCTACCCTCGACGCCTACCAGGAAGATTTAATGCGCCAGGGTCTTTCTGAAGAAGAATCGCGACGCAAAGCCCGCATCGATCTTGGCCAGCCCTCGGCGCAAAACGAAACTTACCGTAAGGCCATCGGCCTGCGCCTCTTCGATGAGCTAGGCGGAGACATCCGCTACGGGCTGCGCGGCCTGCGCCGCAACCCTGGCTTCGCCGCCGTTGCTGTGCTTTCACTCGCGCTCGGCATCGGCGCCACCACGGCAATGTTCTCGCTCATCTATGCCGTCCTACTGCACCCGTTTCCCTACGCTGGCGCCGACCGCATCATGAACCTCTTCGCCGTCGACGACAGATATCCTGATCAGGTCCAGGTTATGTATTCGGACGTTGGCAAGGCACAGCTTGATGAGATGCGCCTTGCAGCACCGGTTGAATCGTTGCTTGGCTTCTACCCCGTGAACGCGGAGATCACCGGCGGCGCACTGCCAGAAGATGTCCGGGGCTACTACCTCACAGAGAATGCCGGAACTTTCTTTGGTGTGCGCCCGCTTCTCGGCCGCAACCTCGAGCCATCCGATGCAGAGAACGGCGGCCGCTCCGTGGTTGTTCTCAACTACCAATTCTGGCAACGCCACTTCGGCGGCGATCCCCACGTTATCGAGCGAACACTGGAAATTGATCACGCGCCCTACACCATCATTGGTGTCATGCCACGCAGCTTCGCATTCAATGACATGGCTGGGGTGGGCGATGTTTACCTGCCGGCCAGTCGAACGCCGGCTGTCAACACTCCCTCCGGGGCCACCGTGCCCTACATACTGATGGTCAAGCTCCGGCCCCACGTTACGCGTGCCGCCGCCAACTCTGTGCTCGAGCCCATCCTGTTTGAGGAATTTAAACAGCGTACCGGGCGCGTTTTTCCCCACCTGCATCTCGCGCTGACGCCGATCATCTGGATTTTCCAGCAGAATACCGGCACAACCCTCAAGCTTCTTCTTGCCGGCGTTGTGCTCCTGCTGATCAACGGCTGTGCCAATTGCTGCATCCTTCTGCTGGCCCGTGGCCGCACGCGCCAGCATGAGCTCGCCATCCGCAGTGCGATCGGTGCCAGCCGCTGGCGCATCGTCCGCCAGTTGCTCGTCGAAGCCGTCGTCGTCTCCTGCGCCGGCGCTGTGCTGGGCGTGGCTGCGTCTTACTGGCTGGCAAGGCTTCCCATGTTGCTCTCTCCGGATTCATTTCCAGCCGAATCCGTCATCCGCATCAACGCTCCCATCCTGGCGTTCTCCGTCGCGCTCGCGCTGCTCTGCGGCCTCGTCTTCGGTCTTGTCCCCGCATTGCGGCTCTCGCGTCACGATTCCGCGCCTATGCTCCCCGGCAGGCAGACTGGTGTTGTCGCTGCTCCGGCAAAGCGTCGGTGGAGCGTTCTCATCGCCGCGCAAGTCGCGCTCACGCTTCTGCTCATGGCCACTGCGGGAACCGCCATCCACAGCTTTCTTGGGCTCATGCGGACGCAGCTGGGCTACGATCCGGCGAATGTCATGAAGGTTGGCATCGGGCTGCACAACAGAAACCCAGGCGAGTGGAGCCGCATTCAGCCGCGCGAGGCGAGAATCGCTTATATCGAGCAGATCCGGGAGAAGATCGCATCCCTCCCCGGTGTCTCCACTGTCGCTGTCGGCCTCGAAGCCACGCCGCCCTATATTGACCCTTTCTATGAGAAACCCCTCGAGATCGACGGAACGGGTGATCGCGAGCAGCCGCAGGCCCGTGTGATGCTGGTCGACCAGCAATACTTCGCTGCGCTCCGCATCCCTCTACTTCAGGGCCGCATCTGGAATGCGGATGAAAACACCCGCGGAGACTTCATCGCGGTGGTCAATCAAGCTTTCGTCACGCGCTATCTCTCTTCTTCCAATGCCATAGCCTCGTCTACTGCCTTAGGCCGGCAGCTACGCATCCCCGATCGCATATCTGATAGTCCCTATTTGGTCACCTCTGCACAAAACACCGCCTGGCGTCAGATCATCGGCGTCGTCGGCGATGCGCGCAACGACGGCCTTGATCAGTCGGTCGTCCCCGCCATCTACATTCCGTACACCGCCATGGTGTGGGTCAACGCGCAGTTCTTCGTCCGCACCCAGAGCGATCCGCTCACTTACCTGTACTCGATCCGCACCGCTATCGCATCCGTCGCTCCCGACCAGCAGATCTCCACCAACACCATTACCCTCAACGAGGCCCTCGAGCGCGACGCACAGTACCGCAGTCAGCGGCTCTTCTCTATATTGTTTGGCGTCTTCTCGGCCATGGCGCTGGCGCTCGCGTTGGTTGGCATCTTCAGCCTCGTCGCTTACAGTGTCGCGCAGCGCACAACGGAATTCGGCGTCCGCCTCGCGTTCGGCGCGCCGCGCAAGCATGTACTGTGGATCGCCGCGCGCATTGCGCTGGTCAGCGCGGCTGCGGGCATTGTCATGGGGCTGGCCGTGGACAGCTTTCTCGGAGCCGTTCTCGCCCACTGGATGCAAAACGATTTTGGCGCAACCAGTCTGATCGCAGCCGCCGCGCTCCTCGCTCTCAGCGCACTGCTCGCCTGCCTGTTGCCTGCCCGCCACGCCATTGCCGTTTCACCTACAGAAGCTCTTCGCTATGAATAAATTCTGCTTCACAAGATAGCTGCAAGTTTCATGCGAGAGAACCTTCGCGTCACCGAGGAGGGCTATTCGTAACGTAGCGCGATCATGGGTTCCACGCGGGTCGCACGGCGCGCGGGAATGGCTGCTGCTATGAGTGCGGCTGCGCCAAGCAATAGTGTGGCGAGTGACAGCATCAGCGGATCCCACGGACTTACTCCGAAAAGGTGGCTGGCAATGAGACGCCCTGCGCCGATGGCCCCTGGAATTCCCAGCGCCAGCCCTATGCCTACCTGCCAGAATGCTTCTCGCAGCACCATGAGCACCACCGAACCGCGGTCTGCTCCCAGCGCCATGCGCACGCCAATCTCGTTCGTTCTCTGTTCCACGCCATAGGCTGTTACACCGTAGAGGCCCACGGCAGCCAGCACCAGCCCGACGGCCCCAAAAAGCCACGTCAGGCTTGCGATCATATTCTGCTGCGCAAAATCAGCCTCAATCGCTTCGGAGTAGGGCTGAATGCCGTTTACCACCAGGTTCGGCGCGGTATTCGCAAGTGTCTTCCTCACTTGCTGTTCGATGTTGGGCGGATTTCCCGGCGCCCATATCACCACGTTGGAGAGGTAATGCGACAGGATCTCGCGCTCTTCCGCCTCTCCATCAAGAAAGTGTGTGCTCTGTGCCTCTGGAAGAAAATACATGGGCTGCAGATCATCCCCAAAGTTAATGTCGGCTGCAACGCCGATAATCTCATACATTCCCGCGTTTTTTCCCGGAGCAGGGCCGAAGTGTTGCCCAAGCGGGTTTTCGCTGCCAAAGAACTTCTTTGCGAACGTTTCGTTGATTACGGCTACCGGCCGCGTGGCGTTGTC
>DASXZE010000192.1:0-3758 GCA_036502105.1 Candidatus Angelobacter sp. | reverse complement strand
AAAAAGATCGGGCTCAATCAGAAAATGCAGAGGCGGCAGGTGCTTGCGCTTGAGCCATTGCTGGCGGATATCGCGCAGATCGTGGGAATCGGCGGCAGCACTCGCGGGCATTTCCACCACATCAATGCCTTTATTTCTGGCGCGGGCAATCTGGTAACGCAGCGAAGAATCTTTCTTTACGATCAGATGCCAGTCGGCGGGATTCCAATACGGCAGCGAGCCAATGGCCGCGATGGAGTGCGTGGCGGAATGATTCACCACGCTCGCGAAGCGCGGGCCCACATGAAAATAGCAAACGCGCTCTCTGGCCTGCGTGGCTTCAGCTTCAAATTCATTGATGACCTCCGGCATTCTTGCGGGACTGCAGACAGGCGCTCCGGCCACAACGCGTATGCGCTTGCAAACGACATAACCGATCACAGCATCGCGCTGGCTGCTGAACCAATGCTTTATTCCGGGATTCAGTATCTGGTAAGCGATGGGGTTCCAGCTGTGGGAGAGTACCAGGTCGCGAACGAGTGAAGGATCAGGAACGGCAGGCGAAGTCACGTTGCTTCAATTATGCCACTTTATTGGTTGCGAAACTGCCAGCTACTAGAGAGAGTAGCTGCTACCAGCCTGTCACCAGCAGCTTGCGCGCTCCTTTGAGTCCGCATTTTTGATATTTGTCATAGGCCGCGGCGGCGCGTTCGCGAATTTGGTCGTTGCTCTCATGCAGTATCCATCCGTCAATCGCGCTCTTGAGCGTGTAAGCTTCCGGCGCCATCAGGCCGGTGGTCCAGACGAGTGGTGTAGCGCCGGTCGCGCGTAATGGTGAGGCGAAGTAAGACTTGCTGATACAGGCAAGGATGATGGCTTGATGCGTGTTGCCGTTTTTTCCTTGCGGAAACGCGGAAAGTTGAAAATCCATGAGTCCATCGTGCCCTGCATACGCTACCAGATCAGCGCCACCGGCGGCGTTGAGCGTGGTGGGCGATCCGGTGGAACTGGTTTTGGCTTCGACTGGGATTTTTTCTGGAGCGCTGCCGGCTGCGGCGGCAAGAAAGTCCATGATCGCTTGCTTGATCTTGCTGCCCTGATATGCATCTGCAATCAGGTAAACGTTTTGCGTGCGATGCTTGAAGATGCAGCGTTCAAGAATTTCAGCTTTTGGTTCTTGTCCGGATGCGATCAGCTGCCAGTCCACGCTGCGGGCGAAATATGTTTTCACGCCGTAGGCAGATCCCCAGTAGAGATTTCTTACCGGATCATCTCCGTTGCCGAGTGTGGCCGCTACCGGAACAATGCCTTGATGCTTGTTGTCTGCCAGCGCGACAAACACGTGGATGGTCCGCGGCGCACTCTGCGCCGCCAGCGGTGAAGCCAGTGCGCAGAGAAACAGCAAGACCACGACAATGGGTTTGCCGCATTGAATGCGGAGATGGGACACGTTTCTCACCTCTTGGTTTGCTTCTCATTATAGCGGCGCACGGGGACGGGGTTGAGCTCCTGAAACTGGTGTTGATGCCAGTAAGGATACGCGGCGCTGGTCTGGCTGGCGCGATCCAGCGCTTCAACCTGTGCGGCGGTGAGATTAAAGCTGGTGGCAGCGAGGTTGGCGCGAAGCTGCTCTTCGTTGCGCGCGCCGATGATGACGCTGGAAACCGTTGGCCTTTGCAGAAGCCAGTTGAGCGCAACCTGCGGAACCGTCTTGCCGGTTTCAGCAGCGACTGTATCGAGCGCGTCAACAACCTTATATAGATATTCGTCGGCTACGACGGGGCCGCCGGCAGCGGCATCATGCAGGCGGCTTACGGTAGGCAAGGGCTGTCCGCGACGGAGCTTGCCGGTGAGGCGTCCCCAGCCTAGCGGGGACCAGATCAACGCGCCCACTTTTTCTTCCACGGCCTGCGGCATGAGCTCCCACTCGTAGTCGCGACCGATGAGCGAGTAATAAACCTGATGCGCCACGTAGCGCGCCCATCCATGCTGGCGGCTGGTGTCGATGGATTTTTGCAGATGCCAGCCGGAGAAGTTGGATGCGGCGATGTAGCGCACCTTGCCATCGCGCACAAGCTGGTCGAGGGTGTTCAGCGTTTCGTCGATGGGCGTGGTGCCATCAAAACCGTGCATGTGATAAACGTCAATGTAGTCTGTACCCAGGCGCTTGAGCGAGCCTTCAATCTGCTGCGTGAGATGATAGCGCGACGAGCCGAGTGCATTCGGATCAGGGCCGGCGGCTTCAGAACGCGGTCCGCCGCTAAAGCGGAACGTGGCTTTGGTGGAGATGAGCACGCTCTCACGCGGCAGATGCTTGATGGCCTGGCCAAGAATTTCTTCTGACATGCCGTTGGAATACACGTCAGCGGTGTCAAAGAAATTTACGCCCGCTTCCATGCAGATGTCGATGAGTTGGCGGGCTTCGGCTACGTTTGTTTCTCCCCAGGCTTTGAAAAACTGATTGCCTCCGCCGAAGGTGCCTGTGCCGAAGCAGAGTACGGGGACTTTGAGTCCGGAATGGCCAAGCTGACGATAATTCAAAGCTGACTCCTTTCTTATTTAGATGTAGCCCGGCTTATTTAGGAGCCAAAATTATCTGGCCGATGTGAAATGAAAGATGATTGGTGCGGCTCAGTAGAACGCTCAGGCGGTTGCGCATGGGGTCTTTGGCGTATTCTTCATCGGTCATGGCGGTATGGCGCTGCAGCCATTCTTCTGCCGAAAGCGCAGTGAACTTATTCATCAGCGCGCCATTTACTTCTGCCCAATATTTTTTCAGGTCGTCTACGGAGGGAAGCTGCGCGACTTCACGATCTGGCTTGGTGACAAAGGGTTCGTCCAACTCAGGATGCAGTTGTTCTCCAAGTCCCAGGAGCGGCAACATGCGGTCATGTACGGCGGTGAGATGTCCCAGCAGATAGATGAGGCGGTTTTTGCCCGGAGCGATTTGTTGCTGGAGCTGATCTGCGGTCATGGGAGAAAAGATTTTGTCGGCGCGGCCTACGGTTGTTTTCCAGGAGTTGACTGCGGCTTGAGTCGCCAGTTGCTGGGAGTTCATGATGTCCTCTTTCATGTTTTATGTGGCGCAAAAATTAGATCACGCTTGAAACCGAACCTCAATCTGTTCTTTCACTATACGCACTTCATAGCAGGGCACAGCGGCGCAGGCTGGACCTTCACGAACGCTGCCATCGGCCAGAGCAAACCGAGAGAAATGCCACGGACACTGAATTGTGCCTGATTCCAGTTTGCCTTCATTGAGTGGCGCGCCGTAGTGCGAGCAAATGGCGCCAATGGCATAAATCTTTCCCGCGGACTTTACCAGCAGGATTGGCTGGCCTTCCACATCAACGCGGCGCATCTGACCTTCTGCCAGTTCGCTTGCCGCCAACGCCGGCTTAAAGTCACTGGGTCCGCTGCGATAGGCATTGCGGTTGATCATGACACCCATGTGGTAGACCAATCCGCCGCCAAGATATGCGCCACCGCTGACTGTGATGAATCCGACCAAGGCCACGGCAAAAGACTGCAGGTTCAAAATCCATTGGTCATGCCAGCGCATGAGGAACGAAGCGAGGAAAAGCAGCGTTGCCACCGTATTCACAATACCGTGGACTGCGCCAACGGATTTCTCGGCCGGATCAGTGTCCATCCAATCCATGAGCCCTGCAGCGATTGTAACCAGCGCGCCTGCCACGCCCACTCCACACGCGATGCCGGCGGCGATCCCAAGTTGCGGCAGATGAAAAAACAGGCCGACGACATCGAACAAAACTGTG
>DASXZE010000191.1:0-15577 GCA_036502105.1 Candidatus Angelobacter sp. | reverse complement strand
ATGGCGACATGTTTAGGGAACTGGTTTGGATCGAGCTGGCTGTAGAGTTCAGCTTCTTTTCGGTCCAGCCCTGAAGGAATGGTTCGCAAAACGCCTCTCAATACCCTTCCACGCTAGCATAGCAGCTCTGGCCATGCAATTTTATGAGCCAAAGGTACTGGGGGCAAAAGCCTTGATTCTGATAAGATGATAATATCTGACCTTAGACACGGTAGCCTGCTCGCGGGCATGCTGAGTTGAAGCAAAGGTACAGAAGCAAAAATATGGTTCTGCGCGGGATTCGCAAAGGCCAATTCGAGAATGGCAAGCTGGTGCGGGTAATTGCGCTGGTCTGTGTGCTGCTGGCCCTGGTCATGACCGGGGTGGAAGCACTCCACGCCCACTCTGAAAATGCCCTGGCCACCAATTCTGCCCCCTGCGCCATCTGCCTTACTGCACACGCGAAGGCCCCTACCGTTACTGTCCAGCTGTTGCCCCTGATTTACACGGTTGAAATCGTGGCTGTTACATATAAGTCACAAGGCAAGAGCGCCACTGCTGATCTCACGCTGTTCATCCGTCCGCCTCCCATCGCCTAATCAGGCAATCCATTCCATAGTCAGGTCAATAAAACTCCACGTATTGGAGGGGGAACGATGTTTCGGGTCCTCTTTGTATCAGTTTTTATGTTGCCCCAATTTTTATTGGGTCAGACGACAGTTCCATCAGGCTCTTCTGCGACTAAGCCTCAGGCCACGCCGCAGCTGGGTCAATCCGCGCCTGTGAATGCCAGTTTGCCCAAGGCAGACCGGCCCGCAGCCACGCAGATAACCCTGGAGCAGGCGATTGACCTGGCGCTGAAGAACAGCCCGGCCATCAAGGCGGCGCGCACGCAGATTGAGCAAAACCAGGCGCAGGAAATTACGGCCAACTTCCGGCCCAATCCGGTGCTTTCTTTTGACTCGCAGTTTATCCCGGTCTTTACCGCAGATTTTTCTGCTGACACGCTGAGCAACCTGCAGCAATTTGATATCGGCGTGGGCTATCTCTTTGAGCGCGGACACAAACGCCAGAACCGTCTGCAGGCCGCCAAAGACCAGACGGCCGTCACCGTAGCCACGGTGGCTGACACCGAGCGCGCGCTCATCTTCAATGTGTCGCAACAGTTCATCAACGTGCTGCTGGCGAATTCCACTTTGCAGTTTGCGCTGGAAGACCTGAACAGCTTTCAATCCACCGTGAACATCAGTGACGAGCGTTATCGCGCGGGCGACATCAGCGAAGGCGATAATCTAAAGATCAAATTGCAACTGCTGCAATTTCAGACGGACGTAAGTTCTGCGCGCGTTGCCAAAGTGCAGGCGCTGGGAAGCCTGCGGCAGCTGGTGGGCTACGTCAATCTTCCGCACGACTATGACTGTGCCGGAGACTTGGACTACAAGCCGCTTACCGCTTCGCTGCCGGACTTGCAGGTAAAAGCTCTGGCCGAACGCCCTGACCTGAAAGCCGCGCAGAGAGGAATTAAGGCCGCCAATAGCCAGATTGCGCTGGCCGAAGCCGACGCCAAGGTGGATGTGAACGGCCAGGCCAGTTTTTCTCACGTATCGGGCGCGAGTTCTACCTCGCTTTTCCTTAACGTGCCGCTGCCATTTTTTAATCGCAACCAGGGCGAGATAGCGCGCACCAAATCCGCGCTTACTCAGGCTGAGCTTACCGCCAAGGCCGCTGAAGACACCGTGATGACGGACGTGACCAACGCTTATGAAGCGGCCAATTCCAATCAGGAAGTGGTGAAACTTTATGTTTCGGGATACCTGAAGCAGGCGCAGGACTCACGCGACATCAGCCAGTATGCCTACAAGGGGGGCGCCGCCACATTGCTTGATTTTCTTGATGCTGAACGCAGCTATCGCTCCACGCAGCTCGCTTACCGCCAGGCGCTGGCGGCTTACATGCTCAGCCTGGAGCAATTGAAGCAGGCCACGGGAACCAGGAGTTTGCCATGAGATATTTTCATCATTCACGTTTTGCTCAACCGCGTGTGCGAGCAGCAGTGCTCGGAGCCGCGCTCATAGTGTCATTAGCGGCGTGTTCCAGCACTGATCCCAGCGCCAAGACATACAGTGATGGTGGCACAAAAGCCGGCGCAGCCGACAAGACGCAGCTCTTCACCGTGCCTAAAGAGCAGGTTTCGCACATACAAGTAGTTACCGTTCAACCCGCAAGCTGGCCGCGCGTGCTGCGGCTCACCGGAACCGTGGCTTACAACAGCTTTCTCACCACGCCAGTGATCAGCCAGGTCAGCGGACCAGTCAGCAGGATTCTGGTGTCGCCCGGGCAGCAGGTGAGAAAAGGCCAGCCGATGCTGTACGTGAGCAGCCCGGACTATTCGCAGCTTCGCGCCAACTATCTGAAGGCGCGTGACGTGCATTCACTGGCGCATAAAAATTATCTGCGCTCACAGGACCTTTACGTTCACCACGCTATTGCTGAGCGTGACTTGCAGGCCGCGGAATCCGCTGAAATACAAGCGCAGGCCGACCTGACTGCGGCTGAGCAATCACTGAAAATTCTGGGCATTCCGCGTCCGGATACGTTGATAGAAAATCCCACGTCGCCGGAAGTGCCGGTGCTTGCGCCGATTTCTGGTGAAGCCGTTGAGCGGCTATGCTCACCGGGCCAGGTGATTCAGGCAGGGCAGACGCAGTGTTTCACCATCTCCGACATGAGTACGGTCTGGGTGCTGGCCAATGTTTATGAAAACCAGCTTGCTTTTGTACACGTGGGCGATCCGGTCAGCATGAAAACCGATGCCTACCCGGATACATTTCAGGGGCGGATTTCGTTCATGGGCGCAGCGCTCGATCCAACCTCACGCACGCTGCAGGCGCGCATTGACACCAAAAATCCTTCAAGCCGTTTGAAAAAAGATATGTACGTAACCGCGACGGTGGTGGCCGGAAAAATTGAAAACGCAATTCTGGTGCCCGACGCAGCTGTGCTGCGCGATGCGGAAAATGAACCATTTGTTTATGTAGCTTCCGGCCAGGACCAGTTCACGCGGCGTCCCGTGAAGCTGGGACAAAGCAGTGATGGCAAAACGCAGATCGTAGACGGACTGCAAGCTGGAGATCAAGTGGCTGGCGACGGCAGTTTGTTTTTGCAGTTTGCCAGTTCCCAGTAGTGGAAGCTTTAGTGCGACGTACAGAAATGAATCGTAACAGGGCGCGACTTTAGTCGTGCCACCAGAAGCAATAAATAAATGGGCTTTAGCCCCTGCGAAAAAATAGGTGTTCAGCGTGGCTCTGTAGCGGTTGAAAGAGAAGCGACAAGTTTTTACCAAGGGCGATTAGAAGTGAGGGCCGTCCAGCCCGAAACGGCGCGATGTAGGAGCAATACAAACTTCGCTAAGAGATAACTCTATAGCGGGGTCGGAGCGAAGCGACAAAAACAATGATCCATAAATTAGTACAAGTTGCTTTAAAGCAGCGCTTTCTGGTGCTGATGCTGGTCGCGTTACTGGTGATTGCCGGCGTGATTTCCTTCCAGCGGATGCCCGTGGACGCATATCCTGACCTCGCTCCGCCTACCGTCGAGCTCATTACGCAATGGCCCGGACACGCCGCCGAGGAAGTAGAGCGTCTCATCACTCTTCCGCTGGAAGTGGAGATGTCTGGCGCGCCGCAGATGGTGGTGATGCGCTCCATCTCTCTTTACGGGCTTTCTGACATCACTCTTACGTTTGACGAAGGCACTGACAATTATTTTTCCCGGCAGGTTATCTTCCAGCGAATTGGTGACGCGCAGCTTCCATCCGGCGTGATACCCAGCATGGCGCCGTTGTTCAGCCCCAGCGGGCTGGTCTATCGCTATGTGCTGGAAAGCCCCGATCGCTCACCGCAGGAGTTGAAGACCATTGAAGATTGGGTGGTCGAACGCGCTTACAAATCTGTCCCCGGCGTAGCCGACGATTCTGGTCTGGGCGGCACGGTGATGCAATATCAGGTGCTGCTAGATCCTTCGCGGCTTTATGGCTATCACCTTACGGTCCCGCAGGTGCTCACCGCGTTGTCAGCCAATAACTCAAACGCGGGCGGCGGATTTTATTCCCAGGGCGGGCAGTTTTATTACGTGCGCGGTCTGGGACTGGTACAGAACACGTCTGACATCGGCAACATTGTTGTCGCCAGCAATAAAGGCACGCCAATACGCGTCCGCGATGTGGGCGATGTAACCATCGGCAACGCGCCGCGTCTGGGATCGTTTGGCTTCCAGACGCATACGTCCAACCAGAATGACGCCGTGGAAGGTGTGATCCTGATGCGCCGCGATGAGCAAACGCAAAACGTGCTCAAGGGCGTGGAAAAAGAAACAGAAGAGCTCAACAGCTCGATTCTGCCGCGCGACGTAAAAGTGCGGCCCTACTATGACCGCAGTGAACTGGTGCAGGTCACCACCCGGACGGTGGAAGACAATCTTGTTCGTGGCATGATCCTGGTGCTGCTGGTGTTGATTTTCTTCCTGGTGAATATGCGCGCCGCCATTATTGTGGCGCTCACCATTCCGCTGGGGCTGCTGTTTGCTTTTATCGTGCTCCACGCGCGCAATGTTTCCGCCAACCTGTTGTCGATAGGCGCGATTGATTTCGGCATCATCATTGACGGCACTGTGGTCATGGTGGAAAACATCTACCGCGAGCTGGCGCTGCGCGAAGGCCAGCAATACAACCTGAATGAAGTAATTCTGGCGGCGGCCAAAGACGTTGACCGGCCGATTTTCTATTCTGTCGCGGTCATCATCGCCGGCTATCTGCCTATTTATGCGTTGAGCGGGCCTTCCGGCAAGCTCTTTCATCCCATGGCGGACACTATGTCGTTCGCCCTGATCGGCGCCCTGATCTTCACTCTCACGCTGGTTCCAGTGCTGGCATCGTTCTGGTTCAAGCGCGGCGTAAAAGAGCCAAAGAACCGCGCCTTTGATTGGATTAAGAAAATTTACACGCGCCAGCTGGACTGGTGCCTGGATAATCGCCCCTTGACGTTATTAATTGGCGGATTGATTTTTGCCGCCACCATGTGCCTGGTGCCTTTTATCGGCGGCGAATTCATGCCCCACCTGGACGAAGGCGCGCTCTGGGTTCGGGCCACCATGCCTTATACGATTTCTTTTGAGGAATCGAGCAAGATCGTTCCGCAGATTCGCGACATACTTATCTCCTATCCGCAGGTCACGGTGGTTGGCTCCGAGCATGGACGCCCCGATGACGGCACCGATCCCACCGGTTTTTTCAATGCCGAATTTTATGTCGGCTTGAAACCGTATGACGACTCTTCATGGAAGGGCAAGTATGACACCAAGGAAAAACTGATTGCCGCTATCGACAAAAGGCTGGAGGCTTTTCCGGGCATTATTTTTAACTACACGCAGCCAGCGGAAGATGCCGTGGACGAAGCTCTTACCGGACTGAAGAGTTCACTAGCGGTAAAAATTTACGGCCCTGATCTTGATGTGCTGGAAAAGAAGGCCGTCGCCATTAAGCAGACGCTGGAGAATGTACCCGGCTTTACCGACCTCACAGTGGTGCATGAATTGGGCCAGCCGAGTCTCAACATTGATGTAGACCGCGAAAAGATTGCGCGTTATGGAATCAACGTGGCAGACGTTGAGGCGGTAATTCAGGCCGCTGTCGGCGGGCAGGCCGCGACACAGGTTGTGCAGGGAGAAAAGCTTTTTGATCTGGTCGTCCGCATGCAGCCGCAGTTCCGCAGCAGCGCCGGTGAGATCGGCAATCTACTGGTGGGCACGCCAGATGGACAGCAGATTCCCATCAGCCAGATGGCCAAGATCACGCAGGGCAACGGCGCGTCTTTTATCTATCGTGAAAATAATTCGCGCTATATCGGCGTGCAGTACAGCATTGAAAAGCGCGACCTGCAGCGCGCCGTGGAAGAAGGCCAGGCTGCGGTAAAAAAGAATGTCACCATTCCCGGGGGATACCGCGTCGCCTGGGGCGGCGAGTACGACCAGTTCCTGGCCGCCAAACAGCAGCTCATCGTTATCGGTCCGCTGGCCGTTCTGCTGATCTTTTTTATTCTGTTTGCGCTCTACGGCAATTTCAAATTCCCCATGGCCATCGCCCTGGATGTAATCATGACCGAACCGGTGGGCGCGCTGATTGCGCTCAAGCTTACGCATACGCCGTTCAGTGTATCGTCAGCGCTGGGACTGCTGGCGCTAATGGGAGTGTCAGTGGAAACTGGCGTGATCCTGATTTCTTACATCAACAAGCTGCGGCTGGAAGGCATGGACATACGCACAGCCACGCGTGAAGCCGCGCTCTTGCGGCTGCGCCCCATCATGATGACCGCTCTGGTGGCGTGCCTGGGCTTATTGCCTGCTGCGCTTTCCACGGGCATTGGATCAGATACACAAAAGCCTTTCGCCATTGTGATTGTGGCCGGGCTCATATCCCGGCTGTTCCTCGGTTTCTTTATCAATCCTGTGCTCTATCGCACGCTGGCCAAAGAAGGAGACGTATTACAAGTTTGATCTTTTACAGTTTTGATCCTGTACAGTTTTGATTCAGAGTCATCGGCATTACGGTTTAAAAGTTTTTTTACTGCTATGAAACTAAAAAAAGGCAACATCGCACGTTGGATCCCGCCCTGGCTGGTTATTGCCTGCCTGGTGCTTGTGCTGGGTTCAATGGCGGCGCAGGCGTTGCATTTCCACCTTGACGGGCTGGAAAAAGACGCCAGGCATTGTCCTGTATGCCCGCTGTTGCATTCAGCCGTGCGTGTGGCAACCGCTTGCCATACGAGTGTCACATTCCAACAGACAGGCGTCCTCCGCCTGCTGCTGGAGACTGACGGAAAAACCGAGCAGTATTCATCCCCGTATTATTCCCGCCCTCCTCCGCTCGTCTAGCTCCTTTCTCTAAAACACAATTCGATTTTTAACCCTCACTCACCAATCATTGGAGGAGCTATGCGTATTTCCGCAAGAGCAGTTCTGTTTTTGTCGTCGGTAATGTTTATTGCCGTAATCTTTTTATTTTGCTATCAGGCCTCAGCCCAGAGTTCCAGCAGCTCAGGCATTATTCAGGGCGTGGTCACGGATTCCACAAATGCCGTTGTCCCGGGCGCAACGGTTGAGATCCGTAACCCTGTGAGCGGTTACAGCCGCTCGGTAACCACTGACGCCTCGGGCCGATTCAGCCTGCCTAATCTGCCGTTTAATCCTTACCATCTCACGGTAACGGTAAAAGGCTTTGCGCCGCACGTGCAGGATGTGGATGTGCGCTCGGTGGTGCCGGTGGCTGTAAATGTGGGACTACAAGTGGCGGGTTCAAATGAAACGGTAACGGTGGAAGCCAATGGCGGCGACCTGGTGGAGACCAGCCCCACGTTTCATACCGATGTTGACCGTAATCTATTCAACAAAATTCCGCTGGAGAGTTCGTCGTCTTCCGTGAGTTCGCTGGTAACGCTGGCTTCACCGGGCATTGCCGCCGACTCAAACGGCCTGTTTCACGGCATGGGCGACCACGCGGAAAATTCTTTCTCCGTGGACGGCCAGCCGATCACTGATCAGCAGAGCAAGATTTTCTCCAACCAGATTCCTATTGATTCAATTCAATCTCTTGAAGTAATCACGGGCGCGCCGCCAGCGGAGTTTGGCGAGAAGGCCAGCGTGGTCATCAACGTTACAACGCGCTCTGGCCTGGGCGAGAAAATTCCGCACGGTGATTTCACGGCGTCCTACGGAAGTTTTGGCACGTCGAATACCGGATTCAACCTGGCTTACGGCGGCGACAAGTGGGGTAACTTCATTTCCATTAACGGCCTGAACAGCGGACGCTTTCTTGATCCGCCGGAAACAGTTGCCATCCACGACAAAGGCAACGAGCAGAATATTTTTGATCGCATGGACTTCCAACTTTCGCAGGCCAACTCCATCCACTTGAATCTGGGATTCACGCGCTCATGGTTCCAGACACCAAATACCTTTGACGCACAAAGCGCTACGGCGTGGTCTGGCGCAGTGGTTGATAACGGCGGCTTTGGACCTGACGGTCTGCCGGTTGGCGCTTCTGACCAGCGCTCACAGATCAGGACCTTTAATATTGCTCCGTCCTGGACTCGGTTGATCAATGCCAACACGGTCTTTACGCTGGGCGCATTCCTGCGGCATGACCAGTTCAATTACTATCCCAGCGACAATCCGTTCGCCGATCTTGCGCCGGGACTCCAGCAGGAGACACTCACGCAAGACCGCAGGCTCACCAACGCCGGCGTTCGCTCGGATGTTTCCTACTCCAAAGGCATACACAACATCAAGGTAGGCGCAACATACCAGCAGACTTTTCTGGATGAGCGCGACCAGTTTGGCATTGTTGATCCCACGCTGAATGCGGTTTGCCTGAATGCTGACGGCAGCGCGAATACTGACCCAGCCATCACCAGCACCGGACAGTGCGGAGGCGCGCAGAACCCCGGCGGCGCGGAGAATCCGGGCTTCAATAATGTTCTGCTGCCGTTTGACCTCACACGCGGCGGCGGACTGTTTGGCTTTAACGGCCATGCGGACATCAAGCAGCTTGCGCTCTACGCGCAGGATGCCATCACCGTGGGCAACTGGACCATGAACCTGGGCCTGCGCGGCGATATATACAACGGCCTCAGCTCACACTCGGAAGCTGAACCGCGCCTGGGCGTGGCTTATAACTTTAAAAAGACCAACACGGTTTTCCGCATGTCCTATGCGCGGATTGTGGAAACACCGTTCAATGAGAACCTGATTCTTTCCAGCAGCGGATGCGCGAATCCGGTGTTGAATCCACTGCTCGTGTGTTCGTCGAATGTGGCCACGCCGTTCAGCCCGGGCTGGCGCAATGAATTTCACGCCGGTGTGCAATAGGCTTTTGGAAAGTACCTGGTCTTCTCCGGTGAATACATCTGGAAGTACACGCACAATGCCTATGACTTTGGAGTCTTTGGCAGCACGCCGCTTACGTTTCCCATTGAGTGGCATAACTCCAAAATCCCCGGAGTCGCTGGACGCGTGAGCGTGCCGGACTTCCATGGCTTTAGCGCGCTGTTTGTCTTCTCCAGCGTGGCCTCGCGATTCTTCACACCGCAGATTGGCGGCGCCGGAGCGGCTCCGGATGCGATTGGCGCATTCCGCATTGATCATGATGAAAAGTTCAACGAGACCACGCACCTGCAATATCAGATGGGCAAACGCGGGCCATGGATGGGCTTTAACTGGCGTTATGACAGCGGACTAGTCGCTGGCGCAGTGCCATTCGCAACCGACGGCACAACGCCTGTTGATCTAACAGGTCTCACGGCGGACCAGCAGATTCAGGCTGGGCTCTTCTGCGGTACTGCGGCGCCAACGCTCACTGCTCCACTGACCAGTTGCGCGCCATCACTATTTGGATCAACGCGGGTTACCATTCCCACTCCGGGGACTGAGAACGATGATCACAATCCGCCGCGGATCGCTTCGCGCAATCTGTTTGACCTAGCTGTGGGACATGACAACCTGTTCCATGGTGATCGCTACAAATGGAGTTTGCAGCTGAGCGCGATTAACATCACGAACAAGACCGCGCTCTATAACTTCCTGTCAACGTTTAGTGGGACGCACTTTGTTACACCGCGTTCGTACTCAACGCAGCTGGGTTTCCACTTCTAACTAACAGCAGGAGCGTTTAAAACCGCTCAGCGCTGATAAAACTCTCCAAAATGATGTCAAAATATAAAATTGACATCATTTTGGATTATATTATAATTATTGACATGAGGCGAGTAGCCTACACTCTCCGAATCGATGAAAAAGAGCGGAATGCGCTGGAGAACTTGAGCAAGGTTGAAGGACGGCCTGTCAACAAATTGCTCAATGAAGCGATCAAAAACTACCTTCACCAAAAAGGCCGCCGAGAGGGTTCGCTGGAAGATACATTGGCCCATTTAGAGGAATATCGCAAACAAGACCCCGAATTTAATCATGCAGCCGCAGCGTTTATCAAAGCAGAGGCCACTCTGCAAGATCCGCTGGAAGGCGAAGTGGTAGAAGAGCCTAAACCACCAGAGGCAGCAGGTCCTATTCAAAATAAAATTCGAGAGATTCTAGGTGCCTGATTGGGACGAGAATAGCCCCCATCTGAGCAAGAACCTTGCTCATGTACTAGGCAGACTTCGTCGCGCTGCAACCCAGCGTGAAATTCCTTCCACAGAATCAGCCAGAGAGTGGCAACGCCTTTTCATGGAAGGGCTTGACGTTGGCGATCCAAGATACGTGGGCATCTTTCGAGGGAAGCAGGCCTTGAGAATGTCCAGGTGAGAATTGGATCTCATTTTGGAGTTCCCTCTGTTTCGGTTGCGGAAGAGCTGCGAGTGTTTGAAGACACTCTGCAAAAAGCAGTCGCTTCACTTGATGAAATGCTGGTGCCCGGCAAGCCGCTGACAGCCGATCAACTCGGCGCCGTCATTGATCTCTGCGCGTGGGTCCACTCTGAGTGGGTAAGAATTCATCCTTTCGCAAATGGTAACGGCCGCACTGCACGTCTCTGGGCCAACAGCATTGCCTTGCGTTATGGACTGCCTCCATTTGTCCGGTTACGGCCCAGGCCTGATGGCGGGTATGGCGCAGCAGGCGCTGCTGCGATGCAAGGTGATTGGGAACCAACAGCGAAGGTCTTTCATAAGATGTTGAATGACCTGCTCAATGAGCTTGGTGGGATTAGTAAATGAGTGGATTGGTAATTTAGGAAATTGAACGCAAATCCAAAATTACCCATTTACCAAATTACTCAACTTTACCAATTATTTTTATTTCGCTTGTGGATTCTGCGCGCTGCCGCTTTGCTGCAGGTTCATCTCGGCCAGTTGGCTAATGAGCTTTTGCTCGGGTGCGGAGAAGGTGCTGCGGAAGCGGTCTGACTGGATTACCTGCTGGCGCTCTTCCGGGGACATCTGGCGCAGGTGGCGCACGGCTTTGTGCACGGCTACCTGACGGTCAGGGGGCAGGGTCTGGAGCTGCTGGCTGGCGTCACGCAGTTGCTTTCTCTGGTCAGGAGAAAGCCTGGCCAGGAATTCCATACGCTGCAGGGCCTGATTTTGTTTTTCGGGTGGAAGACTGTTGAATTTTCTCAGGCGCTCGCGCAATACGGCCTGGCGCGCGGGTGGAAGCCGCCTGAAGGCAGGTTCATTTTCCAGGAGCCGCAACTGCTGGTCAGGCGGAAGATTTTTGTGGGCTTCAAGCCACTCGCCCATTCTTGCGCCGGGACGGTTCGCGCCGCCGGGATTCTTCTGTACGGCCTGCAAGATCACAGGGGCAGTCCTGGCATTGCCCCTGCTGGGATTGGAATTTACGCGCGAGGGGACATTCAGGGAGATCATCCCTGTGAGCAGGAAAACGGAAACTACCTGTGCGCCGATTACCATTTGCTCCCCCGAGCAATCAAAAGTTTACGGCTCTGCTACATCGTCAGACGGAGCGTCGCTTAGTTCATTGACCAGATCTGTATCCAGAATCAGGTCATGATTTTTATCTAAAGATTCAATATCAGCCAGCGCGGTACCAGGAGTGGATTCAGGCGGCTGAGGAGGCGAAACCAGCTTAGATACTACAACTCCCCCAGCCAACACGGTTGCGAGCGAGACCGCCAGAATAGGCCGACGCAGCCAGCCAAACATGCTGGCAGGAGCTTTCTGCTGCTCTTCCTTTACGTGCGCCCGCAGGCGGGTAAGAAAGTAGGGAGAAGGCTCCGGCGCTTCCCATTCATCCAGCAGGGCCATGGTCTGGCGCATGGAGGCAAGCTCTTCAGTACAGGCGTGACACTGACTGACGTGAGCGGTCAGCTGAGGGTCGGCCGGACCGTCAGTTGCTAACTCAATTAAATTTTCCCGGAAATCATTACATTTCATACAAATTCCTTGAGCCGTTCGCGCAGCACTTCATAGGCGCGGAACAACAGAGACTTGGTGGCGGACTCACTTAACTGCAGGGCATCGGCTATCTCGCGATAATCCATTCCCTGATACTTATGCATTAGTACGGCGGCGCGCTGTTTTTCCGGCAACGCCATTACATGTTTCTTGATGGCCTGGAGCCGTTCCCGGCGGAGAATGTTCTGCTCCACATTCAGCGTGGGATCGGCCACGTCCAGGGTGGTGCCGGATTCTTCATCCGGCTCGTCCAGGCTGACTACTTTTCCGCTGCGTTCGACTTTATGGTCGCGCGCATGGTTGACCGCAAGATTCGTCGCAATGCGATACAGCCAGGTCGTAAACTTGGCTTCCGCGGCATAGGTCTTGCGGGAGCGATAGACGCGGAGAAAAACTTCCTGCGCCAGCTCTTCCGCCAGGGCCTGATTGCGGCACATGCGGTACATAAAAGCGATCATGGGCCGGTGATATTTGGTTACGAGATACTCGTAGGCCGCATTATCATCGGTCCCGGCGCGGAGCATTACCTCCGCATCGCTCAACGAATCATAAGGAACGTGGCTTGCTGCCATCTCCGCAATACCCTGCATCCTGCCGGTCGCCGTGGGCATGAACAACCCCGATTTTAAGGCCACGCTGCTCATACCCCTTTTAAACCCCTGGACGGCCTAAAAGTTGCAGGCTTTCCAGAGGGCCGGGAGGGCCCCATAAACAAGAGTCTATTCCATACGCAGCTTCCGCGCATCTGTAAGTTTATACAAAGTTTACACGTCCGGCGTAGTCCCGGGGGCTCAGTACAAATGCCTTCTGTTAGAATAGTTTTTACCCGATACAGCAACACACGGCAGAGCAGCCAAAAAGCAGGAAAATCGGGCGCTTAACTCAGCGGTAGAGTGCCACCTTCACACGGTGGAAGTCATAGGTTCGAATCCTATAGCGCCCACCACTCTTTAGTTTCCAGGTCTTTTAATATCCAGGTCTTTTAATTTTCAGATGTTTTTGAAGCTTCAATATCTTTCGAATTTCCCAGACTTGTAATTTATGTGGAAATTCTGGGGATGGATTTACAAAGTTTTTGCTTGCTTCGGCTTCCGTTCGTGGTAACATCACGAATGTCTTCAGTTGCCGCCCGTTCCGGTGCGGCGTTTCGCGCAAAGACTAGGGCGCCGATAATAAAACGAAGATTTTCCGAGAACTTAGCCGAAGCCATCCAATCAGATCCTGAGGTTTGTGACTCATACAGGTTTACCACGTGTGAAGGCTCGGCAGGATAAGACCAAAAATCACAGGTATACGAATGAATGAAGGATTGAACCAGCCGCAACCGCAGAACCCGCGTAATCGCAAGTCGCGGCGACGCAAACGCAGTTTTGGCAGCCAGAACCCGGGCCAAAACGGACCAAGCAATAGCAGCAACGGCAGTAATGGCAGCAGCAACGGGCGCGCCCATCAGGGCGGCCAAAATCGCCAGAACCGCAGCAATCGCGGTGGCGGCGGCGGGGGCCAGCGACGGGGCGGCGGCGGGTCAGCTTTTGTTGGTCCCATGGACCACAGCTATCGCAATCAGGGGAATGGTCCCGCCATGCAGGGTGCGCGATTCCATAATGGCGCGCAAGCTACACCCAATATGGAACCCCTTACCCACCGCGTCGACGCTCCCACGCGCATCTTTGCCTTCGTTGACGATCTTTTCTTTGTAGCAAAAATTCAGGAAGTCTCCCGCAAGCTGAACGTAAAGGTCGAGTTTGTAAAAACCGACAAAGAGATTGCGGAAAAGACTGAGAACGTGGAAGAGAAGCCATCTTTGATTATCGTGGACCTGAACAGCAACGGCATTAAGCCGCTGCCGGTCATCACCAAGATGCGCGCAAAATATAAGAAAGCCACGTCCATTGTGGGCTTTGTTTCCCACGTGCAGGGCGATCTCAAAGTGAAAGCGCAGGAAGCCGGCTGCGATGTAGTGATGCCGCGCTCAGCGTTCTCACAAAATCTAGTAAGCATTCTGCGCCGCCACGGCGCTGATGATGACTCAGACGATACCTTTAACCGGGCCTAGAAGCCAAACGCTGGCGGGCGAGTTCGTGCCAACTGGCGAGTGCCTTAGGTGAACAGTTTCTTGCGATAACCTTCAACAGGGGCGGGACTACGGTCTGCACCTTCCCCAGAGATCGCATATCTATATTCCGCTTGTTCCGCGTTATTTAAGGCGCGGAAAACCTGGTCTTCTTGAGCGACTATATATTCTCCTGCCGAGGTGATGCACGCCGCCGCAGAAATTACTGTGGCATGCGCGTGAGAGCATAGGCGAAGGCCGTAGCCATCAATGCATGCTGCGCGGTGATAGGTGGTAGGCATTCTCGTTCTTTCCTGTTACGGTCTTGCGCGTGTTGCTGCAGCCGAAGTGACGGCCTATTTTCATCGCTTGGAACCCGGAAACACAACGTTACCGAAGTGAACCTCGGGGACGTGGATTTCCTGGTGAAGCGATCTGTGGCAGAGTGGTTGGATACTGCAGGATTAATTTCTGCTGCTTGCAACTGAGCAGCAGCCCTGCACGTCAAAGTATCCGTAGGCAGCAACCCATGGCACTGACTCGCGCATACGAGGAAAACGAAGTTACTCCTGATATCCGGCGGATGTATGGCAACATCCGCACTGGATTCGACCTGCCATTTGTTCCCACGGTTCTCAAACTTTCCGCTGGCATACCGGAATACCTAAAAGTGGTTTGGAAAGATCTGGAAAGCGTGGTGTGTTCGCGAGAGTTTGACGCGGCCGCGAGGGCCTTCCAGGAGGTTGCGCATTCTTCCGCGATTAGCGGCGGCTGGACGTTCTCTGATCAGCCCGGAATTTTAGCCGCAGATAAATTCTCCAATGCCGATATACGGGTGATTGGTGGGATCATCGGCTTATTCGCCCGCGCCACGGCCCAGGTGGGGCTCTTTACACGACTCATGCAGCGAGGCTACTCCGGCGGGCAAAGAGGCCGGGTCACGCAATCCAAACAGGTTTCAGCGCTTTCGCAGATGGTGCGGATACATATACCGAATGAACGCGAAGCGGCGTTGCGCGTATGGCTGATCTATTCGGACATCAAGAAGACGACGAACGCCAAAAATGTGCCGAGCTTGTTCCGCGTGCTATCGCCGTATCCGGGCTATCTGGCTTCGGCATGGCTCGATAGCAAGCGCTTGCTGGTGGATCCTTCCTTCATCAGCGCGCATGAAGAGCTGAACCGCCGCGCCCGTGCGTTGCTCACTGGCTTGCCGGTGAGAGATCATCGCGCGCTGTTGAAAGATCTGGGTCCGGCGCAGTGGCGGGAGATTGAAGAAACGGTGGACGGCTTTGCGCGCCTGCTGCCACAATTCACGCTGCTCACGGCGGTATGGCAGCGGTCGTTCCCAAGTGCGTCGAGGCTGATTGGGGCAGCATGATTTTAAGCACTCAGCATTCAGCAGTCGGAGAAAGTCAAAACCTGACCACGGATAAACACGGATCGGTAAAACCCAAAAAACATACCTCGGAGAGGCGTTGGGAAAGCAAAACTTCTTACCACTAATTTTCACTGATGACACTGATCAGAAAAAATCTAAAACAATATCAAGTGATTTTGTCCGGGCCATGAACTTGTGAGTTTCAGC
>DASXZE010000190.1:0-10834 GCA_036502105.1 Candidatus Angelobacter sp. | reverse complement strand
CAACCTGCATTTTCTGGAGACAAAGAGCCAGTGGCTGTAGAGATGAATGTAGAAGTCAGCTTTCACTTGTATTGAGAGAGATAAACAGGAATCAAATGCTGGCGAATCCCATTCTTCATCGCATACTCACGGCGCCGCTCTTTTACTTTTTTCTAGCGGCGATGGTGGTTCCTCTTCTGCTTTGGGCCGGTCTTGCCAGAGCGGCTCGTCGCCGTCCGGAAATTCTGCGGCGTATTTATCCTAGGCTCAAAGTGCTCATTGGCCGACTCTGGTTCTTCGGTTTGGCATGCATCGTGTTGTCACCCCACCGGGAGTTGAAGACGTTTATTGCACAGGTCTCAATTCTGAACGTCTTCTCGGCTGGAATGAACCTTTTACGCATGTGGGTTGGCCGCCGCGTTGATCCTGATTCATTTAAGAAATATGAAGGCTGGTGGCCAACGCCAAAAGATTCGGCGCCGCTATCGTAAGTAAAAACAGGGGCTCAACTCCTGCTGCTCCGAATCTCCCAGTGTTTTAAGATAGATAGTAATGATTCAGCTCACGGCAGCCGGCAAGCGCTTTGGCCCAAAAATTCTTTTCCAGGAACTTGACTGGCTCATCACGCCGCATGACCGCGTAGGACTGGTCGGCGCGAACGGCACTGGCAAAACCACGTTGCTCAAAGTTCTTTCTGGCGTGGAGTCGCTTGATTACGGAACCATGAGCCAGCAGCGCGGCATTGAATGCGGCTATCTGCCGCAGGATGGCCTTTCGCTTTCAGGACGCACCGTGTTTGCCGAATGCTTGTCAGTCTTTGAGCGTGTGCACCAGATGCAGCGCGAGCAGGAATCGCTGGCGCAGCGCATGGCGGAAGTGGATCATTCGAGTCCGGAGTACACGCAGATTGCCGAGCGTTACCATCGCATCCAGGCAGAGATTCAGGCGCGCGATGGCTACACCATTGAAGCTGAAGTGGGCACAGTGCTCAATGGCCTGGGCTTTAAAAAAGATGACTGGGAGCGCCGGACAGAAGAGTTTTCCGGTGGCTGGCAGATGCGGCTGGCGCTGGCCAAGCTGCTGCTGCAAAAACCTAACCTTCTTCTACTGGACGAACCCACGAACCATCTTGATCTGGAGACGCGCAACTGGCTGGAGCAATATCTGGCGGACTATCCGCATGCGTTTGTCTTGATTTCGCATGATCGCTACTTTCTTGATGTCACGGTGAAGAAGACCGCCGAGATTTGGAATAAGCAGGTCTTTTTCTATACCGGCAATTACGAAAAATATCTCACGCAGAAAGCAGAGCGTCGGGCACAGCTTGAGGCCGCGTATCGCAACCAGAAAGAAAAGACCGACCAGCTTGAGGCTTTTATCAATCGCTTTCGCGCACAGGCCACCAAGGCCAAGCAGGTGCAGAGCCGCATTAAAGAGCTGGAGCGGATGGTGAAGATTGAAGTTCCTCCGGAAGAAAAAGCCATACACTTTTCTTTTCCGCAGCCGCAGCCCAGCGGACGCATTGTGGTGGAAGCGAAAGATGTGGGCAAAAGCTACGGCGCGAAGCACGTTTTCTCTAAAGCCAACTTCGTTATCGAACGCGGTGATCGTATTGCACTTGTCGGCGTAAATGGCGCGGGCAAATCTACGCTGATTAAATTGCTGGCGGGATCGGAAGCACCAACGACCGGCGAACTGCGGCTGGGACATAACGCTGACGTGGATTATTTTGCGCAGGACCAGTACAAGGCTTTAGACACGCAGTCGCGCATGCTCGACGATCTTTTTGCAGCCGCTCCGCGCTCCACGCAAACCGAGCTGCGTAGTCTGCTGGGCTGTTTTCTTTTTTCTGAAGATGATGTTTTTAAAACCATCGGCGTGCTTTCTGGTGGAGAGCGCAATCGCTATGCGCTGGCGCGCATGTTGCTGCATCCATCGAATTTTTTGCTGTTGGACGAACCTACGAACCATCTTGACCTGCGCGCGAAAGATGTTCTGCTGGACTCGCTGCAAAAGTTCACCGGCACAGTAGTCTTTGTTTCCCACGATCGTTACTTCATCGACAAGCTGGCGACGCGCGTCTTTGAAATTGGCGAGGGCCGCGTGGAAGTTTTTCCTGGCAATTATGAAGACTATCTTCTGCGCAAAGAAGGGAAGGAAGTCGCTGCCAATTCCAACGGGGCATCTTCTTCTGGTTCTTCCAGCTCCAAGCCGGCGCCTGCGGCAGTTGCAGCTTCTGCAAATCGCAATGACGTGCCAACGGCCGCCGATCCGGATGCGAAGCAGAAGCGTCTCAATCCCATCAAGCTCAAGCAGATGAAAGAGCGGTTGCAGGAAGTGGAAGAAGAGATTGCGCGCTTTGAAGCTGCGGTGGCACTGGCAGAAATCGCGCTACAAAACTTTGTGAGCGTGGAGGAGACGCAGCGGCAGACCGACTTACTCAATCGCGCCAAGTCTGACCTGGAGCGCACCATGAGCGAATGGGAAGAGCTGGGCCAGTTGCTGGAAACCGCGGACTAACGCCACCTGAGTAATTTTTAATAGCCCACCAAATTGACAGGCCGCCAATTCATTGACCCATCAGGCCCAATTTGGGTCTAAATACTATCTATGGTCGTAGTGCTTTCGTCCCAAGCATACTAAGCCACACTTCTGGCTCTTTGGTGGGTATTAGAAAGTGCGCGTATTGTTGGGGCGTTGGTCAAGCGCGGCAGCTCCCCCTTGAGTTTTCCGGTCTCAAGATTCCCTTTTAACTTTTGTCACCCTGGTGTCTACCCAGCTGATCTCAGACGCCAACGGTCTTGAATTCCCCAATTCGTTCAACCGTGCAAGCCCCAAAAGGAGAATCTATGTTTCGTCCCCTACGTTATCTGTCTCTAGCGTTGGTCGCCTTCACATTGCTTTCCACCAGTGCCCTGGCACAACGGGTAATCAATGACGCTGACCGCATGCGGCTGCAAGGCAATACAAATTCCATGGCTCGCGCGGAATTTGATCGCGGCCCGGCCGATATTTCAACACCCATGAAGAACATGGTGTTGTCGCTTTCCGTGCGTCCAGGTGCGCAAGCGGATTTGCAGGACCTGCTAACGCAGCAGCAAAATCCGAACTCAGCCAATTTCCACAAATTCCTTACACCGGAACAATTTGGCGCACGCTTTGGCGCTACGGACCAAGACCTGGCCGACGTAACCAACTGGCTCACGGCCCAGGGCTTCAAAGTTGAAGAAATAGGCAAAGGCCGCCTGTGGGTCAACTTTAGCGGCAACGTGCAGCAGGTAGAGCGCGCGTTTCAAACCAACATTCGCAAATATGAAGTTGATGGCCAGATGCATCAGGCAAATGCGACAGACCCCTCGCTGCCCAGAGGCTTTGCAGGTTTGGTCAGCGGTGTCGTGACCCTGCACAATTTCCCGAGGCATCATTTCCTCAGCAAAGTTACCAGACTGTCTGGTAAAGAATTCAGCACACGCGCACAACTGCCAACAGACTTTAAAGTCCTGAAACCCAGTGCGCCGGATGGCAGCGTCACCCCGGATTTCACATCCGGCGCGAACCACTTTCTGGCTCCCGCTGACTTTGCCACCATCTATAACGTGAACGCGCTGTACACGGCAGGAATCACGGGCACTGGCCAGTCGATCGCCATCGTAGGCCGCACCGATATCAAGCTGGCAGACGTACAGTTCTTCCGCAGCTTCTTTGCCCTGCCGGCACATGATCCGGTGTTCGTACACAACGGCGCTGATCCGGGCGACCTGGGCGGCGGAGAAGAAACAGAGGCTGACCTGGACGTGGAATGGTCCGGCGGCATTGGACAGGGAGCTACAGTCAATTTTGTGATCTCAGCTTCCACGGCCACCACAGACGGCGTTGATCTTTCCGCGCAGTTTATTGTGAACAACAATACCGCGCCCATCATGAGTACCAGCTTTGGCCAGTGCGAAGCCAACATGGGTACGGCAGAAAATAATTTCTACAACAATCTGTGGTCGCAGGCGGCGGCAGAAGGCATTACCGCCTTTGTCTCTTCCGGTGACAGCGGAGCTGCGGGTTGCGATGCTTCCAGCGCAGCTACTGGAACTGTGCGCGCAGTATCCGGACTAAGCAGCCCGCCAAACGTAACCGCGGTGGGCGGGACTGAATTCAACGAAGGCACCGGAACTTTCTGGAACACCACCAACAATGCAACCAACCAGAGCTCAGCTATCAGCTACATCCCGGAAAAAGTTTGGAATGAGAGCGGCAGCGTAACGGGCGGTTCAGGTCTGGGTGCGACCGGCGGCGGCGCCAGCACCATTTATGCCAAGCCAGCTTTCCAGACAGGAACGGGCGTGCCGGCAGATGGCCATCGCGATGTTCCGGACGTGGCGCTCAGCGCAGCAGGCCATGACGGTTATGTGATCGTACAAGGGCACACCACGGGAACCACTGGATTGGCGGCGGTCGGCGGAACTTCTGCGGCGTCACCTTCCTTTGCCGGCTTGATGTCTCTTGTTGTGCAGAAGACGGGCGCGCGCCAGGGCAATGCCAACACCGCGTTCTATAGCATGGGCCGCAATCAGCTGGCAGGCGGAACGGCCGTCTATCACGATTGCACTACCGGCAATAATACGGTACCGGGCGTAACCGGCTTCAACGCAACTGTGGGCTACGATCTGTCCACTGGCTGGGGATCAGTCAACGCGGCGAACCTGGTGAACTTCTGGAACAACAACGGTGGAACAGCCACTCCAGACTTTAGCCTTGCCGCTTCACCGGCGAGTCTTTCTATTGCTCAGGGCTCTGCGGGAAGCAGCACCATCTCTGTAACTGATCTGGGCGGCTTCACCGGAGCAGTTACGTTGTCAGCTTCTGGATTGCCTGCGGGCGTAACTGCCAGCTTTGGCACGAACCCGGCAACTTCCACCAGCGTTCTTACACTCACGGCCAGCACCACAGCAACAACCGGTGCAGCAACTGTAACGATCACTGGAACTTCTGGCACACTCACGCACACAACGTCAGTTAGCTTGACGATAACTGCCGTGGCTGCGCCGAACTTCTCACTTTCGGCTTCACCAGCCAGCGTTTCAGTCACGCAAGGCTCAACCGGAACCAGCACAATCACGGTCACGAAAACTGGCGGATTCACCGCCAGCGCAACTCTCTCTGCCTCTGGATTGCCAGCGGGCGTAACTGCAGCCTTCGGCACTAACCCGGCCAGCACCACCAGCGTAGTTACATTTACCGCTAGTGCAACGGCGACGGTTGGTACGTCCACGGTCACCATCACGGGAGTATCTGGAACGCTGAGTCATACAACTACCATCAGCTTCACGGTGAACTCTTCTGCTGTAGCGAAAAACTTAATTGTGAATGGCGGCTTTGAAACCGGCACCACCACAGCTCCACCGTGGACTCTGACAGCTGGCGTGCTCAACACTTCAGCTTCTGAGCCGCCACATGCTGGAACAAAAGATGCCTGGATGGATGGCTACGGCACCACGCACACCGATACATCCACTCAGTCCGTGACGATTCCGGCCACGGCGACCACCGCAACTCTCACTTTCTTCCTGCACATTGACACGGCAGAGACCACCACCACCACGGCGTTCGACACGCTGACGGTGCAGGTGCTTAACTCCGCGGGCACTGTGCTGCAGACGCTGGGAACATTCTCCAATCTGAACAAGGCTGCGGGTTATACGCAGCGCTCACTGCCCATCAGCGTCACCTCGATCAAGGGTACGACTGTTCAGATCAGGTTCACGGGCAAGGAAGATGCAAGCCTGCAAACCTCATTCGTGATTGACGACGTTGCCTTGAATGTTCAGTAAATGAACTTTCATTAACGAGCGTTTACCAACGAGTGAGTAATATTCCAAAAGTATCCGGGGCCGCGAGGCCCCGGATACTTCCGATGCCGGTGATGCTTGATGTACAGATTTTAATTTCCGGTGTCAGCATTAACTTTTACTCAGCATGCGCGGTGTGTTGCTTGATTTCCCAAAACGGGAAGCGTTCACGTTGTTGCAGCAAATAAAAATGGTGGGTGTCTCTCACCGTTTAGTAGTATGGACGGCAGTCTAAGCACGAACTCTTTTTGTTATAGGGTCACACAGCGCGCCGCGAATCGTTTTTGAAAACAACTCATCGCCGATTCTGAATGGCGCAAGGGCTCCGCAATGGCACTACGCTTCTGGAACGAAGTATCTTTTCATAGCCCCAAACCCATGGGCCCATGCGCTGCTGAAGCGGCTGTAAGCAGGCCGTTGCATTCCAATTTATTGTCCCTTCATTTTTTTGGCTTCAAACTACATTTCAAATCTGAAGAAAAAAGAGCGTTCATCTTGAACATCAAGGAGCAAAGAATGTCCCGATTGTTGCGCGGTCAAGCGTTGTTTCTATTTCTCTTTTTGATTACAGCCCTGCCCATGCTGGCGCAGGTCCAACAACCCAATATTGCAACTGGCGAAGGCAATGTCCCACTCCAGGTCATGCACAATCATGTGCGTCCCGTGGTTTCCAGTGGACAAGCCGTGCCAGTGGGCGTGCTTCCCCAGACTCAACGCTTGAAGCTGGCCATTATGCTGCCGCTTCGCAACCAGCCGGAACTCACCGATTTGCTGAGCCGGCTCTATGATCCCTCCAGCCCTAACTTTCACCAGTTTCTCAGCGTGGACCAGTTCACTACGCAGTTCGGCCCCACAGCGGCAGACCACCAGGCTGTGCTTGATTTCGCGGCAGCCAATGGTCTTACCGTAACCGGCACGCACGCAAACCGGTTGGTGGTGGACGTTGAAGGTTCGGTCGCGCAGGTGGAGAAAGCTTTCCATGTGTCGATGCGGACGTTCCAGCATCCCACAGAAAATCGCACGTTCTTCTCTCCGGACCGCGAGCCCTCAATGGCACTGAACGTTGCGGTATCGCACATTGCCGGTCTGAATGATTTTTCCAGACCGAAATCCCATATGAAGAGATCGCCCGATGCGGCACAGGCACAGGCCATCCATCCGAATCTGGGTTCAGGCACTGGCGGCGCTTTCCGTCCTTCAGACATGCGCGCAGCTTATGCCGGCAACACGACCCTGACGGGCAGCGGCCAGTCAGTGGCGATGGTGGAATTTGACGGCTACAACATGGCAGACGTCGTGAGCGATATGAGCGGCACGGCGATCAACGTTCCTATCACCAACGTGCTGATTGATGGCGCGTCGGCTGGTTCTGACGGAGACGATGGCGAACAGGCACTGGACGTTGCGCAGGCAATCGGTATGGCGCCAGGACTGGCTTCAGTCCGCGTTTATATTGCGCCAGGCACAACCGCAATCGGTGTAGGTGACGTTGATATGTTCAACAGAATCGCCACCGATAATATTTCCAAATCCATCAGCTGCTCATGGGGATGGAGCCCGGATGACATCACACAAAATAATCCGATCTTCCAGGAATACCAGGCACAGGGCCAGAGCTTCTTTGTGGCCTCTGGAGACTCAGGCGCATTCACCGGATCAAACGCCACTGATTCCAGCTTCCCGGCAGAAGATGTTTTCGCAATTGCCGTAGGTGCAACTGACCTGACCACAACCGGTGCAGGTGGCCCATGGGCTTCAGAAACCGCGTGGCCAGACAGCAGCGGCGGCCCGGCAGATGATAAGTTCGCGATTCCCAGCTATCAGTCAGGTGTTGCCAGCACGGCCAACGGTGGTTCAACCACCATCCGCAACATTCCAGACGTGGCGATGGAAGGCAACTTTGACAACATTGCTTGCAGCAACGGATCCTGCAATGGCCAGACCGGCGGTACGAGTTATGCCTCGCCTCGCTGGGCTGCATTCATCGCCCTGGTCAATCAACAGTCAGTGGCTGCCGGCCACGGCACGGTTGGTTTCATCAATCCTGCTATTTATGCCATTGGAAAGAGCACCAGCTTTACCAGCGATTTCCATGACATCACCAGCGGCAATAACAGAAACGCTCAGGGAAAATCTTTCAACGCTGTAACTGGCTATGATCTTGTCACCGGTTGGGGCAGCCCGATCGGCCAGACCATGATCAACGCCCTGGCTGGCGGCGCGGTCACCACGCCGGACTTCAGTCTGTCGGCATCACCCGCCAGCGTTTCAGTGACGCAGAGTTCAACCGCTACCAGCACCATTACCATAACCAAACTCAATGGCTTCACCGGCACTGCAACGCTTTCTGCTTCTGGTCTGCCAGCAGGCGTAACAGCAGCCTTTGGCACGAACCCGATTACTACTACCAGCGTTGTTACGTTTACTGCCAGCGCCACGGCAACTACTGGCGTTGCGACAGTCACGATCACTGGAATTTCAGGAGCGTTGACGCACACAACCACCATTAACCTTACGGTAAATGCAACCGGCGGCGCTGGTTCGCAGCTGATTGTGAATGGCGGCTTTGAAACCGGCACCACCACAGCTCCACCGTGGACTCTGACAGCTGGCGTGCTCAACACTTCAGCTTCTGAGCCGCCACATGCTGGAACCAAAGATGCCTGGATGGATGGTTACGGTACCACACACACCGATACATCCACTCAGTCCGTGACGATTCCGGCCACGGCCACCACCGCAACTCTCACGTTCTTCCTGCACATTGACACGGCAGAGACCACCACCACCACGGCGTTCGACACGCTGACGGTGCAGGTGCTCAACTCCGCCGGCACGGTGCTGCAGACGCTGGGAACATTCTCCAACCTGAACAAGGGCACTGGCTACACGCAGCGCTCACTGCCCATCAGCGTTACTTCGATAAAGGGCACGACCGTTCAGATCAGGTTCACCGGTAAGGAAGACACGAGCCTGCAAACCTCATTCGTGATTGACGACGTTGCTCTCAACGTCCAGTAACGACTGAGTATTAGTTCCAAAAAAAACCGGGGCCGCAAGGCCCCGGTTTTTTATGACGGCTACTTTTAGCTTATACTACGGCACAATCACCTGCGCACTAGCCGTGCCCATTTTGTTGGTGGTGCGGTCCAGCACTCCCATACGCAGCGTGTATGTTCCCGATTTCAGGTCCAGTTCACGATTACAGGGCAAAAAGTGCTGCTGCATCATCTGCTGATATTCCCCAGCCTTCAGGTTCGCGCTCACCGTTCCGCTGGACATCGTGGGTTTGTTCTTATCTTTCCCATACGCCCAGACGGTGCAGCTCAGCCGCGCCGATTCTATGCCACCCTCTTCGTGCTCAAAGGCCATGGTTCCAGGATCGATGTGGAAGGTGACCGTCACTTTTTTGCCATTCGTCGATGGCGGCACAACCTGCGCCTGGAAAACCACTTGGCTGTTTGCCGGCGCATCCAGTTCAAGGGAGCGGCTGAAGTTTTCTGCCACCGCGTCAGAGTTTTCCTTGTTGAGCTTCTCCGGATCCAGAGCGTAGTATCCAACCCGATGGCGCAGGGTCAGCCCGGGACGGTTGCTCTTCACCTGGATGCGCCGAAACTGTCCGTCCCATTTCTTGTTGTCTGGATAATATCCCAGGGTGTAGAAAGTTGACCCATCTTCCATGCTGGTTTTAAGGTTTAGTGCCAGATTATTACTATTCCTGAACGCTTTCCCACCCGTACCGTCAGCCATTAGGTCCATAGTGATCTGCGCGGAAAGATGGTCGTCTTTGCTGAGCGTACCGGCATCCACCACATACACCGCTACTTGTGCCGCCATGAAGGAATCAGTAACTTTTTTTATCAGATCGGCATAGCTCTTGAAAGAGGTGGATATCAGCATATTGTCGAACGCATCACCGCTTTTGAGACTTATGTGGCCATCCGCTCGGTTAACCTCTTCCGGGAAAAAGACTAACGGGATGCTTCCCGACAGCCAGATCAGGTTCTTCCGTCCGGGATAGCCCGCCAGGGTTTTGGCTAGCGCATTTAATTGATTGAGCGTATCTGCAATGCCTCTTTCACTCGTGTGAAATGCGCCCGCGGAGCTGAAGGCCGATATTTTCGATTCCATGGTATCTGTGCTTATGGCTTCAGTGGGCGGCTTGTACTTTGTTACTGCCGAGACCAGAGCTTTGTTGTCGGTCGTAAAGTCGTGCAGTAACTTCAACTGATCCTGCATCGCAAACATAGCCACAGGCCGATCCAATGCCGCGGAATTCAGAAATTTAAGCAATTCACTTTTAGCGTAAGAATGTTCCACAAAATCGCCGTTGATTGCGTCAAAAAGAATCACGTTCAGGCTGTTGGCCTGGAACTTTGGCGCGTTGCTAATCACCGAGGGCGGCAGTTGCACCTGCTCAGTTCGCACTGCTGCAGTGCCAGGACGCTCAAATGTGAACCCGCTGATCTTTTGTGGCTTACCATCTTCAAGCAAAGTAAAATCTTCGGCTTTAAGGTCCGGCATAGCGTGGCCCTTGCTGTCCGTGGCCACCACATCCACGACCACCAGACGTGTGTTGGCGTGCAGCGTCTGGTCTGAATGCAGCACATTCTGTGATTGGTCGGGCGCAGTCTGCGATGAGCTTCGTACGCTCAGCACTACCATGCATAGCAATAGCACAGGTAGAGAAATGGCAAAACGATTGACAGCTTTCATACGATTACTCCTTAAATAGGTGCATGTTACTGCGCGGAAGAGCAATGTTAAGGCACGACAACCTGGGCGCTGGCTGTGCCAATCTTGTTGGTCGTCCGGTCCAGCACTCCCATGCGCAGCGTGTAAGCTCCAGGCTTCAAATCCAGCTCACGATCACACGGTAAAAAGTGCTGCTGCATGATCTGCTGATATTCTCCCGCCTTCAGGTTCGCACTCACCGTTCCACTGGACATCGTCGGTTTGTCTTTGTCTTTTCCGTAGGCCCACACCGTGCAACTCATCCGCGCCGATTCCATCCC
>DASXZE010000189.1:0-14947 GCA_036502105.1 Candidatus Angelobacter sp. | reverse complement strand
GCTACAAGCACTTTCTTGCTGAGCTCACTGCGGCTGGCCTTGCGGACAGCCGCCACACTCGACCGAATCCCGCCGCCCGCAGCCGCAATCTCTTCATAGCCCGCACCGGCAATGCGCTTCTCAAAATCCACCAACCGCGGCCCGGCAAACACCGGGTGCGTATGGCAATCAATCAGCCCGGGAAGGACCACGCCGCCCTGGCAATCCAACTCTTCAACTTTGCGACGGTTCTTTTTAAGCCACGGATCACGCAACAACTCGCGCTGAGGCCCAGCAGCAAGAATCTTTCCGCCGCCGCAGATCACGGCAGCATCTTCTATTAACCCGATTTCCTTGAGCGCAACCCCGCGTCTCGGCGCCGCTTCACCGCGCAACGTGAGAAGCTGGCCGATGTTGGCCAGAAGCAGATATGGCGATCGCGATGTTCTCTTTTTTCTCAATGGCTGTCGCTAAGCTTTATCATCCTGATCATCACGTGAATATATCTATTTGTCTAAAAACGATTTGGAGCGAAGCCGAAAGGAGCTCTGCATTAGAGTTTAGCGGTTTTGGTTGAATCTCTCTCGCTTATGCGCTTCATTACCAAAAAGATGAGTATGAGAATAATGGATGGTGCCAACATCAATGCGTATGGGGCCAAGGCACTCTCAATGTAAATATTATCCCTCTGAAACCCCGTCGCATCCGCAGGTATTGTCCCTCGCAAAATCACTTGTCCTTGATCAGTGATGAAGAAAAGGAATGCGCAAAAGAGTGCTCCAGAAATGAAGGGCAAAACCCGAATGCAAAATTTTGTAATAATAAGCGTTCCTTCGTGTCCTTTGTGGTCAAAGGGTTCTCTCGCTTGCGCTCGGGACAGTTACCCCATCGGCACTTTCACGCCATTCTTCTCCGCAAAACTTTTCGCCTCTTCGTACCCAGCATCCACATGCCGCGCCACGCCTATCCCGGGATCATTGGTCAGCACGCGCTCAATGCGCTTGGCCATGGCGTCTGTTCCGTCGGCGACGGTGACTTGCCCGGCGTGCAATGAATAGCCAATGCCCACGCCACCGCCGTTGTGGATCGAGACCCAGCTTGCGCCGCTGGCGGTGTTGAGCATTGCGTTCAGCAGAGGCCAGTCTGCCACGGCATCACTGCCGTCTTTCATGCTCTCCGTCTCGCGATACGGTGACGCTACCGAGCCACAGTCAAGATGATCACGGCCAATCACAATCGGCGCTTTCAGCTTGCCCTTCTTCACCAGATCATTCATCGCCAGCCCGAACTCTGCACGCTCGCCGTAACCCAGCCAGCAGATGCGGGCCGGCAGTCCCTGGAACTTGATGCGCTTGCGCGCCAGATCGATCCAGCGGCTCAAGATTCTGTTCTTCGGGAACATCTCCAGGATCAGGTCGTCAGTCACGGCAATGTCAGCCGGATCACCAGAGAGCGCTACCCAGCGAAACGGTCCGCGGCCTTCACAAAACAGTGGACGAATATACGCCGGTACAAAGCCGGGAAAATCATACGCGTTCTTCACGCCCTGCTGGAAAGCAAATGTGCGGATGTTGTTGCCGTAATCAAAGGTCACGCTGCCCATCTTCTGCAGACGCAGCATGCCCTCCACGTGCCGCGCCATGGCATTCATTGATTTTTCCAGATACGCCTTGGGATCGCTCTTGCGCAGTTCCAGCGCCTGCTCCAGGCTCATGCCGTTGGGTACGTATCCGTTGAGCGGATCATGAGCTGAAGTCTGGTCAGTAAGAATGTCAGGCAGCACGCCGCGCTCGGCCAGTTCAGGAATCACGTCAGCGCAATTGCCAATCAGTCCGACGGAAATTGCTTCTTTCTTTCGCACGGCATTTTTCAAAATACGCAGCGCTTCGTCGAGATTGTTGACCATGAAGTCGCAATAACCGGTCTTGAGCCGCTTCTTGATGCGTTCGGCATCCACCTCAATGCCCAGAAAACATGCGCCAGCCATCGTCGCTGCCAGAGGCTGAGCGCCACCCATGCCTCCCATGCCGCCGCTTACAACGAGCTTGCCGGCCAGATCGCCGCCAAAATGTTTTTCCGCGATCGCGGCAAAGGTCTCAAACGTCCCCTGAATAATTCCCTGCGAGCCAATGTAGATCCATGAGCCGGCCGTCATCTGGCCATACATCATCAACCCAGCACGTTCCAGTTCGTTGAATTTCTCCCAGTTCGACCAATGGCCCACCAGGTTGGAATTGGCGAGCAACACACGCGGCGCGTATTCATGGGTTTTGAAAATTCCCACGGGCTTGCCGGACTGTACCAGCAGCGTCTCATCATTATCGAGCGACTTCAACGATGCCAGGATTGCCTCAAGGCATTGCTGATTGCGGGCCGCTTTGCCCGTGCCGCCGTAAACCACCAGATCGCGCGGACGCTCGGCCACTTCGTCATCCAGATTGTTCATGAGCATGCGCATGGCAGCTTCTTGCGGCCATGCTTTGCATGTGAGTTGGGTTCCGCGTGGGGCCTTCAAAGGCGGCAGATGGGCGGCTTGGATTTCAGTATCGACCGGCATACGGAAATGGTAGCAAATCACCGGTACTTAGTATTTAGTAATTAGTAGTCAGCCTTGTGTTTTGGGATTTGCAGAGTAGGCTGAGGAGAAATCGGCGTCCTGTGGCGGAAGTCGAGCCGGAAGAAGAGAAGCGGCCTAAATCGCCGGCATTGAAAATTCTGGAATGAAGATAAATGCCTCGGTCTTTGATCGTTCATTTAAGATTGAGCGTACCAACTGCTGTAACTCTTACCATCGGAATCAGCGCTCGTCAGCGCATTTGAGCCATTCAGATGCTGTTACCAGCTACTGTAGGCAGTCCCGTCAGAGCTTGTCTGGCTGGCTCCTCGCTTTACATCCGTGATGCCTAACGCGGTCTCGGTGGAGGGGGTAAGCACGTCATCCTGCACAGGCTGTGTCTGCCAGGTATCTGAGGAATGCGTAAACGGATCTTTGGGGATGGCACGCAAGTAGCCGGCAGTCACAAGGTCATTCAGGGTCTGCGGCCCTTTGCCTTTATCGTGGGTGTATTTACGGATTGCGTGGCGCATGTCGCGCAAATCTTCTTCGAGCAGAGCTTCATTCGCGTGAAGGACGTGAATCTTGTAAACCCTCAGGAGGGCAAAAAACATCGACGCTGCAACCATCACGCAAGCGGTTGCTAAAAAGAATCTTTTCATCTTCTTCCCGCAAAGTTGCAGCCTCGCTTTTTACCAGGTGCTGTAGGCAGTCCCGTCAGCGCTGTTCAGGCTGGCTCCGCTCTTTACATCGCTAATGCCGGGTGCGGTCTGGTCAACGCTTGTGAGCACATCTTCCTGCACCACCTGCCATGTTTCTGAGGAATGCGTAAACGGGTCTTTGGGGATGGCATGCAGGTAGCCGGCCGTCACAATGTCATTCAGGTCCTGCGGCGCCTTGCCTTTGTCCTGCGTAAATTGGTCAATGGCCTGGCGCATGTTGTACAGGTCTTCCTTGAGCACAGCTTCATTGGCGTGGAGGAGGTGGAGCTTGTAAATCGGCACCATGACGCCCAGCAAAATAGAGATCATGGCGACCACAATGATCAACTCAATCAGCGTAAAGCCGCGTTGCAGCCGCTTATTTTTCAATGAACCGATCATAGATTTACCAATCCTTATATTTAGTGCCGTTTAACGCAACGCCGGTTGATTTTGTGTACACATCAAAAATATTCTGCCCGCCCCAGGAATCAGACTGCGGATCATCCTGCATGGAGCGCAGTCCCCAGTCCGTATTGCCGGTCATGGGATCCATGGGTATATGGCGGAGAAAGCGCAGCTTCTTGCCGCCGGCAATCTCTACTCCGTTCACCAGCGTATCCATGTCTGGCGGATATCCTTCCGAGCCCAGCTTGATCTGGAAAGCGTTCTTGTCCGCCGCGTCCTTATAGCGGTCAATGGCGGTGCGCATCTCCCAGAGCGCGCGATGCAATTCTACTTCCCGCTGCCGCTTTACACTCACCTTCATGATGGGCACGGCCGCGCCCATCAAAATCAGCAGGATCGTGATTACCACGATCATTTCCACCAGGGTAAAGCCGCGCTGCCGCCCGCTCATGACGCCGCAGTTCGGCTGCCGATTGCGTTCAAGCAGTACCGCTTCCCGCAACTTCTGTTCCAGCGACCTCAGCTCGGTTTGTATCCGCTTCATCCCTGACCTTCAGTCTTCTAGTTTACCGTGACGGTGGTCTGCGAGCCCAGCACATCCAGCGGCTGGTTCTTGCTGTTCCGTGCACCCGGCGTGGCAATGGAAACAGTTCCAGTTCCCTTCGCCTTGGCCGTGAACACCAGGTTAAAGACCGTGCCGTCGCCAGAAACGCCGTGCATGCCCGGTGTGCGCTGCGCGGTAATTTGCAGCTTGCCCGTGGATGCATCATCACGATGCACCAGCACAACATTCTGGCCGTCTTTTGCCAGGAAGTCTCCGTTGGTAACGCTCATGAACTGGAGAATCTTGGGGTCATAGCTGATGAGAATCGGCACAGAGGCAATGTCCTGCCCGTGCGTCAACTGAATGGACAACGTAACGGTGCCGCCCATTGTTTGCGATGTCACGCCAGGATCAAGCTGCAGTCCCACCTGGCCCTCTTTGAGTGTTTGCGCCACTACAGGCGTGCTGGTTGGCGCTGCACTCTGCGGACGAGACGCTGGCTGCCCCGGCGCCTGCGTTGGTGCTGGGGTTACCGGCAGGCGCGATGGTGTAACTGGCGCGCCAGTCGCCGGAGCTGGTGTGGTGGTTGTGGGAGCCGCTGCTGGAGCCGGAACTGCCGCCGGCGTTGCTGGCCTGCTCGCAGGACGCAGATCAATGCTGCCGCCCGTACCCACGTCAAACGTGCGACGGTTCATATCGCTCAACTCTTGCGAGCGGACAATGTGAGGCACCAGAACAAATATCAGTTCGTTGGTGGTGTGTTCTTTTTGCGTGGAAGAGAACAGATACTTCAAGATGGGAATCTGGCTCAGGAACGGCACGCCGCCCAGAGTGCTGGTATCGTCAACTTCAAGGATTCCGCCCAGCAGGTTTGTTTCGCCATCTTTCAGGCGAATCGTCTGCTCCGCTTTGCGCGTGCTGATAATTGGCTGCGTAATGCCGCCAATGGTTTCAGATCCGTTCAGGTTGGAAATTTCCATGGAGAGTTTCAACGTGATCTGGCCATCCGGGTGGACGCGCGGCGTGATCTCCATTTTTACGCCGACATCTGTATACGTGAACTGCGTATTCACACCCACCGCGCCCACGGCGGTGCCCACGCCCAGCGGCGTACCGAATGAACCGGTGGCGATGGGAATTTTATCGGCCACGGTAAGCGTTGCTTTTTCATTGTCTGTGGCGCGGATCTTTGGATTTTGCATGATCTTGGTGTCCGCGTCAGAGAACAGCGCAACCGCCTTCAGCGAGTCGATGGTTACCGCGTAATTCGTGGAATTAAGATGCTGCAGATCGTTAAAGTTCAGGCTGGAAGAGGAAGTAGTGGTTGTGGTGGTTCCAGTCGTGGTGGCCGATGAAGCGCTTTGCAGCGCCACTGACGCGTTTTGCGGAGGCGTAATGCCCAGATTACGCAGCTTGTCTCGCCGCACCTGCGCCACAATCACATCCACAATGACTTCCGGCTTCGACTTATCGATATCGTCAATCATCTTTGACGCCAGCGCCAGCTGGTCCGGTGTGCCCTTAATAATGATCGCGCTCTGCGAAGGTATCTGCTGAATACGCTGCACCTCAAGCACCGTGCGGATCGCGTTCACAATGTCCTGCAGATCGGTGGGGGTGGAGACATTTCCCAGATAAAAAGTTTTGACTACGTTCTGTTCCAGTTCACGGCGTTTCGCCTGCGTATCCTGCGCTACGAAAATTGTGTTCGGAGTAACCGGCCGCCAGAAAGTGCGCGATTCCAGCGCCACGATATCCAGCGCTTCCTGCAGGCTCACCTTTTGCAGTTTGATGGTGAGGCGGCGCGATTGATAATCCGGATCAAAAAGCACGTTGATGCCGGCCAGCTTGCCAATGGTTTCATAGGCAACTTTGGAATCTTCCGTCATTTCCAGGGCGCTGATGGGCGAATCAGGAAACTGCCCCAATGCCACGGGAGAACCTGCGCCTTCAAGGCGCTTGCGCAATGGATCGTCATCATCCTGGCGCGGAGACGGGCTCATGGCCTGTCCACCGACGGGGGGAGCCGCTTTCTGCATCATCGACTGGGTACGCCGGATTTCCTGCGCTGCCAGTTCGTTGCTGGGGTCAATTTCAACCGCCTGCTGGAACAAAGTGAGCGCATCAGCCAGGTTGCCCTGATCGCGCAGCTTCTGCCCGTGCTTGATCTTGGCGGAGGCAGCCAGCATACGCGTGCGTTCATACGGCACGCGATATTTCAGCTCTTCCGGCTTCTGCTGGTAGGCAGCCTTGTAAAACTCATAGGCGCCTTCATGGTCTTCGCGGGCCTCTGCCTTTACACCTTTTTGGTATAAAGTCTTGGCCGATTCCGCGGCGGACAAAAATGCCGCAAAAAGAAACAAAATTGTGAGGGTTGCTGCTACCTTCCTCATACGCTCCTGCTCACCTCTAGGCTCTGCCTAAGTCCTTCATTTTCAGGGAAATGGTGGGGGACAATTTACCCGTTGTCTTGCCCGGATTTAGACTATAACGGAAGCCAGATTATACACCGGTTCCGGTGCAATCATAGAACGACTTTAGTAACTAAATTTGCGCTGTGATAGCATAAAAAGTTTGCCGTACGTTACCAAAAGCTGCTATGGCCCGCCAGACCACCCATCAAACTGAGCCTAATAAGCCCAAAAACGTCAAGCGTGACCCTGTTGCCTCCGGGGAGCGCGATGCTTCGTTTAATCGCTCTGCCGGCCATAATTACTTCCTGGAAGACAAAATGGAGGCTGGCGTCGTCCTGACTGGCTCAGAGGTCAAGTCCGTTCGCGCCGGGCGGGCCAACCTTAAAGATGGATACGCCCTGCTCAAAGACGGCGAATTGTGGCTCCTGAACGCCCACATTGGCGCCTATGAAAACGCCGGCTATGCCGGACATACCCCACTCCGCACCCGCAAACTGCTGGTCCACGCGGACGAGTTACGGAAACTCCAGGGCAAAACCCAGCAAAAAGGCTATACCCTCATCCCCACGCGTATGTACTTCAAAAACGGTAAGATTAAATGTGAGATTGCCCTGGCCAAAGGCAAGCAAAGCTGGGACAAACGTGAAACCGAGCGCCGTCGCACCGCAGACAAAGAAGCGCGCGACGCCATCGCCCGTTCCAGAAGACAATAACCACGGTCGTCCTTATATATAGGAGAGACCGAAAACAGACCACTGATTCTCGAAATTTTGGGTTCTCTGAGGCCCAAGTTTCTCAAGTCCGCAAGTTTCGATTTTTTGTTTTTTGGATTTTTTTGTCTTTCGCGGTTTCCGTTCGCCTTTCGCGGTTTCCGTTAAAGATTTTGGTTTAAAGATTTCCCGATTTCCCGATTCAAAGACAGGAGCAAGAACGTCATCATGGATACACGCCTGATCCTCGCCAATCCCGCTGAAGTTGAAACCGAATGCCTGGTCGTTGTTGCATTGGACCATGGTAGTAAACCTCCCGGCAGTAAAGAGTGGAAAAGTGAGCCCCGCCTCGCCGTGAAAGACGCTGCTCTTGAGAAAGCCGTGGCCGACCTCTTCACCAGCGGAGAAGTTACCGGCAAGGCCTATGAGGCCGTGGTGCTCCATCGCCCGCAGGGACTGAAGGCAAAACGGCTGATGATCGTCGGCGCAGGCAAGGCCAAAACCTTCAGCCATGCAGAAGTGCGCAGAGCGGCAGGGACGGCCATCCGTTCCTTGAAACCCAAGATGATTAAGAGCTGCGCGTTTGTAATTCCGGAATTATCCACCGGCGCGGAAGACGCCGTGCGCTCCATTCTTGAAGGCGCGCTGGTTGCGGACTTTGATCCTGATACTTATCGCAGCGATCGCAAAGATCTAAGCATGAAAGATTTCACTGTCGTAGCGCCAGCGGGAGCAGATCAAGCCAAGTTACAACAGGCGCTTACGCAAGGACGTGTCATTGGCGAATCGCAAAACTTTACCCGCGTGCTGGTGAACGAACCCAGCAACCACATGACGCCCACCATGCTAGCCAATCAAGCTAAAAAAATGTGCGAAACCGTGGGCCTGAAATTCGAGGCGTATGGTCCCGACAAAATCAAAGAATTAAAGATGGGAGCATTCTGGAGCGTGGCGCAAGGCTCAGACGAAGAGCCCAGGCTGATCGTGATGCGCTATGAGCCGCAAGGCGCGCCAGAAAAACCAGTGCTGGGACTAGTTGGCAAAGGCGTCACCTTTGATACCGGCGGCATCTCCATTAAACCCGCCGACGGCATGGAAAAAATGAAATACGATATGGCCGGCGGCGCAGCCATGATCGGCGCAATGCGTGCCATAGCCATGCTGAAACCAAAAGTAAAGGTCATTAGCATCGTCTGCGCCACAGAAAATATGCCCAGCGGCAAAGCGCAAAAGCCAGGCGACGTCCAGATTGCCATGTCGGGTAAATCCATTGAGATCATCAATACTGACGCTGAAGGCCGGCTAGTCCTGGCCGACGGCCTCCACTACGCCCGCACCCTGGGCTGCACTCACCTCATCGACGCCGCAACCCTGACTGGCGCGTGCGTTGTAGCCCTGGGCCACGCCAACGCCGGCGTCTTCGCCAACGACGAAGATGCCTACCAGCACTTCACCCAGGCCCTGCAAAAATCCGGAGAAAAATTCTGGCGCCTGCCGCTAGACCAGGAATACCTGGACCAGATCCGCTCCAACATAGCCGACATAATGAACACCGGCGGCCGCTGGGGCGGCGCCAGCACAGCAGCTGTCTTCCTAAAAGAATTCGTCGACGACACCCCCTGGCTCCACCTGGATATAGCCGGTACAGCCTGGATCGACGACGCCAAAAGCTGGATCGCCAAAGGCCCATCAGGAATCGCAGTCCGAAGCCTTGTAGAGTTCGTCCGAAGCTTCGAAGGCAACAGTTAGTGAAAGCTATGGTTCCATACAAATCAGATATACAAGAACTAAACCTACACGCTTTAAACCTAATTACCCTGCGACCCTCTGCTTAGAAGGCAGAGGGTTGTAAAATATCGGCTGAAGGTTGCAATCATAATTTTATTTTCCGAAGATCTCTGGTTCTTTTAATTGAAACTGCAATTAGAAGTCATCTCGTAAATAAGTAAAACTTACATGGCCCTCCGAAAAGCTGCAGATTACGCATATTGTCGGGCTCATCGTGCCCGTCGGGGTATTTATGAGATGGCTTCTAGTAAGGCAAGTTGCAAGCTTAATTTTAAGGCCTCTTCCCCGGGCAGATGGCGTTCAATGCCTCTGCTTTGGCGGTGATTCTTATTCTTGAATAGTATCGCGACATCTTAATCGACTGATGTCCCGCGATCGACATAATCGTCTCATCCGGTGCGCCTGACTCAAACAGCTTCGTGATGATCTGGTTGCGAAAGTTTCTCGGCTGCAGCCAGTCCAGTCCGGTTGTTTCGCGCATGCTCCTGAACGCCGACCGTATAAAGTAGGGCGACGCCGGCTTCGTAACATCATAGCTCCCGCGCTTCACCCTGAACGGGAAAATATAGTGGTCCGGATGCCACGCTCCCAGCTTCTTCGCCCGCTCCACGATCCGCAATGCCTGTTTCGCAGCGACTTCATTCAGCGGCACCACACGCGCGCGAAATTCATTCTTCACCTTCGTATCTGGGATATGGATCGTCGGCGTCTCCTGGTCAAGAAACACATGCTTCAATTGCAGATAGCGCAGCTCAATCCCCATCGCTGACGTATTATTCGTGAGCGACACCGCCCAGTACGCCACGCTCCAATCCACATTCCCCGACGCAATCCTAAAAAACCTTTCCTCCTCCGCCGACGTCAGCACTTTCGGCGGCGTCCAGTTTGGCATCGGCAGCGGCTTGTAATGCTTCTCAATCAAATCCCACAAGTCGGCCATCTTCAGTATCTGCGCCAGTGTATTCAACTCATGGTTCACGCATGACGCGCCAACAAACATCTTCCGCAGTCTTTGATATTCCAGAAAATGCCCAATATGAATTTGCGAGAGCAACACCCCTTCAAACTTTTTCTTCAGGTTGCGTATGTACCATTCATACATTTCAATCGTCCTGGGCTTCTTGCAGTGCAGCTTCTTTATTTCCAGCCAATGCGCGGCTGCTTCGTCAAAAGGTAGTGTCTGAAACTGTAGTGGCGTAGTTACTTTCATGTTGTTACCTTGCTTGAGCCAGTTCTGCGGTGAGGATAGATTGCCGAAGGAATTGTGCCCTGTAGTCATTCCGTATTCTATGAAATTCGTGTTTCTTTCGCTACAACAAAATCTAGCGGCCATGGGGGACTTGTGACAACTACATATAGTGTTTTCACAAATCCCCCCTCGCCCCTTACTTTCCCCCGGGGATAGCCAGCGGCGTGCTCACCGGCATCAGCGCCATCACGCTGCCAGGCGTAATCTGCACGCCCGCGGCATCATGCGCGGCCTGTATGGCGATCGTCGCCAGATTGCTGAATGCCGCCGTCAATTGCTCAGCGCCCGCCGCGTCAAAGCCGTTCACGCCCGAAGCGGCCAGCATCTGTTCAATAAACAGCGCTGCGTCTGTAACCGTCTTCAACACTTGATTCAAATTGTCTGCCGTAGAAATACCAGATATAGGATTACTCGCCACAATGTTCCTCCATGCAATCAGTTTTAATTTGAGATTTCGCGAAGCGATGACAGCCGCCGCGCAATTTGAGTCAGCCTGTTTTCTTACTCACTCTGGGTTCAGAATGTATTGAGTAACGGGGTGGAGCAGGCATTTATGTCTGCGTTAAAGCTAATACTCAATCGGCTTTAGCCACTGAGGTCAAGATTTTAAACACAGCAAAAGAATTGAAGAAAGCAATACAAAGCATCCATCACGCAAACAACGCACACAAAAAATGCAGAGCGGATCATCTAAAGCTTCGCTCCACCCATTAGTGCGCAAACTGAACTGCAGGCTTCAACGCAGCAATCGCCTGCATCGGGTTCCGGATATCCGGCGGATGGAGCGCTGCACTCACCGTGCTCTTCCCCATCAGCGTGCGGATAGCGTTCACCAACGCAGGCAGCTGCACCAGAAAGCCCATCACCGCCGCTTGCTTTTGCTGCAATGTGGCTGCCGGATCTTTTCCTACCTTCGCCACCGCATATGCGGCAAACGCTTCCACGGCCGCTACCTGTATCTGCCGCGCTTTGTCCACGGCCTGCTGCACATCGCTGGTCTGGGGCAGATAAAATGCCTGCGGATTAAACGCCGGGTCCTGCGGATCAGCCGCACAGCTGTTTCGGATATCCGTGTCCGCGTGGTTATAACCGGCCACCGCGCAATCAATCAGCGCCTTGCTTGCCGCCAGTGACGCATATGTTGTCTGGTCCCATGAACTCACGCATCCCGTCAGCGCCGGCAGAATCAAACAGCACGCCACCAGGCCGCTGATGCGTGTCCAGTTCGCAATGCCCGCCGGCTGATTTCCCGGCAACGGAGACTGCTTCAAATACAGCAAAACGGACTTCACGCCAATCACCAGCGCAGCCGCACCCACCTTCGCCAGCCCCTGTCTGGAAAAATTAAAGCTCGCAGGATCCAGCGTCATCGTCGCCGACGCCGTTACCAGCGAACTCAGTACAAACACACATAGCCCCTTGAACCATGTTGTAAGGTTCATGATTTTTGTTTCCTCTCTTTGATTGTTTTGGTTAGTTTTTTTGAATCAGATAATCGGAAGTTGGCTTTTGGCTTTTGGCTACCTCAATCGCGACCCACCTACAAAACCATCATCCCGATCCCCGTCATGAAACGCGCGCGTTCTTAAGCGCGTGAATAGGGGTGAGGGACCTTGCGCTCCCATGCGCTGAAACGAACTACTTGGATCAATATTGCAGCGACACAAACTCACGCCTCCGCCCGCTTCAACCATCCCTGCAAATTCACCATCTGCGCCGGATTCACCGCCGCCACGTGCCGATAATGTGCCGCACTCAATTCGCACAGCGCCTGGTGATACGCAATCGGGCTCACTGCATTCACCACAGCCAGCGCCTGCGCGCCTATCACTCCATCTTCTGCCAGACGCGCGTTGCCTGCCAAACCATTCACCGCCCGCTGCGCATAAACCGCTGCCTGCCTCGCGCCCATATTCACGGCCATATCAAACAACTTATTGGCCACGTTCTGGCTCTCGACCTCGTCCAGCCGCATCGGACTCCAATATTCACGCTCTTCAATCTTCTCTGCCGTCAGTAGCGCATCTTCGGCAGACCCGCTAAAGAATTCCTCCGGCAGATCGGGATGGAATTTCTCCGCGATCCCAAACCGCGTCCGCCCGCCGGCATCCGTCGTAACTTTGCCGGATCGCGCCGCATCTTCATGCTGCAATACAAATGCAAATGCCGTTTTGAAATCGGCCATAACGCCTCCTATAAATTGAGTTCCTCAGCAGCCTGCCGCCTCTTTTACCGCCTTCCAAGTCTTCCCTTTCTTGATCGCCCCAATTGTCGTCTGTGACACGCCAAATTCCCGCGCAATCTCGCTCATGTACAGCCGATCCTCCGCCAGCATGGTTTTAATTCTGCTTACCTGCTCGGCTGTCAGCTTGGCTGATCCGTGTTTCTCACCACGAGGGCTTCTGCCCTTCTGCGCCATGTCCTGCACGTTCTCCGCCGCCGTGCCCAGAAATAAATGCTCCGGATTCACACATGCCCTCACATCGCACTTGTGGCACACCATAATTCCCTTCGCAATCTCTCCGCGAAATAACTGCCAAGCCACCCGATGCGCCCCTTGTTCCCTTCCTTCAAACCGCGTCGCCCCATATCCATCGGGACGCACCAGCCCGCGCCACATCCAGCACCCGCTCGCGGCGTCAGGACAGACCTTGGCTAGAAATTTTTCTCTTGTTGTAAGTTTCATGAGAACACCTGAAAGAATTTTTCGTCGCTATGCTTTTGGTTAAACGCCGGCCACTTCTTTTCCATTCGGACTAATGCCTTTGCGCTCGGCAAAGTCGGTCCACATGAGCTTGTGCTGATACACCATGATCGACATCTTGCGGTAGATTCCCAGCAGCACAAACAAATTGGCCGCCGTAACTAAATCAGTAAAGTGAAATTGCATGGGCTCCCTCTCAAAGTGAATTTGAGTTCAAATAAAAAAGCAGCCCCGCAGGCTGCTCTGGAAAATCGGAAAGGTTTTTGCGGTGACACATCATTCATTGCCGAACCATCGGCCATTGCAGAACCATCGGCGCAAACTCTCGCGGCAGCGGCTCCGGCTCCGCAACTTAAGCGACAGTGTGCTTCTGGTATGATTTTCCCGTGCTAAGACGATTACTGGAATTCAAGAACCCGCAATCACGGGAAGAAGTCAGGTTCTCTATTCTGCGAACATTGGGCAAGCTCATTATGCCCGGCTATCGTTTTACATGGCCCAGCCTGGTCTGGTGGCGCGATCCGGAATTCAACGCATTCTTTGAGCGCTACGATGAAATCCAGGAAAACATGGACCGCCGCTGGATGCTCTACCAGCTCGCGCTCATGTCCACCCAGGTTCCGGGCGATACAGCCGAATGCGGCGTATGGCAGGGCGCGGGCTCCTATCTGATCTGCAAAGCCACACAAGCCGGCGCGCAGCAGCGCACGCACTTTCTCTTTGACTCCTTCCAGGGCGTCTCCGCCCCGGACAGCATTGACGGCTTCGGCTACTGGCGCAAAGGCGACCTCAGCTGCGGCGTGGACGAGATAAAACGTCCCGACGCAAAAATCAGTATCCACCCCGGCTGGATCCCAGAGCGTTTCAATGACGTTGCCGACCGGCGCTTCTCCTTCGTCCATATCGACGTGGATATGCACCAGCCCACGGCTGACAGCATGAGCTTCTTCTATCCGCGCATGAACCCCGGCGGCCTCCTGGTGTGTGATGACTACGGATTCATGACCTGCCCCGGCGCCAAGAAAGCCGTGGACGATTTCATGGCCGACAAGCCAGAAAAAGTCATACAGAACTCATGCGGCAGCGCTTTTCTGATAAAGCAGGGTTAGTAAATTTAGCCGGAACACATAATAATCCAGGACTAGATTCTCCAAACCCTGCCGTATTTATTTGTCAAAATTGTTGATTGCCAATAATTAGCTGCCAATTATCCAGTAGAAAAATTGGTAACTGGTTCCCGATATTGGTACGCCGCCTACAAAACCAAAAGTTATTGATGTTGTAGATTCGCCAAAAACAGCTGGGAAGGCAGCCGGGCCATTTCCGTCTCCCCTCACTACCAGTCCTATGGGAAAGGCCGAAAGCGCACCGTCATGAAATGTCAACTTAAAAGCAGGATTGGCACTTTGCCCCGTACCTGAACACAATATAGTTATGGATCCTGCCGTATCATTGCCACTTACAGCAGTAATGGTTGCCGTGCTTCCCCAACTTCCAAGCCCAGCTACGCTGAGCGTCCAATCCGCAACCACTATCGCACTCCCTTGATTTGCCCGCAAACGATTAACAGGAATCGTTCCGCCCAGTGTCTTATTCGTGAGCGTCTGTGTTCCTGTTGTTGTAACTGTGTTTGTCGGCACGCTAAGCCCACAGGAAAAAGCATCCGTACTCTGCGTGTAATTGATGTGGTTGCCGCTGGAATCCTGGCAGTCGGGTATGGTCTTGTAGCTGGCGGTATTTGCAGCCGTCACAATTGGGAGCTGGTGCGTGGAAGGGCCTGCGGGATAACTCACTCCATTCACTTTGGCCACAGTTGCCACGGTTGATCCCGCGGATTGCGTAACGTCTCCGGTGACCGGAGGCTCTAAATCCGGCTGGGCATTCGTTCCATCAAAC
>DASXZE010000188.1:0-14930 GCA_036502105.1 Candidatus Angelobacter sp. | reverse complement strand
CTCCGGCAGCGGATGCGTGGCATCTTCAGCTTCCCAGTAGATCGTCATCACCCACCAGCGTTTGCCATCGTTGAGCAACTGAAAACTGTTGATGCCGCGGGCAAAAGGCTTTTCTCCCTTGGCGTGGCGCGACTCATACGTGCTGAAGACGTGCGCAATATTGTCCCACTGTTCAATCTTGTTGGAGACTGTGTTTTCAAAGAAACCCATTTTGCTGAACATATCCTGGCCGCGGGTAGCGTACTCATCAGCTGACCATGAGCGCAAGCTGATCACACCTTTGTCATCGCGATGGCTGGGAATCAATCTGGCGCCAGGGTAAAAAAGACTGCGAAAGCGGTCCCAGTCGCGCGGGCCGGCCGGACCTGAAATTACGTCATAGGTAGCGGCAAGAATGTGCTCAATTGTATCCACGTCACCCGGTTTTGCAGTGTTTGCCGGAGTAGCCGCCGCGGCGGGCGTGGCAGACGGTGCTGGTGCAGCTTGCTGTGAAGCGTTCTGAGCGTTCGCGGTCAGGCAGGTTAAGCCAAGGCAAATGGTGAAGATGCTGGCGACGAGTTTTCTCATGGCGAATAATCTAACGCGCTTTGGCTGAAGCTGCAAATCGTGGGCCGCGCAAGTGCAGAGGCATGGTGCAACTCGTCCCAGCCAGGTTTTATATTGAGCGGCTTTTTATGTTTAGCGACTATGGAGCCGGATGAAGAGTGTGCATGGTTCGGCGAATCAACTCTTTTTCCTGCTCCGTGGCTTGAAGAAACATGAAGCCATATTGAAAGCCTCGGCGATACCGGACTTCAGCCTTCAGTTTGAGCGGCCCAGATGTCCCGCTGAGTTGCAGCTCCAGTTCAACAATTTCTCCGAGCGCAATCTCGCCGGGAATAGTTGCACCCAAGCCGCCTTCGGCAATATCTTTGGTGCGTCCATGCTGCGTTTCTTTTGTTTTCACGATCAGCCGCAAATCCAAAAGAAACCGCGGATGGGCTCGCGGCAAACTCCAGGGTTGTAGCTCTCTCTGTTCAACGGACATGGCCTGCAAACTTATCATATTGTCTGTGCCAGCGGGATTTACTTGGAAGCTACGTATCCTCAAGTTTTGTTATGGCCCACGCCGCATGCTCGGCAACCACTGGATCAGCTCCGCCAGCCATCTCCTGCAAATCCGGTAAAAAGTTTTTCTCTCCGCTATTGCCCATGGCAATCGCGACATTCCGCCTGAGTCCGGAATACTTGGTGCGCTTTACCGGAGAGCCGCGAAATACGCGGCGATACGCGTCTTCATCCAACTGCGCCAGCCAGTGCAAGTCCGGATGATAAAGCTGCTCCTGCGGCTGAAATTCTGGCAGGGAAGTAGGCGGAGCGTTGCCGGCTTTGTTATTCCACGGGCAAACATCCTGGCAGATATCGCAGCCAAAGATTTGATGTCCCATGTGCGAGCGCAGCTCTTCCGGAACTGTGCCACGTTTTTCAATGGTGAGATACGCAATGCAAAGCCGGGCGTCTAGCTTGCCCGGAGCGACAATCGCATCCGTCGGACACGCATCTATGCAGCGGGTACAGCTTCCACAGCGGTCGGCTCCTGCGCTGTCGGCGGGAAGCTCTAGTGATGTAAGAATGACGCCCAGAAAAAGCCATGAACCCATTTTTTGATGGATGATGCATGTATTCTTGCCAATCCATCCAATGCCGGCGTGGCGGGCGTAAACGCGTTCAAGAATCGGACCGGTATCCACATAGCTGCGGGTTTCCACGGTCATGCCGCGTTCGCTTGCAAGTTGTTTGATGGCAGCTTCAACCTGCTTGAGACGCGGCAGCAGCGCGTCATGGTAATCTTTTGTGCCCCATGCATAGCGCGAGATCCAGCTGCGCTGCGGATCGTTTGCCTCAACTGAATATGGTTTGTCTGCACTGTAATTGAGAGCGCAGACTACCATTGATCGTACCCACGGAGCGGCGTTGGTAGCCGCTGAACGGCGCAGATCGCCAGCTTCGGTGCGCGTTTCCAGATATTTCATCTCACCGGCGCGGCCTGCGTCCACCCATTCCACAAACGCACTCAACTCTGGCAGGTCTTCCGTGCGGACAGGCGCGATTCCGGCCAGATCAAAGCCTGCGTCGGCTGCGGCCAGCTTTGCGCCTTGAGCGATCTCTTGTGTGAATGCCATCTTTGGTTGATTATCCCGCGTTAGTCTCGCGCTTGCGTTCTAGCAGGATTAGAAACCGGCTGTCTTTAAAACAATTCTCTCAGCCGACTTTTAAATAATGCTCAAAATAATGTCACTCAAAACTAAGGTCAACTGATCGTTTCTGTGCCAATTCGGCCCGTTACGGCCTCTGATTTCCCTCTAGTACTAAGGCCCAAAATCCACCGTATGAAAATAATTTACCTAAGGGAAAATCGCCTTACAGCTATTCAGCAGCAAGCATCATCCTAATACACAGCGGAGCTGCTGTTTTCAGGAGAAGTGTGCCAGACAGCGGCGCCAAAGGAGTTAAGTACCTCATGCTTTGTACCTTCTGCGGTACTGAGAACCACCAGGAACATAAATTTTGTGGCATGTGCGGTGTGCGGCTGGAGCGGCGGCAAACGGATCGTCGCGTTGCTGCAAGTGGCATCAGCCTGAAGTGTTCATCGTGCAACCACGTAAATGACGCTGGCCTCAAGTTTTGCGGCATGTGCGGCGCCAGAGTTGAGCGGCGCATGCAGGAACGTCGCGCCAGCGGCGACGGCCCGCGTGCAGCGGCCATTGCCAATGCCCAACTGCCAACGCCCGACTCCCGAATCACAGGAACGAGACTTATGGCTGAGCCGACAAAACGATCAGACGATGTTCTTGTCGCATTGCCGCGTAGAGGCGAGCCAGCAATTTTCCGTAATGATCCAGTTTCCGAATCCATTCCTCCGCCTAAAATAGCTTCGGTGAGAGAGTCACCGCTCAGAGAGCCTTTGGCCAGAGGTTCATCAGCCAAAGAATCGTCTGCCAGAGATCGCAGGATTCCCGCAAAAGAGTCGAACATCAGTGGGCCATCCTTTCTTGGTCTGAACTCTCAGCAGTCAGGCAATGACGTTGAATATCTTCTGGAAGACGAGCCGACGGGCGGCGGTCTGCGCAAATTTATCCTGCTCTTGATTCTGGCCGCGATTGTCGGCCTGGCCTTTGTGCAATGGCGCTCCAGTCTCAAGGCCAATCCTAAGCCAGCGCCGGCAAAAACAGATCCTGCTGTGCCGGGTACGGCCCCTCAAGGTGACAGTCAACCGCCGTCGTCATCCATAACTACTCCAGCAACTGATGACGCCAGCAAAACAGCAGCAGCCGCAACTTCCGATCCTGACGCTGTAGCCGCCAGCGAATCCAAAGATAAAACGGCAGAGCCCGCTGTTCCTGCCACTGACACAAACACCGCTGCTCCGGCTCCAGCTGCCACTGACGCTCCTGCCGACAAGAAGCCAATCAGCAACGCAGCGCCGCCAACTACAGATGCCAAGCCGGCGGAAGAAACTCGCCTGGCAGATTACAAGCCGAGTCCATCGCTCATCCGCGCGCAACAGTATCTGCGTGGCAGAGGCGTTCCGCAAAACTGCGAACAAGGTTTGCTTTATCTGCACGCAGCCACAGATAAAAGCGATCCCGGCGCGGCCATCCAGATGGCTGCGCTTTATTCCAGCGGCGTCTGCGTTAAGCAGGACCGCGTAATGGCTTACCGATGGTTTAATTCAGCGCACGAACTTCAGCCTGGCAATGTCTGGATCCAGAAAAATATGGACCAGCTCTGGGCGCAGATGTCCTCACAAGAACGCCGCCTTTCCGGATACTAGGCGCGGCTTAGATTCCCAGCTTCTTCACTTCTTCGTTGTAATACTTGCGGTAGAGGATGTCCCATTCCTGGGTGCCTTCAGTAATCGTGCGGCGCTGGCTTTCAATTTTCTGCTTGGCAGCCATGTCTAATTTTTCTTCGGCATTGAGCAGTTCTTCCAATATGCGGCGTGCTTCCATGCGGATACTGTTGGGATCTTCAATGAACTCCACATCGTCCGTCGCGGTCAGCGCGTCCATTACGCTGTGGGCCAGCCGGTTCACTTTATCGCGAGAGAGTCTCATAGCACCGCCTTATACTTGCGCACCAGTTCGCCTTTTACCTTCTTGAACATTTCCTGGTAACTGGCTCCGGCGCGCTGCATTTCATCCTGAATCTGGTCCAGGATCAGACGGACTTCATCGTTGATGCGATCTTCCAGTTGAAGCTCTTCCAGCAGGGCGTTATTCAGCGCCGCTGAAGTTTCTGAGACGTTCTTGGCCTCAATGAATTCGCCAGCGATCAATTTTTGGGTCACTTTGCGGGCTAAATACCCGACATATTCTTTGGAGAAGAGCATGCTTTTTTAGACGGTATGTGGTTGAAAAGAATAGTGTAGCATATCGCGCGTTCTTGTACGATTCCCGTGCTGGCCAATCAACGCAACCTTGATCGCCCACTAAAGTATAACGCGCACAATAGAAGCTGAGCGAACTGTTCTACTCCTGTAATCATGAACCCACGCCGCACTCTCCAGCATCAGTAGTAATGCACATCAGTAGTAATGCATATATAAGGATCAAAACATTGGTGCCTCTTTCCATTCTCGATCTCGCATTCGTGGCGCAGGGATCCATTCCTGCCGACGCACTGCGCAATTCGCTCGACCTCGCACAACACGCTGAGCGCCTGGGCTATCGCCGATTCTGGCTGGCCGAGCACCACAACATGGTCGGCATTGCCAGCGCTGCAACTTCGGTCGTCATCGGCCATGTAGCCGGCGGGACGAAGACCATTCACGTCGGCGCTGGTGGAATCATGCTGCCCAACCATTCGCCCATTGTGATTGCCGAACAGTTTGGCACGCTCGAATCTCTCTATCCCGGACGCATCGATCTCGGCCTTGGCCGCGCTCCCGGCACTGATCAGCGCACGCTGCGCGCTCTCCGCCGTGATCCCACCGCCTCTGACAATTTTCCGCAGGACATTCGCGAACTGCAGGCCTTTCTCGGCCCTCTGCAACCAGGGCAAACCGTGCAGGCCGTTCCCGGCACCGGTTTGAACGTCCCTATCTGGATCCTCGGCTCCAGCCTCTTTGGCGCGCAGCTCGCCGCTGAGTTTGGATTGCCTTACGCCTTTGCCTCGCACTTTGCGCCGGATGCATTGATGCATGCGCTCCATATCTACCGCAGTGAATTCAAGCCTTCCGCTCAACTTGCGCGACCCTATGCCATGGTCGGTGTAAATGTGTTTGCTGCAGAAACTGACGCAGCCGCCCGGTATCTTTTTACCTCTCTCCAGCAGGCGTTTACCAACGCAGTTCGCGGCACGCGCCGCCAGCTTCAGCCACCCATTGACGATATTGAAACCTATTGGTCGCCCATGGAAAAATTGCAGGCTTCCGGCATGCTGGCTTGTTCGTTTGTCGGATCGCCGCAAACCGTCCAGCGCAAACTTGAGCAATTTGTCGAACAAACCAATGCCGACGAACTGATGGTGGCTTCCGCCATCTACGATCATTCTGCCCGGCTGCGTTCTTATGAAATCCTTGCCGGAATCTTTAGCGCCGCAAATGCCGTGGCCACGCCAGTCATCGGTTGAGCCACTGAACCTCTTCAATCCGGCAGCAATAATCTGGTGCCGGGCCGCCGTTCATTTGGATTTGTAAATTCTCCTTTCTATTTCCGCCGAGCAGGATGACTCCAATCAAAATAAGAGCATCTTAAATTTCAGTTGAGCTGGAATTCAGCCTGGTCCACGTTCACTGGCCATGTTCGCCGCCATGGGCTCTCCAGCTACTCACGGGAGAAACCGTATGAGTTTTTTGCGTCGTCGCAAAGCCTGACTCCGGTACAGCGGAATACTTTTGTTGCCTGCTTTCTTGGCTGGTCGCTGGATGCCTTTGATTTCTTTATCCTCGTTTTTTGTGTCAGCGCCATTGGCACGGATTTTCATACCAAGGTTTCATCCGTAGCAGAAGCCATCTTTATTACGCTTGCCATGCGCCCTGTAGGCGCATTTCTTTTTGGCATGATGGCCGACAAGTTCGGCCGCCGCCCCACTTTGATGATCGATATCATTGCCTACTCCATCTTTGAACTGGGCTCTGCCTTTGCTCCTTCACTGCACGTATTCCTGATCATGCGCGCTTTTTTCGGAATAGCCATGGGCGGCGAATGGGGCGTGGGCGCAGCGCTGGCCTTTGAAACTCTTCCCAAAGAAGGCCGCGGTTTTTTCTCCGGACTGCTGCAGGAAGGCTACGTTGTCGGCTATCTCATGGCTGCGCTGGTTTATGGCACGCTCTTTTCTTATGTCGGCTGGCGCGGCATGTTTGTTATCGGCGCGCTGCCGGCGTTTCTGGTCATCTATATACGTACCAAAGTCCATGAATCCCCCGCATGGAAACAAGGCCAGATCAAGGCCAAAGCCAAAGGCCATCTGAAAGCGGACATGATGACTTTTGCCGGCAGCTTCCTCTTTCTCATCGTGCTCATGTTTGCTTTCAACTCGTTCAGCCATGGCACACAGGACCTCTATCCCACGTTTCTGCAAAAGAACCACGGCTTCTCGCCTACAACGGTCGGCTTCATTGCCATTGTGTACAACATTGGCGCGCTGCTGGGCGGAGTGATCTTTGGCAGCTGGTCAGAGAAAATTGGACGCCGCAAGGCCATCATGATTGCTTCTCTGTGTGCCATTCCTTGTATTCCGCTGTGGGCGCATGCTCATAGCGTTGCATTACTCGCTCTCGGCGGGTTTCTAATGCAGTTCATGGTGCAGGGCGCCTGGGGCGTTGTGCCGGCGCACTTGAATGAACTATCTCCGCCGGCCGTGCGCGGCACATTTCCCGGCCTCGCCTATCAGCTGGGAAATCTTCTGTCTTCGCGCAACTCTGTGATACAAGCCAAACTGGCGGAAGAACGATACGGCGGCAGCTTCGCGCCCGTGCTTACCTGGACAGTCGTCATCGTCGCGTCGCTGGTCGCCGTAATCACCTGGTTCGGAGGCGAACGCAAAGGCGCCGATCTTTCCAGCACCACCCATAAAATTCCCGAAGGGAATGAACCAAAGGCCGCATGATCCGTGCTTATCCGTGGTAGGGTTTTGGCTTCTGCTCCGCGTAAATCCGCGGTAAGTTTGCCTTTCAATTTTGGCAATTACCCGATTTTGGCAATTTCGGCGATCTCTTTTGCGGCCCTCAGCCTGCGTCCTTCAGCCAGAACCCCACCCGGGGGTAGAAGTTTTGTTGCAAACAAAAGGCGAAGCGCCATTCGACAGCCTTATGACAGCCTTGTCGAAGGCAATTTTCTCTCAAGTTCTGGGTTTGTTTTGGTTGATTTCTGACTGCTGATCGCTACCTGTTCAATTTTCAAAGACCCCGTCCCGCATACGCCTTGAGACGCTCCAGGGGAGTATAGGCTGGATTTGTGAGCGAATTAAGAACGAAATGGTACATAGGAAAGTTTGCTGAATGGCTGCTAACTGATGTCCAGCCGCAGGAGCACGCTGTCATTCCCAACCTGCAGGGTCTTGACCGAGCGGCGGGCAATGGGAATGCTCCTCTTGATGCAAAACATGATCAGTGCCGCGGCAACTTCGCTTTCAGTGAAGCTTCTGGTGGTTTCACGCATCATGGAATTGAGCGTGACTCGCGCACCGGTATCTGGCAATAGCGCCATGCTGTTTCCCGGTCCATCCGGCATGGGACGGCCTATCTGGCGGCCATATTCCTTCAAGGCCTCAAATACCTCATCATTTGCGAAATGTAATGTGCGCGATTCCATGGGCATCGTGTAACCCTCTTTTTCTAATCTTGCTGCTTTTCGAGTCAAATCAATACGATTTCCGCCGCAAATGATTGCCATTCAAAATGCTTTTCAGTCAAACACGGGTAGAATTTTGCCCTTGAATGCAGATTGGCGTGTACTCGCTACTTCCTGTACATCGGTCGCAAATAAACGGATCTTCAGGTTACCTTAGGGCAGAAGTACGAAGCTTTATTCTTGGATATTTTTTACTCGATGGGCAAAGAGCAAACTTCTGGCTGGGGCCGCTTCTGCACAACCAGGCATGATAGGGCAAAACCTAAGCGTTCTCAGCCTGCGATGGATACAGGTGCTTGCAGTATTTCCATTCATGCACCGGTTGATCATCAATATATGTGGTGGGCTTGGGCAGAAAACCGGCGAAGCAATCGCTAAAATTCAGCTCAGCCGCCGTCGCTTCGCAATACTCAGCGCCGCCGGAACTCCACAGATATAAAATTGCGCCCGCTTCTTTAAGCTCGCGCACGCGGGAAACTACAGCAGGAATTGGAATGCGCTTTGCGCCAACAGAGCGAACCAGCGTGTCGTCAACATCAACAAAAATTACTTGAGGCATGAGAGCTCCGGGACAAAGTATAAATCCATGCAATTGAGCATTGGCGGTGCAGGGATTCTCAGTTCAGGACCCGCTCGATATAAGATAGCTTTCTTTACTCATGACTGAGAAACTCCAGCGCGAAACCTGGCCTGACCTGATCGAGAAAATTCGTGCGCGCACGCCTGCGCGTGTTCTGGCAGAGCGCTCCGGAGCGGCCTATCGCACAGGCACACAACTTGAATTGCGCCAGGCCCATGCCGCCGCGCGCGATGCTGTCCGCGCGGAACTTAATCTTGAAGCTGACCTGGGCGCCGCATTCGCGCGGCAATGGAAGCTCTTTGCTGTCTCCAGCATGGCCACCTCCAAGGGCGAATATTTGCGGCGCCCCGATCTGGGCCGTCGTTTGAACGACCATGCGCGTCGAGAACTCGCCGCGCGCTGTCCCGTAGAAACTGACTTACAAATCGTCATCGGCGACGGGCTTTCCGTCACCGCCGTTGCTTCTCAGGTTCCACCGCTGCTTCCACTGCTGTCAGAAAAAGCCGGGTCACGCGGATGGAAGCTGGGCCAGACTTTCGCTGTGCATTATTGCCGCGTGGGAATCATGAACGATATAGGCGAGCTGCTGAAGCCGAAAGTTGTGGTGCTGCTCATCGGTGAGCGCCCAGGCCTTGCAACAGCCGAGAGCCTGTCTGCTTACATGGCATTCCAGCCACGCGCTGGCCACAACGACGCCAATCGAAACCTGATCTCCAACATCCATCCGCGTGGAATTGATTCAGAGTCTGCCGCATCGCGAATCATCGCTCTAGCCGAACAGATGATACAGCGCCAAACCAGCGGCGTAGAGTTAAAAGAAGAACTGCCAACAGCGCATTGGCTGAAATAATTTGTTAGCAATGATTGATGCTTAACCCGCGATCTGAAATTACCAACTTTACTCACTTACCAAATTATCTGATCGCCTTTTCCAGCCCAGCCGCCAGCAACTTGCGCGCTCCAGATTCCAACGCCGCCGGTTCGCCCGCTTTATACAATCCCATCTCATGCAGCCACGCCAGAAACTCCGGCGCTGGATTCAAATTGAACAGCCGCCGCGCCGCCAGCGCGTCATGAAAGCTGGTGGACTGATAGTTCAACATTACGTCGTCAGAGCAGGGAACACCCATAAAATAATTGCAGCCTGCGGCGGTAAGCAGGATAAGGAGATTGTCCGCCGAGTTCTGGTCAGCCGCGGCGTGGTTCGTGTAGCAGACGTCGCAACCCATGGGCAATCCCAGCAGCTTGCCCATGAAATGGTCTTCCAGCCCAGCGCGGATAATCTGCCGCTCGTCATAAAGATATTCCGGCCCAATAAAACCAACCACGCTGTTCACCAGAAACGGCTCAAAAACGCGCGCCACACCGTAAGCCCGTGCCTCCAAAGTAAGCTGATCGACACCGTGATGCGCCTCAGCCGAGAGCGCGCTGCCTTGTCCAGTTTCAAAATACATGACGTGAGGCATCGGTTGATCTGGTGATCCGTTGATCGGGTGATTTGTCCGACTCTCTGTATCCTCGTTGCCTTCCTTGATATTTTGTGTGCGAGTGTTGTCCGTGCGAGAAACCTGCTTCTGATTCCCAATCACCCGATCACCAGATCTCCCGGTCCCCCGATGCTTGTGCTGCTCCAGCACTCTCTCTCGCCCTTCACGCAGCATGGCCAAAGTGATGCCAAAACTTTCATTCGCTTTCTGCGTTCCCGCCACTGACTGAAAGAGCAGATCCACCGGCGCGCCGCGATCCATGGCTTTGAGCTGCGTCGAAATATGCGCCAGGCAGCAGGCCTGCGTGGGGATTTTGTAAGCCTCAATCAACCGATTCAGAGCATGCAGAATTGCGCTCACTGGTTCCACCGCATCGGTTGCGGGATTCACGCCGATCACAGCGTCGCCACAGCCATAAAGCAGGCCGTCAAAGGCGGCAAGCAGAATTCCCGCAACATCATCCGCCGGATGGTTTGGCTGCAGGCGGATACCCAGCACGCCGCGCTGTCCCATGGTATTTCTGCAATGCGTGACCACGCGGATTTTATTGGCCGCCAGGATCAGATCTTTGTTGCTCATCAGCTTGGCAGTGGCTGCAGCAATTTCCGGTGTGATGGCCCAGTGCAGACGCTTCAACGCAGCCTCGCTCGTCTCATCGCTCAGGATGAATTCGCGAAACTCGCCTACGGTCATGCTGCTGATGCTCGCGAAGTTTTCCTGGTCATGCGTGTCCAGAATCAAACGGCTGACATCGTCTTCATCCGGAGAGATCAGCGGATTGGCAACAATCTCCCGCAGCGGCAGATCAGCCAGCGCATGCTTAGCGGCCACGCGTTCCTGCTCAGAGCCTGCCCCGAGTTCAGCTAACTGGTCGCCAGATTTTTCTTCATTGGCCTTGGCAAAAAGCTCACGCAGATCACGAAATTGAAAGCGCTCAGGCATTTTGGAGTGTATCCATTATCTACTGGAAAGGCAGGGCACACCCACGGACTTGCGCGCAAAGAAGTGTTTCAATAACTGCACGTCGGCACACACGCGGTTTTCGTTGGACTAGAGCAAGATTCTATAAGTGCTTAGGAATGAAAGAGTTATTGGGGTGGGTAGAGGGGGTCGAACCCTCGACATCCAGAGCCACAGTCTGGCGTTCTGCCACTGAACTATACCCACCGCATTGGCTAGAGATTTCATTTTACACGATTCATGCCTTAGCCCGTCGCCAAACCCCATGTTTTTGCTGGGGATGAATAAGGAACCTGCCGAAAATGGATTGTTTCGATTCGTATTTCGTATTTTCCAGCAAGCCTTGGGCTCAGTTAAAATCGATCTTCGGACATTATTGTAAGGTTATGAGCATTCCCGTTAAGCATGGCTGAATCTTCCAGCGACCCCGTTTTCGAGACCTTCACTCCCCGCACATATCTGCGCAATCGGCACGCCATGACGCTGGCCGGTAACTATCTGCGGCGCACCAGCACTTTGCCGCAGGCAGAAGACTGTCTGTTTCGGGTTGCGGCAGACGCGCAGGTCTTGTGCCACTGCCACTGGCAGCCGGAAGCAGAGCGCCACCCTACTGTGATTATTGTGCATGGGCTTGAGGGATCCAGCCTGTCACAATACGTGGTGGGCAATGCCAATAAAGCCTGGGCCGCGGGAATGAACGTTGTCCGCATGAATATGCGGACCTGCGGAGGCACGGAAAGCCTGGCTTCCACGCTCTACCACTCCGGACTCTCCAGTGATGTGGGAGCGGTGCTGCGCGGAGTGATTGAGCAGAAACGCGTACAGCGCGTTGGCCTGATCGGATATTCCATGGGCGGCAATCTGGTTCTGAAACTTGCCGGCGAATTGAGAACCAGTGCACCGAAGGAGTTGAAAGTGGTTGCTGCAGTTTCACCGGCGGCAGACCTGGCAGCTTCCGCCGACGCCATGCACGTTGGCGGCAACCTGATCTACGAATGGAAATTTCTGCTCAGCCTCATGCGTACCTTTGAGCGGAAACGTAAATTGTTTCCCGCCATATATAAAAAGGTTGAGCGCTTTCCCGGCAGCATTCGCGAGTTTGATGATGCTGTTACCGCGCGCTATTGCGGCTTTGAAGGCGCAGAGGATTATTACACGCGTTCATCCGCGTCTCGCGTGATTGATAAAATCGCGCTGCCAACCTTGCTCATCCACGCTATAGACGATCCTTTTATCCGGCTGCTGCCCGATACGCGTGCCAAAATTATGGCAAACCAGAACATAACTTTGCTGGAAACCGCTCATGGCGGGCACTGCGCGTTTCTCTCCGAGCCTAACGGCGATGACGGTCGCTGGGCAGAGCGGCAGATCATGCATTTTTTCCTGCATCACGGGATGAACTGATTGCAAGCCGACTTTTCCGTCGAACTTGGGCGCGAAGATCCTGCACTGGAACTTCCGTGGGTGAGCGATGATCATTCCGTCCGCTATCACGACCTGAAGCAGTGTCCGGAACTTGCGCTGCAAATCCCAGAGGCCGTAGCGCATCCGGAGTTAAGCGCATTTCTCACACGGATCAACGCTCCAGATTCACCTTTTGCCACAGCAAAGTGTGACGTATGGCAAAGCCAGGAGATTTCTCCTGAAGAAGAAATATTTGGCGCCAGCCAGAAATTTGTTTCCTACGTTGATCTTGTCTTTATGGACGAAGCAGTTCGTACCGCATTGCAAAGGCATGAAGAGTTTGCTGAGAAGCTTTGTCTCCTGCTTGGTCGTGCGCCTGATGTCCCAGCAAGTATTGAGTTGGTCATTCGCCGCTGCTATTTTCATCAGCGCGTTGAGCGACATTCTGAGGTCGAGCAAGGCAGCGCACGGACCAAAGAGGCAGGACTGAGAGAGGCAGGACTGAGAGAGGCAGGACCAACTTCTCCCAAGACGTTTTCCGCACAGGATTTTTCACCTAAAACACCACGTCTGGAGGGCGTTCTTTTGGATAACTATTCACCGAAGCGCTTTCCGTTAGATAGCCTTACAGTAGATGGGCTTCCGACAGATATCCATTCGCAAGCAAGCCTTCACCAAGAGAGCCTTCTGCAAAAAAGTTCTCCGCAAGAAAGCTTTCAACTCGCGAATCTTCTGTTGGAGAATACGACATTACAAAGCCCGCCCCCAGAAAGCACTCCTCTGGAACACAGTCTTTCAGAATACAATCCTTCAGAACACAGTCCTTCCGAAACAAATCCATTATCAGCCCTTCCGCAAGGCTGTCCGTCAGAGAGTTTCTCGTTACAGAACGTTCCATTAGACGATCCGACTGAATCCATCAGCGGCCTATGTTTCACCGCATACGTAACTGGTTTCGGCGACAGCGGCCGCGAATCGCGTCGCCAGTGGGTGATTGCTCTCGCGCTTTTGCAGCATGCGCTGCTACAGGCAAGCCGTCAGTGACTGCGCCGATTTTTTGGGAGCCCGTATTTAATGGCAAACCAGAGCCAGCATAAGAGCATAAATACCGAGAGCCAAAAATGACGAGAGCATAGCCATAATGACATACCAGCAGCGAACTTTTTAATCAAAGTGCAAAACAGGCCGCTGGCAGCGTGCTAAACGTATCCCTAAGCCGATGGCCTTCGCATTCGTATATGCGTTAGCGACACGTAAACACTCCCGCGAAATAACCGGAACCCATCTCATAAATGGTTCTGAGCCCCTTAAAAATCGAGACTTGCTGGATCGAAACCCTATGTGTGAGATAGGTTCTAGTTCTATGATTCAGTGCTCGGGACGGAGGCGAAGGTTGCATAAAAACTTTCACAAGAGAGCTCGAGCATCCCTCTGGCACACAGAAATGCTTGAAAATCATAGAATGCTTGAAATCGAGGCTCCGCATGCCTCTTTTGCATCATAGAATTACAATTGATCAGAACAGAACCCATGCGAAGTCATAAGAGTCCGTCAGACTGTAACCTATCAAATCCCAATCCACCAATGTGACAACCCAGGAACCAAATTCCTTAAAAATTTATGGACCATAAAAGTTGTGGCGATGAAAGTGAGATTCATTAAAAATAATGTTCGTCAAAAAGAATAATGTTCGTCAAAAAATGCTTTTTATCAAAAATGATCGGCAAACCCTTAGAGATGTGTACCCAAAAGCAACTCAAATATACTATCCAAAATCTGCTTGGGTATTTTAACAAATCCGAAACTAAACAAGGCGAGATACTACTAAGGTGAGTAAACCTAAAGTGAGTGCCACTGAACCGAGCACGACTGAAACGAGCGCCCCCTCAAAATATTGCGGTTCAGAGAAGTGAGTTCTTAACCTTAGTCATGAAGCAGAACCACGAATCAAATATTTTATCTATTGTTAAGAGCTAAAAAACCGTCGCACGCTGTTAGAATCACACAAACGTGAGCCCGTAGCTCAGTTGGATAGAGCATCTGCCTTCTAAGCAGAGGGTCGCAGGTTCGAGTCCTGCCGGGCTCGCCACAGACTTCGCTTCCGCTAGAAGATGCGGTGGAACTCAGTCTTCAGCCGGTTCCGCTGCACGATTGTTGTGCAACCTCTCAGCCGGATCCCTCGACTGTTGGTCCAGCGCTCGACACGCCGACTCTCTGTCCGGTTTGTGATACTCCGTCCACCCGTGCGTGCTCTTCTTGCGACCAAAATTTCTGCAGCGCCCACATTTACTCCTGCGCCGACTGCGCCACCCAGTGTTGCGGCAATTGCCTCGACACCCACCTCGCCGACGGCCACTGGACCGACTCTGACACCGCCGCCGAGCAAGCTAACGCGCAGCACCCCACCAACCGCCAGCTTCATCACCGCTGCGATCACTCATCGCATGTCAGCACTCGGCTCACCGCCGCCGCCGAGCAAGCTAACGCGCAGCACTCCACCAGCCGCCAGCTTCATCACCGCTGCGATCACTCATCGCATGTCAGCACTCGGCTCACCGCCATCGCCGAGCAAGCTAACGCGCAGCACCCCACCAACCGTCAACTTCATCACCGCTGCGATCACTCATCGCATGTCAGCACTCGGCTCACCATCGCCGCCGAGCA
>DASXZE010000187.1:0-9000 GCA_036502105.1 Candidatus Angelobacter sp. | reverse complement strand
CGAATTTCAGGACTGCAATTCCAGCAACATCATCCTGGCGCAGCTTCTGGCCGGCGATGAGCAGAACATTTTTGCCGTAGGCGATCCTGACCAGGCCATCTATCGCTTCCGCGGCGCATCCAGTGCGGCGTTTGAAGAATTTCAAAAGCGCTTCCCGCAGACGGAAGGCGTAATTCTCGATGAGAACCAGCGTTCGCGCGGCAATATCCTGCGGACGGCCTTTGCCGCCATCAATGAAAATCCTCCCGTGCAATCGCTGGGTGAGCGGGTCAACTTCCAGCGCGCGCAGCTTGAGTCCGGACGCGACCGTCGCGACCAGGAAAGCGGTCTCTTCGTTTTTGACGAACCAGTAGAAATTGTCCTGAGCGAATCGCATGAAGGCGAGGCTGCGATCATCGGAGAAGAGATTGCCCGGCTGCGCGGCGAACGCCGCCCCGGTGAAAGCTCCCTGGCTGTTCTCTATCGCCAGCACGTGCAGCGTGAAGATCTCATGGCGGAGCTGGCAGCCCGCGACATTCCGTTTATCGTCACCGGGCTCAACGTAATAGAAACCGCCATGGCGCGCGATCTAATGGCCCTGGCAGGCGCCGTAAGCAATGACAATGACGTAGACAGCCTCTTCCGCGTATGCGCGTTGCCCCGGTTCAGCGTCTCGCCCGACGATCTGCGCAAGAAGCTGGGCACTCCCGGCGGCCCAAAGAGCTTCCGAGCCGTCCTGCAGACCGTGGAGTCAGCCGCGCCGGTGCTCGCAGCCATCAAGCAGGCCAAAGACTTGATTGCCGAACAGCGGCTCAGCGCAGAAGCTGCGCTTACCTATCTCGTCCGCGAGTTCGGATTACCCGAACAAGACGCAGTAGTCCGCGCAATCTTGCGCTTCGCCGCCTCATGGAAGAAAAAAGCCTTTGTAAAAGATTCTTCCCTGCGCGAGTTCCTGCAGTATCTGGAGTATTACCAGCAAGGCCGGGGCATTATTCCGCTCTTTACTGAAGAGCAGATGGCCGAGCTGGAGCGCACTCATCCTGACGCTGTACAGCTGATGAGCGTGCACGTAGCCAAAGGGCTGGAATTCTCGCACGTATGGCTGTTGCGTGTTACCTCCGGGTCGTTCCCTACATATTTCAAGGAAGGCCTGTTTGAGTTTCCGCCGGCGCTGCGCAACTCCATCGCCGTGGGTGACGGCAAGCTGGTGCACGACCAGGAAGAGCGCAGGCTGTTTTACGTAGCCATCACCCGCGCGCGTGACCGGCTGAGCATTGGCTCGCGTCCAGGAAAAGGCAAGAAAGATCCCACACCGCCCGGCTTTCTGCGTCCGCTCATCAGTGATCGCAGGCTGAAGTCAGCGCTGAGCACGCGCAACAGTGAAGGCCATCGTTCCGCCAAGCTGCCTCTGGAACCTTCTCCTGTGGGCAACTGGATGCTCCTGCCGCCAACCTTTGCCCGCGAGATGGCCCTGAGCGCCAACGCTGTGCAGAGCTATGCCACGTGCCCCATGAAGTTCAAGCTGGAGCGCGACTGGAGAATCCCCGGTGAGGCCGCCGCTGCCATGCAATATGGCTTTGCCATCCACACGGTGCTCAAGAATTATTACGACCCGACGCCGCATGCCAAAGAAATGAGCGTTGAAGAAGCGGTGCTGGCCTTCCGGCATGAATTCAACAAGGGCTACATTGACGATCCGGTGCAGCGCAAGATGTATGAAGAACGCGGTGATGACCAGTTGCGCACACTGCTGCTCGCCAGCCCCAGGGGATCATCCAACGTAATCGCCTCCGAGCACAAATTCAGCTTCAAGCTGGGTGAACGTGAGATTCGTGGCCGAATCGACCGCATTGACCTGCTCGAAGAAGGCGTGGTCCGTGTGATCGACTATAAAACGGGAGCGCCCAAAGACCGCAAGTTTGCTGAAGAGAGCCTGCAGCTATCGATTTACGCCATGGCCGTGGCGCAGATGGATCTCTCACCGCGCGAGCTGGTGCTGATCAACGTGCAGGATAATAGCGAAGCCGTCGCCGGCCGCACTCCCAAACAATTAGACACCGCCCGCCAGAAGATTGAAGACGCTGCGGAAGGAATCGCCAACGGTGAATTTGATCCCAAGCCGGGCCAGCATTGCCGCTGGTGTGACTATAAGAGTCTCTGTCCAGCGACGGAGCAACGCGTATTCCTGCCAGTGAAGCCGCTGGAGGAAACGGAAGAGAAAGCGGCTGGTGTTACTGGATGATGGGTTACTGGATGATACGTTACCGGGCGATGCATAACCGGATGATGGATAACTGAATGAATTTAATTTCCACTGAAAACAGTTTCATGATCGAGGCTTCATGATGGGCTTAGCCAGCATTCTTCTTGTGGCCGTGGGCGCAGCGTTGGGATTTACTATCGCGTGGCTCATGGTGCGTCCCAATGCGGCCATACTGAATACGCGTCTCTCCAGCCTGCAGCAAGAGCTCACCAAAGTCCGCGGAGAAGCCACAAAGTTCACTGAGCTCAACACTCAACTAAGTTCCGCCAAGGTGAAGCTGGAAACCACCGTGGCTTTGGAACGTAAAGCCAGTGAAGAGAAGATTGCTCTTCTCGATCAGATGACAAAAGAGCTGCGCGAAAGCTTTCAGGCGCTCTCGGCTGAAGCGCTCAAGAGCAACAACCAGGCTTTCCTCCATCTGGCCCAATCCACATTAGGAAAATTTCAGAGTGAAGCCAAGGGCGATCTGGAATTGCGCCAGCAGGCAGTCGAGAATCTAGTCGCACCCATCGGCGAGTCGTTAAAAAAAGTTGACGAACAAATCCGCCAGATGGAAAGCACGCGCGACCAGGCCTATGGCACGCTCACGAATCAAGTACGGTCACTCATCTCCACACAGGAAAAGCTGCAGAGTGAAACCGGCAACCTGGTGCGGGCGCTGCGGACCCCAACCGTCCGGGGCCAGTGGGGAGAAATTCAGCTGCGCCGGGTCGTGGAAATTGCAGGCATGCTGCCCTACTGCGATTTTGTGGAGCAGGAAACGGTGCATACCAGCACCGGCCGCTTGCGTCCGGACATGATTGTGAAGCTGCCCGGCGGAAAAAACATAGTCATCGACGTAAAAACTCCGTTGCTGGCCTATCTGGAAGCCACGGAAACCACAGACGACGAAGTTCGCCGGCAAAAACTGCAAGACCATGCAAGGCAGGTCCGCACCCACATGACTCAGCTCAGTTCCAAGCTTTATCAGGAGCAGTTTGAGCCGACTCCGGAGTTTGTGGTGATGTTCCTGCCCGGCGAAGCCTTCTTCAGCGCGGCTCTTGAACAAGATACCGGCCTGATTGAGCGCGGCGTGGCGCAGAAGGTGATTCCGGCTTCACCCACCACACTGATCGCCCTGCTCAAGGCTGTGGCTTACGGATGGAACCAGGAAAAGCTGGCCCGCAACGCCCATGAGATCAGCATACTGGGCAAGGAATTGTATGAACGGCTGCGGAACCTTGGCGGCTATGTGAAAAACGTGGGCAAAGAACTGGATAGCGCCGTGGAAGCTTATAACAAGGCCGTGGGATCACTGGAAAGCCGCGTGATGGTCTCTGCCAGAAGGTTTGCCGAATTGGGTGCACCTGTAGGAGCGGAAGATATTGCGGAATTAACGCCGATTGAAAAGACCACCCGCAATCTGACCTTTGAGTTTGCTGATCTTGAACCGGAGATTGCGCCAGCGAATGAGCCAGCAGTTGAAGAAGAACCACCCTCTATCTTCAAGTCCTCTGCCAGCAAAGCGTCAGACTGAGCCAGCCTCTCCATTACAAAAAACTAAAGGGGGCGCTTTATGCGTCCCCTTTAGAGTTGATGTGAAAAGAAACTATTTCTTCTTTGCTTTTTTCTTTGCTGCCTTTTTCTTGGTTGCCATTTTTCTATTCTCCCTTTCCATTTTTCATGGATATGCGGTCTTAAGTGAAAAACCGCAATTGATGAATGTATAGAGTGGTTGAAAATCGAAGTCAAGAAAAAAATGCATCCCATTTTTTATTTCTGGTCCGCATGTGGGCCGAACAAACTCGCATGGAAGCAAAAAACAGTATCGTTTTTCCAAAAAACAATATCCCTAAAACGAAAACCCTTGATGTTATGCGGTGAAAACATGCGTTGCAAAAAGCTGTGCGCGTGCATGGAAGAGAGGCAGCAGCAAATTCAGGCAGGATTCACACCGGTGACGTTGCGGGTACCTTCGTAACGCCAAAAAGTAAATGAAGAAGCTCCACGCGTGATGTAAAGCTTCTTAACGTGAGTGCGTGATCAGTGTCGCACCAGAAAAAAGAGCCCAATGCCGGAAAGTGAATCCTGGAAAGCGTGCGCCATCATCCCGGGCCGCAGGCTCTTGCGGAAATGGGCGAGGATACCGAAGAAAGATCCAAAAACGGCAATCACCACCATCATGCGCGGGCCCTGGTAACCGTGAGCGAGCCCAAAAATAATCGCCGAAGCAACAATCCCAACCACCGCGTTCTGCCCCAGCGCGCGGAATTGGCGCTGAAGGTATCCACGAAAAATAATTTCTTCAAACAAACCGGCAAAGATGCTCAGCAGCACGAACATACCGGCTTCAAGATATGTGTGCGGTGCAATGGGACCGAGCATCCGCAGAGTGTCGTCTTTCTGTTTTTCCAGGTTATGGAAATCAAGCGTGCCCACAGCCATACGGACAACCGTAAGCAACAAAAGCGACACCACCAGGAACCCGGCAGCAAGGCCAACATCAAGCAGAAAGCTCTCCACGGTATCCCAGCGGCCGCCAATCAGGTCACGCATCTTCACGCCGCGCAAGTGGATTCCAAACCAGACTAGCAGGATCAACACGAGTTGGGTGACAATGGTGCCGCCGTAAAGCATGATGCGTGAGGCCGAGCTATGGACTGCGCCCAGCTTTGAGGATCCTGCAAAAGAATTGGCCACGATCAGCCCAACAATCAACAATGTATGCCACAAGGGCGCAATGAGCGCAGGCTTCTCAGCCACGGAACCGGCAATGGGCATATCAGGCGGCCTTGCAGGAACGCCGGATATTTGCAGAGCATCATGGTTCTGTGTGCCGTCGGACCTTGGCAGCACGCTGGGAGTTTCAGGAGCGTCAGGAGTCATGGCCATAGTTTTTTTGGAAGCACTGAAGCGCGGAGGCGCTGCAATTCATCTTATAATGGAGGGTTTGGTTTTCCTAAGGAGATGTTATGGAAGATGTGGTAATCATCAGCGGAGTACGCACGCCAATCGGTAAATTTCAAGGCTCGCTGGAGCCCTTTTCTGCTCCGCAGCTTGGCGCCCTGGCAGTGCGTGAAGCGGTGAAGCGGGCTAACGTGGAGCCCGCGCAGGTCGATGAATGCATCATGGGTCTGGTCATCTCTGCTGGCCTGGGACAGAATCCCGCGCGCCAGGCAGCACTGGGAGGCGGACTCGCGAATACCGTGGCCGCTATGACCATCAATAAAGTGTGCGGCTCAGGCTTGAAAGCCGTGGCTCTGGCAACCCAGGCCATCCAGACTGGCAATGCAGAAATTGTGGTTGCCGGCGGCATGGAGTCCATGACGAACGCACCCTATCTGCTCCCGCAGGCACGCAAGGGCTATCGGCTGGGAAATTCGCAGATTATTGATTCCGTGGTGAATGACGGCCTTTGGGATATTTACAACAACTATCACATGGGCATGACCGGCGAGAACGTGGCGCAGAAATACGGCGTCACGCGCGAACAACAGGATGAATACGCCGTAAGCTCGCACCAGAAAGCCGTGCAGGCATGGAAGGAATGCCGATTTAGGAGCCAGGTGATGCCAGTAGAACTGCCCGCCAAGAAAAAAGGCGCCGCGCCAGTGATATTCGATAAAGACGAAGGCCCGCGTGAAGACACTTCCGCTGAAGCACTGGGCAATCTGAAACCAGTGTTCAAAAAAGATGGCACCGTCACAGCCGGTAACGCTTCCACCATGAATGACGGCGCAGCAGCCGTGGTGGTAACGTCAGCTTCGCGAGCAAAACAACTGGGCGCACAGCCGATGGTCCGCGTGGTAGCGCAAGCAACCAGCGGCGTTGCCCCTGAGTGGGTGATGATGGCCCCGGTAGATGGCATAAGAAAAATCTGGGCCAAGACCGGATGGAAGCCCGAAGACGTTGACCTGTATGAGATCAATGAGGCATTCGCCGTGCAATCCGTTGCGGTGATCAAAGAACTTGGGATTGATCCTGCGCGTGTCAACGTAAATGGCGGAGCCGTGGCGCTGGGGCATCCAATCGGAGCCAGCGGTACACGTGTACTGGTGACGCTGATTTATGAACTCATACGGCGCAACGGCAAGCGCGGTATCGCTGCATTGTGCCTGGGCGGCGGAAACTCTGTAGCCCTTGCTGTCGAGAGAGTTTAGCTGCGAGATACAAGTAACTTGGGCCGCGAGGCATCTAGGCCGCGAATCATGTCGCGTAAATACGAATCAGAATTGGTTCGGAATCCGCGCAGGCTTCGCGGCTTTTATTTTGGCAGGGCTTTTATTTGGAAGGCTACTCAGTTTTTCTTGGCCGGCGCTCAAGATACACTGCCACAAAACATTCAGCCTGGCGCTGCAGGCAGGCATCGCGCAGGGGCGCAGGCCATATCTGTTGGGCGCAATCATATTCCAGCCGCCCGTATTCCACCGGCTCATGCAGCCGCTCACTCACGTAATGCAGCACAATCCGCGTCTCTTCATCGCGCGCCACGGCAAAACGGACGCCATCCGCACAGCGTGCCGCAGGTATCCGCGCGCAACCGCCGGCATAGCCTATATTGCAGAAATCGCGCAGCTCAGTTTCTGATGGAGTAATCTCATCTGCACCGGCACGGCAGGTTCCGGTAAAGCCGGCGCCCAGCGGCAAGCGGGCAGGAAAGGCCCAGCCAATGGAAACTTTCTCAATAGGAAAAAAGAAGGGACAAGCCACGATAAGGCCCATGCTAACTTCTGGCGCTGCAGCTGTAAAGATTTAAATCTGCCAATTCTCTTGCGTGCTGCACCACCCTGAGTGCAATCGTTGCCCTGCGAATGTTACGAAAGCCCATAGCCCCGCTCAATATGGTAGATTTTTTCCATGACAGAACCCAGCCGTATGCAAATGCTTGCTCAATTTCTTGAAGAAAACCCAAGCGACGCCTTTGCCCGCTATGGACTCGCCATGGAATATTCCAACGCCGGGCAAACCGAACAGGCGCTGGCAGAGTTCAAGAAGCTTCTGGAGATGCATCCGGATTACACCAACGGCTATTTCATGGCCGCACAAGCTCTGGAACGCACCGGACGCACCCCTGACGCCCGGCAAATGCTGCAGAGCGGCATAGAAGCAGCTCGGCGCACAGGCAATAAGCATGCGTTGTCAGAGATGTCAGGGATGTTGGAAGAGTTGAGTTCTTAACATTTCTAGCGCAGCGAGAAATCACTATTCATCTGCACGGAGTTTAATCTGCTATGCATATTGCTCGTCAGCCATCGCAAAAAATGTTTAGGTTTTTTTTGCTTCTGATCACGGTCTGCTTTGTCCCCGCCCATGCGCAGCCTCATACACAAGAGAGCCCAAGCAACACTCCGGCACATGAGAAGAGCAGTGATAAGAAGCCTGCCGCGGCAGCACAAGGTGGCGTTGAAATTCTTTCTGATACGAACGGAATTGATTTCAGGCTGTACCTGAGTCGATTCAGGTTTGACGTGCAAAACAATTGGTATCCTTTGGTTCCCCTGGCTGCGCAGCCGCCTGCAAAAAAATTCGGTATCACCGTCATCGAATTCGCCATTATGAAGGATGGCAAGGTCAGAGGAATGAAGAAGGTCGAATCTTCGGGAGATTCTGAACTGGATCAGGCTGCATGGGATGGCGTGAAAGCTGGAACTCCATATGAGCCTCTGCCTCTGGGATTTAAAGGAGACTCTCTGCGCCTGCGTTGCAGCTTTGTCTACAATCCTGTGGCTAAAAAAGAAATCACTGCCCCGGTAAAAACATCTGCAGAACGAGCAAGTCAGCCGCCAGCCAGTGCTTCAGCTGAAATCAGTTCAGCCGTAAAGAAAACCGATGAACCCAAAAACCCGGATCCCATCACTACCAGGGGAATGATTGCAGTTCTTTCTGACCATAAAGGGCTTGATACTGAAATTTACTCAAAGCTTATTCTTCAAAAAATCCAGACCAGTCTTCAGCCTTTACTGCATAACATCCCACCCAGTTCCGGAAAGAAACCTGGCCAGGTGATTTTTGATTTCACCATTTTGCGAAGTGGAGAAGTCAAAGATATAAAGCTTAAAAAGTCTTCTGGCGATAGACCATTCGACAATGCAGTCTGGGAAGCCCTGCAGTCAGCGTCGCCGTTACAGGAGCTGCCTGAGTCGTTCAAAAGCAAAGCCTTAAAAATTCGCTGGCAAATGGACGTTCCTTAATTCCAGGTCACGAGCTACTTTTTCCCTGCCTCCGCTATCACTTCTGAAGTTGGCTTCAGTCTTTTGCGAATGATCCCTTCCACCGTTGAAGGCGATGCCTGATACAGCCGTATGAACCATTTGTAAAATTTCGGCACAATCACTTCCCTTTTGCGCTTGAGGACGCCCTGCAAAGTGGCCTGGGCCACCACATCCGGTGTAACCGCATACTTCACTGACGATCCCACGCGCTGCGGGTTCTTGCCCTTGGTCATGTTCTTTACAAAATCCGTGGCAATGTAACCCGGACAAACCGTAAGCACGTTGATGTTGTATTTCTCCAGTTCCATGCGCGCAGCCTTGCCGATAGCGTTCATGGCGTGTTTAGTGGCAGCATAGCCTGACATGTAAGGCGTGGCAATATGTCCGGAGACCGAAGAAATATTTACAATGTCCCCGCCACCCTGCTGCCTCATGACTGGAATCACGGCCTGCATGCAATCCACGGCGCCGAACAAATTCGTATCAAACATGCGCCGGAATTCCACCATGTCCATATCAGCCACTGCGTCATTCAATCCAAAGCCGGCATTGTTCACAAAAATATCA
>DASXZE010000186.1:0-3399 GCA_036502105.1 Candidatus Angelobacter sp. | reverse complement strand
GTTCTTTGATCATGGCCTGCCAGGTTTCAAAATCCTCTGTGGTCCATTGAGAGTGCGAAGAGGGGCCGTGAAGAACAAAGCTGTCCACGTGGTCAGTGACGAGATGCTTGAGCGAACTGGCCATTGACTGCGCCACCTGGACGGAAAGCGTTGCGGCAGGATCGTAGGGCAGGCGATGGTCCTGGCCTGCCTGATAGGTGAATTTTGTTTGAAGGAAAAGATCGGCGCGTGTGACGAAGCCTGCGGCATATGCAGCCGCCAACCCCTCTCCAACACCGGCTTCAAAGTAGTGGCGGCGCTGGTTGGCAGTATCGATGGCGCGAAAGCCCGAGCGGATGGCGAGTTCGGTCAAGGCGGGGGTGCGGGCTTCTTTCCAGGCGGTGCCGTAAAGAAAATCAGGAATGGCCGGTTGAGCGTTGGGCATGCTCTATTCTCACACGAGGACTTTTACGCCTGGATAAGCCCTGGTTTCATCGCTGACGGCGGAGACACAGAGAAAATCCCAGGTAGCGCAATAGTTTTTCTTTCCGCCGATTTTAGTTGATTTATTCGTTTTGTATTCGCTATATTAAGAGTTGACAGGAGCGATCTGTCACAGCCGCGCAACGGGAAACCGTTGCGTTTTGTGCTTGGGACAAGTTTGCGACCCTCTGCCGACTGGGTCTGGGATTGGGGTGGCCCAAGCGTGGCCCTTGGGTGGCGCAAGCGTGGCCCAAAGATGACGCCTGGGTCGAATAGAGGAAGTGCTTTGTTTGTAATACGACCTGTTAATAAGGCCGGGTGGGGTGGCTGATCGGGAGAGGTCGAAGAAACATTTTTACCGCGGATTAACACGGATGGACGCGGATGGGAATAGAAGTTAGGGCAATCTTTACTGCCGAAAGACAACGACGCAAAGAATTGCATTCAACAGCAATCGGAACCAGCAGAGCTATTTGCCGGAGAACCGGCAGGCAGGATACTGAAGATTATGGGGTCTGATAACAAGCGAAAGAGCGATGATCGTGATGATCTGATGGTGAAGAACTTTCTTGACTACTTGAAAGTGGAGAAAGGGCTGACACCGTTGACAGTGGGCGCCTACAAATCTGACGTGATTCAGCTTGCGGAGTTTCTTGCAGCGCATCGCCGGGAGTTGGCGCAGGCGCGGCGGGAAGATATCCGCGCATTCTTGAGCCAATTGTTTGCGAACGGAGTAAAAGATAGGTCGGTGGCGCGGAAGCTGTCCACGCTGCGGCACTTTTACAAATACCTGCTGCTGGACCGGATCATCAAGCACGACCCAACCCTGGACATCGACTCGCCAAAGCAATGGAAGGTGCTGCCAAAGTCGCTGGCTCCGAGCGAGATTGATTCAATAATGGAGTCGGCAGGGCAGGCGGGCGATTCCCGACTTTCTGTGGCGCTGGCGCAACGCGACCAGACCATGCTGGAGGTATTTTACGCGGGCGGGATGCGGGTTTCTGAGATCATCAACGTGAAGCTGGAAGATTTGAAGCTGGAACTTGGCTACATATTGGTGCGGGGCAAGGGTGACAAGGAGCGGATTGTCCCGATTGGAAAAGCCGCGCAGGAGCGAATAAGCGCATATCTTGCCGACGGCCGGGTGGCGCTGCTGAATGGAAAAATTTCTTCCATGCTTTTTGTGCGGCGTGGCGGCGGCAAGCTATCGCGGCAACGGGTATGGCAGATGGTGAAAAATGCTTCGGCATCGGGCAGGCACGCCAGCCCGCATATGCTGCGTCATAGTTGCGCCACACACATGGTAGAAAATGGCGCGGATTTGCGGACAGTGCAGACGATCCTGGGACATGCCGACATTTCTACCAGCCAGATCTATACGCATGTGGCGCTGGACAGGTTGAAGAAGGTATATCGCGACTTTCATCCACGGGGAAAAAGAAGCGGCACAACGGGGAAGCCATGAAGCAGCAGGAAAACCGGGCGAGCACGGAGATTCAGCGCGGAATCGGCAAGTTTCTGGATTCGCTGCGCGGAGAGCGCAATGCATCGGCGCATACACTGCGCGCATATAGCAATGAACTGGACCGCTTTGCGGAATACTTAGGTCCGGAAGCGCAATGGAAAGAGATTGACCATATCGCCATCCGTGGATTTCTTTCGCACCTGCATGGCTGCGGATTGAGCAAAGTTTCGGTGGCGCGGGCGCTTGCGGCCTTGCGGTCGATGTATAAATGGCTGGGCCGAGAGGGCATTGTTGCCCAAAACCCGGCCAAACTGGTGTCATCACCGAAGCTACCCAAGAGGCTGCCGCGCGTGCCTACAATGGAAGAGATCAACGGCCTGCTGAATACCGAAATGCCGGAGAGCGCCGCGTTTCCTGAGCGTGATCGGGCAATCTTCGAGCTGCTGTATGGCTGCGGGCTGCGCAACTCAGAGCTGGTGAGCGTGGAACTGGGCGATATTGAAGAAGCGAACGGTGTGATCCTGATTCGTGGCAAAGGGAAGAAGCAGCGCTACGTTCCGCTGGAAGGCGCGGCTGCGGAAGCGCTGGCAGCCTATCGAGAGGCGCGGCAGAAAGTGCTGAAAGCAACGCGCAAGAACACGCGCCGGCTGTTCATCAATCAGCGGGGCGGGCCGCTCACAACACGCAGCGTGGGACGGATCGTGAAAAGGATTGCTGTCTCAAGGGGACTGCCGCCGGATATCCATCCCCATACTTTGCGGCATGCTTTCGGTACGCACATGTTGACCGAAGGCGCCGACCTGCGGGCCATACAGGAGCTGTTGGGTCACGAGCGGCTGGCGACTACACAGAAGTATACGCAGTTATCGATAACGCACGTGATGGAAGTCTATGATAAGACGCATCCACGGGCGAAGTAAGAGCTTCCGGAAACTATAGGTATCGCTACTATCTCGGCGGGGATTGGGAACGACTTTTACTATAGCTTTCAGATAGAAGATGTGCGATTCTTAATTTCCCGAAAATCAGGAGATCGAATATGCGCTGCAGAGGTTTGCTGCTTTTAGTATTACTTGCGGTTGCCGCACCAGTATTTGCACAGCAGAGCGTGGCAGAGGCCGCAGCCCAGGCCAAATCTAAAGTTGAGGTTTTTCCGGCAGATGCGCCGACCCATGACCAGGTGATGACGCTGCTGGACCTGCTTCAGGTCCGCAAAATGATGGTTACACTGATGGACGGGATGCAACAGGCGATGAAACAGAGCGCCGAGCGGAGCTTCCGTGAACGCGTGCCGGACCCGACACCGAAGCAACTGGAAGCACTGAACGGCATGGTTGAGGACGCGGTCGGCGGCCTGCCCATGGATGAGATGGTGGAAGCAATGGTGCCGATCTATAGGCGGCATCTCTCTAAATCCGATGTGGACGAGATGATCCGGTTTTTTGGCGGACCGGTTGGACAAAAACTCCTTC
>DASXZE010000185.1:0-13105 GCA_036502105.1 Candidatus Angelobacter sp. | reverse complement strand
GCACTGCTCCAGCTAGAGAGTTCAAGCGTTTCGCCAGCAATATCTTTGGCGACCATTGGCCCGTGAAAAGTAACCAAACCGGTGCGGTCGGTGATGGCTGTAAGCAAAGAAGTAATATCACTGCAGCCAAGTAGAATCTTTGGCCGCGACGCCATTATTGTGTAATCAAGTTTTTCCAGCAGATAGTTACTGCCGTAGCCGCCGCGGACACAGATCAACGCGGCGATGTCTTCACGCTGCCAGAGTCCGTTGAACTCGCGCGTGCGCCGCTCGACCGTTCCGGCAAAATAAAGATCGCGCTCAAAAATGTCCTGCGCATACACCGGCTCGTAGCCCATCTCACGCAGGCGCTCACAACCGGAAAGAAAATCTCCGCGGTTAAAGCTGCTGGCCGGAGCCAGCACGCCAATCTTGTCGCCTTTGCGCAATGCCGGCGGCTGGATAATTTTTGCGCTAGCCAAGAAATTCTCCCCGGCAGACCAGCTGAGCCGGTCCACGCAGAAAAACATTGCCGCCTGCCCAGCGCACAATCTGCGTGCCGCCCGGCGCATGCACTTTCAGAGGAGAAGCGGCACGGCCACCGGCAATTGCCGCTACCGCGGAAGCGCAAGAACCTGTGCCCGATGACTGTGTTTCGCCCACACCGCGCTCATAAAAGCGCACTTCAATCTCATTTACGCCGGTCACGCGGACAAACTCCACGTTCACTCCCTCTTTAAAATTACTCTGCCGGCCAATCTCCGCGCCCTGGCTCTGCCAGTCCGGAGAGAACTCATCCACAAAAATAACGTAGTGCGGATTGCCCATGGATACCGGCGTCCCCCGCACTTGGCCAAAAGCCACTTTAAGAGAAAAGTCATCGCCCACTTGCGGTTTGCCCATCTCCATCTCAAATTCAAAGCTGTGCTCTTCTCGCGCAACCAACTCGCAATGCTTCACACCTGCGCCAGTGCGGATCGCAATCTTGCCCGCGTGCCCATTGCTCACCATGTATGCTGCGACACAGCGCGTCCCATTGCCGGAGATTTCCGCTTCGCTGCCATCGGCATTGATCAGGCGCGCATGCATGTCAGCATCCTGGGTGGGAAAGAGCCACTCCACACCGTCTGCGCCCACGCCATTGTGGCGATCACAAATGCGCCGGCTGAATTCAGCTAAATCTGCGGGAGCCACAGCGCCATCGATAATCAGGAAATCATTGCCGCAGGCAGAGGCTTTGGTAAAAGGGATGTTCATCTAGTCGGTTTCAATTCCAGCAACGGTTTCAAAATTCCTCAGATCGTCTGACAGGCGGAATTTATTGGCCAGCGTCTTGTGCTCGCTGTGCGTTCCTTCCACGCTGAAAACCACGCGTTCTTTGCCGTTGCTCCGGCTGAGGCGAACGCCGTGCATCCCTTTATTCTGGTCTTCCAGAATAGAGTTGATCTCCGCCACCAGTTCGTCCGCCGACTTTTCTGAAACAATAATGTAATTCATCAGCAGCGGCTTCAGGTTAAAGCGGCGCTCCAGAATGCCAAGCACATGCAGCGCCAGATACATCAGCATGGTGGCAAAAATCGCCGGCAAGTAAAGGCCGCCGCCGCACGCCATGCCAATGGACGCCACCACAAAGAGCGTGGCTGCCGTCGTGAGTCCGCTTACGCCACCTTTGGAATGCAGAATGGACCCCGCGCCAATAAAGCCGATGCCGGGAATAATCTGCGCGGCAATGCGCGTGTGATCGCCAATACCCCATTCAGAAGCGAGCTCAGTGGAAAGAATGGTGAACATGGCGGAGCCGAAACAGATAAACATATTGGTGCGCAAACCGGCCGGCTTGCGGTTGATCTCGCGCTCCAGGCCGATGATTCCACCAAGAAAAGCGGACAGGGTAAGCCGCACCATGGTTTTTGAAACCAGGTCAGCCAGCGATATATGCGGCAAAATGAAGCTCAACGTATTCATTGATAATTACGGCCCGGCACTCTTAGATCCGATCTTCTATATGCGACCGTGGGCCTTCTGACCATTATCAGTGGGTTGCGCGATAGATCAAAGCTTTTGGCTGCAAGGGAGTGCCGATTGTGGCAACGGGCTCAAGCCCCTGCGGAAAGCGGCTGACCGCACGGGCCACGGCATCTCCGGGAAAGGCGATGATGAAATCCGCAGCCTGCGCAGGCTGCGCCAGGCCGTTTTCCCACGCCGGATGATTGCTCTCACGCAAGACGCGCTTAAACGGGATTCCCGCCATCTGCATAGCACCCGGATGCGAACTGCATTCCATCATCAGACTAGCCGATTTGGGCAGCGACTTCAGCGCGTCTGCAAGTTGTTGTTCAAAGGCCAGACGTTCCCTGCCATTGGCCTGGGCTTCCCGCAGGCAGATAGGCGTATTTTGCCAGACGGAAAAATAGCTCACAGCAATCAGCAGCGCTGCTGCCATGCTTACACGCCTGAAAGAAACAAAATTGCCAAGAAACTCACAGGCCAGCGCGAAGAAAACGGCAATCGCCGGCAACAACTGCAATCCGTAGCGGACATTGTAATAGCTGAAAGGCCACCAATCCGGATGGTAAATAGGCACGCTGCCCCACGCGATGCACAAAATATAAAACGGCACCGGCGCCAATAAAATCGCCCAACTCAGATAGCGACGCGAGAAATAGACCGCTGCCAGAAGCGCGACGAGAGTCGTGGTAAACATCCACGATTCATAACGGTCATTGGCCACGTTGAGCCTGGAAGTCTTTAGAAATTGCAGCGTCGCGTCACGGAGAGAATTCTCACCCGGATAGGTGGGCATGGTTGCGGTCTTGCTGCGCTCTTGAATGGCGTGGGCCGAGTTGGGGCCGTTGGCGAACTCCAGCACGTTGCCAAAAACAAAGTAGTTGTACGCAAGAAAGAGCGCGCCGGTAAGTCCGGTAAGCAGAATAAAAGTGGCAAAGCCATTGCGCAGTGCCGGAGTAAAGAGCCGCTGCCGCCAGAGAACACCCAGCACCGCTGCTGCAATCACCGCAGCCAGAAACCAGCCGTCATAGCGGACGAGCATGGCGGCGGAAACCATGAGTCCGCATTTCTTTAGCGACTTGCCCGCTCGCTCCGCGTTCTCTCGCGCGTCACGCACAGACTCTGCAAAATACACCGCCGACCAGACAAAGAAGGCGAGATAGAGTGACTCCGTCATGGCGGTGGCCTGCATATAAATAAGATTCGGATTCAGAGCATAGACCAGTGCCGCAATCCACGCTGCACTGCGTGACGCCAACCCGCGCACCAGCCGGAACACACCAAGCGTGCCCACAACATACGCGATCATCGACGGAACAGAAGCACCCAAACCAGACTGCCACAGGTGGTCATTCACAATGAATGGAATATCCAGCAGGTGCGGCAGCGGTAGCCACACGGTGCCTAGCTGCAAAAGGCTGGGCGTGCGCGAATCAAAGACGCGGCGCGCAATGTTAATGTGGGCAACGGCGTCACCATAAAGAAGGAGAGCGCCCTGATGGTAATAAAAGATCAGGGCGCCCAAAGAAATGACGGCAGTAATTCTCGTGAGCCAGAAAAGGTCACGTCGTGTGGCATCGGTCATGGAAGCGCTGGCTAAGCTTTTGCCTCCTGGACTTTGCCCAGGTATTTATCCAGCAACAACGCAAGCTTCTGCCGCGTGGCTGCGGGAATCTTATCTTTGTCCGTCTGGATGGCGTATTTCATGGCTGAACCGCAGGCGCATTTGCGCTCTTTGGGCATGATAGCGATGGCATGTTTCACAACCTTCGCCGCATTTTCAGCATTCTCACGCACTACTTTCAGAACCTGGTCCACGGTTACATCTTCATGGCCTTCACGCCAGCAATCGTAGTCCGTGACCATGGCGCAGGTGGAGTAGCAAATTTCGGCTTCACGGCAGAGCTTGGCTTCCTGCAAATTGGTCATGCCAATTACGTCCGCGCCCCAGCTCCGATACATATTGGATTCCGCTCGGGTAGAAAACTGCGGACCTTCCATGCAGATGTACGTTCCGCCCTTTTTGCCGACCACGCCAATATCTTTGCAGGATTGCGTAAACGCTTCAGCGGCTTCCGGGCAGATAGGATCGCCAAACGCCACGTGCGCCACAATGCCGTGTCCAAAAAAAGTGGAGATACGGTGCACTGTGCGATCAATAAACTGGTCAGGAATTACAAAGTCAGTAGGCTTGTGCTCTTCTTTGAGCGAGCCAACGGCGGAGAGAGACAGAATGCGCTCAACGCCCAGGTCTTTCATGCCATAAATGTTGGCACGATAGTTAATTTCGGTGGGCAGGATGCGATGTCCGCGGCCATGGCGGGCCAGAAACGCCACCTTGCGTCCTTCCAGCGTGCCCAGCACGTAGGCGTCCGACGATTCGCCGAACGGAGTTTGAACTGTGACCTCACGGATGTCCGTAAGTCCGGGCATGGAATACAGCCCGCTGCCGCCCATAATGCCGATTTCTGCTTGTTGCAAAGTGCGTCTCCTTGAGTAGGTTGGTCTCCGATTATAACGAATTACGGCGTTCACCGGATTCAGCTCTGGATCCGTAAGCGGTTCAGTCGAAAAAATAGGCCATGAACAATGCCAAGCCTATATTCATCGCGTTCACGATGAATCAGAGAGAAAATATCCCATTTTCTGAATCCAGCTACTCACAACATTTGGGGCATGTCCCTGCCTATGTACCTGTGTTGCACCTGTGTGTGGCTACCTAAGGCCAAACCTGATGAGAACTAAGTGATCGCCTGATACGTCCAGCTCTGGATTTCGACGATTCTCTCATCAGTCAAGAATTGTTAAGTCCCTTGGAGGGTCACCGTTTTGAAAAAATCATTTTATTTGCTGACCGCAATGTTTGCTCTGGCCGCTTCATCATTCGCAGGAGTCGCTGTTCAATCTCCTGCGGCCGGGTCAACCGTTGGGTCACCAGTCCATTTCGTAGCGTCGGCAACATCGACCTCACCTGTCACTGCAATGCGCATTTATGTTGATAACGTAAGCGTATATCTGACGAGCACGGCCAAGATCAACGCTTCCGTCGCCATGTCTGCCGCTACGCACAACGTAGTGATTCAGGCCTGGGATTCCAAGGGAACCGTTTATAAGCAGGCTCTGGTTTTAAAAGTTGGCACAGCAGCACCGGGGCCTACGCCAACTCCCGCTCCTCCGACAGCTGGCTTGCCAACACCGCCAGCGAACGCCGTTACCATCAGCAATATTGAGCAGATGCCCGCGTGGGACAGCTGCACCGTATGCGCGGGAATCGGCGCAAGCGGACCGGTGGCTACCTATTCAATGGCTGCCAACCAGGCTTCACCTTCCCTGGACGGACACTCGACCAAGTTCAACATCAGCGGCGCCACTCCTTACTCTGACGTACTGTGGTGGAAGCAGCTAGGCGCGCAAAATACCGCCACCAATCTCAAGTATGACGTGTACTTCTACCTGACGGCTCCGCAGGCGGCCCAGGCCCTGGAATTTGATATGAACCAGGCCATCGGCAGCCAGCGTTTCATCTTTGGCACGCAATGCAACATCAAGACCGCAGGCGCGGGCCACTGGGATGTCTGGGGCAATGCCTCCGGCAACTGGCTCACTACCGGCGTTGCCTGCTCTGCTCCCACAGCTTTCGTATGGCACCACCTGACCTGGGAATTCAAGCGCACCGCCAACCAGGTGATTTACGTCGGCTTCACTTATGACGGCGTAACGCACTACGTCAACCGCACGTATCCTTCTGAGCCGTCCAGCGTGCACGAATTGAACGTCGCCTTCCAGATGGACGGCGATTCAAAGATGGATAGTTTCAGCACATGGCTGAATAAAGTTTCCGTCATGTACTGGTAGTACTAAAAAACATCGGCGTTAAACCGCGGCCCAGCTTCAACCGAAGGCAGAGCATATAGGGTGCTCTTGCTGAAGGCGAGCTGGGCTGTCGTGTTTGGGAGCTAACTCAAGAAGCAACGTAGAATATTGCATGCCAACTACACCATCTGCTTCCACCCCCGGCTTCCTCTACGGCACCGCCTGGAAAGAAGACCGCACGGCGGCGCTGACTGCGCTGGCGATCCGTTCGGGCTTTCGCGGCATTGATACGGCCAACCAGCGCAAACATTATTTTGAAGCGGCCGTGGGTGAGGGGCTGGCGGCTGCGTATCGTGCGGGAATCGTCACGCGGGCCGATCTTTTTCTGCAGACGAAGTTTACCTCGCAGCCCGGACAGGACCATCGGCTGCCGTATGATCCGGCGGCAAGTCTCAGTGATCAGGTGGCGCAATCCATGGCTAGTTCGCTCGAACATCTGGGAACCGACTACGTGGATAGCTACGTCCTGCACGGACCCTCTTCACGCTCTGACTGGACTCCGGCTGATTTTGAAACCTGGCAGGCGATGATCCGGGAGCGCGACGCTGGACGTACACGCGTGCTGGGAGTGAGCAACGTAGGGTTGAGCCATCTGCAACAGATGGCTAAGGCCCACGCGGAACCGCCGGCGTTTGTGCAGAACCGCTGCTATGCGCGGCTGGGCTGGGACCGCGATGTCCGCGCCTTGTGCAACGAGCGCAAAATTACTTATCAGGGATTTTCTCTGCTCACGGCCAACGTGGATGTTCTGCGGCATCCGGCGGTCAACAAAATTGCCACACGCGCCAAGGCCACTGCGATCCAGATTGTATTTGCTTTTGCCCGCGCCGTGGGAATGCTGCCGCTGACTGGAACCACCAATGCTGAGCATATGAAAGAAGATCTGGCCAGCGTTGAAGTCACGTTGTTGCCGGATGAAGTGCAGGCGATTGAATCAATCGCTGGGTGAATCGCCGAGATCGCCGGTATCGGAAAAGCAAAACCTTCATTGGCAAAAATCTTATTTGGCGCTATCTTCTGTTTGCGCTATTTGTCGGTTGTGTCATTTGCCCTTTGTTATTGCGCTTGTTTTGTCTGTTCTTGCGTTGGAGTATCCTGCGCCTGCTTCAACCCAGCTGCAATCAACTGCTTTGCCACGTCTTCACCAAAACTTTCCACGGCCACAACGGTGTTGCCTGTCTGCTGAATAAAGATAGGGCCGTCGGCGCTGGTGAATTGGTCCAGCCCTGGAGTCGATGCGTGGCTGGTGTCGCGATGCAGAGACTCATAACGCTTGGGTAGCGCCTCGGCATAGGCTTTGGCAAAATCCTGTGCGGCTTCCGGGGTCGCCCACTTGGATACATAAAAGAGTCCGATATGAGCGCTGGAATCTTTGTTCGGAGGCTTGGCATCTTTGCGTCCCGCGGCATAGTACGATCCGCCGCGCCATTCGGGTGTGAGCTTATTGGCCAGCGTCTCGTCGGCATAAACGCGCAAGAGAATGTTTACATCCAACTCGCCCATGGCGCCGGCATCATACGGCTCATATTCTTTTTTAAGAAAGCTGAAGTCCGGCAGTAACAGCGGCGGTATCACGTGATGGGCAAGATATTCCCTGGGCTCCATGATCTCGCGCGTGGTCTGCGGCATACGCGCCAGCACGCCGTTAAAAGCCAGCGGCTTTCCGCCAGATACGAGCAAGTCGCGAATGAACTTCATCCCCTGGCGATACGGAAATGAAAGCTGCTCCTGCAAGAGCAGCGGAGCACTGTCAAACACCGGGCTATCGCGGCTCTTGTCCATGGATGACTGCATGATGTCCACAACCTTCGGCATTTTTTCCACGCTCTGGCCTTCCGGCGAAAGCACATAATCCAGCATCACGATCATGGCCTGTCCTTCCAGAATGGCGCTGCGGCAGGTTGACTCTTCGTCATTCTGGACCAGCGCAACCAGATCGCTCAGTCCGCGCTTTTCAATCTCTTCTTCATGCTTGCTCATCTTGCCCAGGTTGAAGCTCTGGTCCTGGAGCGCATGTGTAAGCTCATGGGCCATCACCGGCTTCTGGACTTCCGGGGTATTCCAGTCCAGCAGGTTCATGGTGCGCGTCTTCTCGTCGTAATAGCCGGCGACTTGTTCCGCCAGCAGCTTGATCAAAAAACTATGCAGGTCGAACTGTCGCGGCAGCAGCCCAAATTTTTTCTGTACCAGCTCAGAGCGCTCAAAGCGGATGCGGCTGGCATCGTCTTTGAAGCTTTCGCCAATATACTTTTCCACCTGCTCGCGGCTCACGATGGTCCGCTTGACCTTTTTCTTGATGGGCAGCCCGCTGTCTTTGCTGGCAAAGCTCAGAATCTCATCGACCGAGTTGAAAAGCTCTTTGGCCTCTTCCGGCGAGATCTTGTGGTCTTTTTCTTCAACCGGCTCAACCTCAACCCGATTGGGCGACGGCGTGGCTTGCGGCTCCGCCGGTTGGCTGGCCTGCGGTGACGGAGTGGCGGCAGGTTGCGGCGCTTGCGCGAAACCAAACGGTATGAAGAAAAGCAGTGTTGCCAGTAAGAGGATAGAAAGCTTTTTCATGAAAGATATATGGAACAGCGGCTCCGTATTCATGGTAACAACAAACCAAAAAGAAAACCTTTGAAACACAGAGGAACAGGGGAAACGGAGGAAATTTAAATTGGCTTTTCAAACATTCTTTAATTCCTCTGCTCCCTCCGTTCCTCTGTGTTTCAAAGGTTTTATTTTTTGGGAAAATAAAAGCAGGGCAACCCTCGTTTCCGAAGATCGCCCCACTGCCAGTACGAGATTACTCGAGCGTTGGCTCGGCTTCACGGATGTACTCGATCACCGAATCGCTCCAGCCATCAATATGCGTCCACTTGCCGTAGCCCACGCCGTTCTGGAAGCTGGCCACGTTAATCACGTAGCCACGCGTCCGCGGGTTGGGAACAGCGTCATGTGACTGCTCGTCAGTAATCACGATCACTCGGTCATACTTCTCGTCCAACTCACTCAACGCACGGCCCAGATACGTTCCGCTGTGTGGCTGGCTGGCGTTCAGCGCGTCACGCAAGGCAAAGCCCTGGCGTGACGGCACGCGCACCAGCTTGTCAGAGAAGGTATAGACACTGCACTGCTCTGCGATTTCACGCAGCAAGATCGCCAGCCCGTAAGCAGCGTCATTGCGGCGCATCTCCGCACGGCGAGACAGTGGCGCGTCCATTGAGCCGGAGACATCCACCAGCAACACGGTCTTACCCGGCAGACGGCTCACGCCTTCTCCGCTCTTGCCATTCCCTTCCCCACTCTTGCCGTTCCCTTCTTCGCTCTTGCAACTCAAAGCCCGGAACATGGCCTGCTCCAGTTCGCGCTCCCACTGCGGCGCATAACGCGCAGCAGCAATGAAACGGAACGGCAGCACGCGCTCGGTCTTCATGCGTCCCAGGCCGGCGGCAATCAGCGGCTCGCTGACCTTGGCTTCCGCCATGTTGCGCAGGTTCCGCAACAGTGCCAGCGCGCCCAGCTTGTTCTCTTCCAGCAGACGCTCCCATGCCTCGCGCTTATCGGCGCCGCCGGAGAGAGCAACCTCCCAAGTGTCGGGCGTTGCCAGCTCATCTGCGACAAGCCGCTTCCATAGCTCAGCCTGCGCGGTGTCCACGGGCTTGGCGTGGCAGAGAAAGAGCCCATCACGCAGCTTGACCGGAGACGCGCGGTTGTACTTGGCCAGCGCGTACTCGTCAAACTTGGTGAAGGCCGCAGCCAGTCCCTTTTTTACCTGCGCGGAAAGCGGCTGCTTGCCTTCGCTCCAGTAGAGCGCCACGAACTCAGAAAGTTCGTCAGCACGCTGGATGACGCGAAACAAAGTTTCGGCGACAAGCTGGCGGTGCGTTGCCAGCCGCGCCATCTCACGCACCAGCAAGAGCGGAGCGTGACGAAGCTTCATCTTCTCGCGCGCCTCAACCGCCAGCGCAGCAACTTTCTCTGCGGCGACCTTGGGCACCAGCTCGCGGATGCGTCCGGCAATCGCGACGCCATCCTGATAGAACTGGTTCTCCCACAGCATGCAGGCCAGCACCGAGCGCCGCAGTTGCTGCTCAGCAGAGACATGCTTTGCCGGAGCACCCTCATGCGTGCGCTTTATCAGCGACTTTGCCCAGGGAATTCCGCTCAAGTTCAATACATTCAAACGGGCCATGTTTCACCTCTCAAGTGTTGCAGCGTTGCAACGCGCTTGACCGCAATGGGCGCAAGGGTCGCAACGGAATTATTTTTTTAAGGCAGCATTTGCTGCGCGATTTTTAACCTGCTGCCACCAGATCCAAGCAGCCTTCTTCCTGCTCCAAAGCCAGAAGAAGGCCTTGAAACTCAGCCATGGTTTCTACAGATCGTGAAGCCTCGACAAACTCTCGAGCTTCCCTCTCCGGCGCGTCTGGAAAAAAACGGCGATACAGTTCCAACTTCTGGTGATCGCTCGCGCTTCCCAAATACAGCTTGTAGTCAATTCTTCCCGGACGCAGCAACGCCTGATCCAGCTTTTCCGCGTGGTTGGTTGTCATTACAAACAAAACACCAGAAGGCGCAAGGAAGCCATCCAGAACATTCAACAAACCCGAGAGTGTAATTCCACTCCCGGCGGCTGCGTTCTGCTTTAAGTCCTTTGCCGGCTCGCCTTTGCTTTCCGCACGAGACTGGCTGCTTTGCATGCAATCAATGTCTTCAAACAACAGGACAGAGTTCCGCGGCACTTCATTGACTGCGCTCATCAGAGATCGATCATTGAACTCTGACAGGTTGATGGTGTAGACGGAAAGCCCGAAGTGCGCTCCCAGAGCTGACACCAGTGAAGTCTTGCCCGTCCCCGGCTGCCCATAAAACAAATAGCCACGATGGTAAGGAACGCCAAGACGCTCATATCGTTGTTTCGACCCGCGAAATTGCGCGATGTCCTGCAGCAGATACTCTTTTTCACCCGGCTCTAAAACCACTGAATCCAGCAGGCGCGCCGAGTAACTGCAAACGCAATCCCACCCGTCGTTGTACACATACAAGTACGATTGCACTCCCTGCCGCCTGAGGTGGCACTGCACAACATCGTTTACAAAGCCCTGCAGACAGGCACGGTTTCTGCCGATCGTCCGGAAGGTAAAAGCCTCAAGCCGCCGGCCGGTTCTTTCACGCGTATTCTCAGTGCGCGTGAACCACACTTCAAAAGGCCTGTTGCCAAGCCAGAACCGGTGCTTTCCCGGCGCCGGCAGCATGGAGATCCTCTCATTGCGCAGCGTGGTATCCAGGTCCACATGGCGAACACGCTTGAGAAACTTCTGCTCCAGAAACCATTCCTTTACCCAGGTAAAGGCGGCATCATCGTCTTTTACGGTGACCACCATGGTGGTCTGGCGAACGATCACGTCCCAGATTTTTGCTGGTATCGCCCGCAGCCAGACGCTGATGCCTCCGATGATCATCAGCAGCAGCCCGCCAGAGGCAAATTGGTTCTGGCTGGTCAAAATGCTCTTCAAGATGTGAAGCATATATAACTTCTTCTAACCGGCGTGGCCGGAGTCTGGGGGCAACATGCCCGTTTAAAAACTTTGCCGGGGAACCGGCGACCTGAGGTTTTGCTACGCCAATCAAATGACTGGCGACGGGAATCGAACCCGCTACCTCCTGCAAAATTGCAGGCGCTCTACCAATTGAAGTAACCCATGTCTACACCACCGGCAATATTGAACAGTAGAGACATAACATCTTGCGTCTCTACGAAAGTATTCGTACAAGCAGCCAACGCTGGACACAAACTCCAAGCGGGGAACAATTGACCAGAGTGTAGTGGTCCGTTGTTCTAGCTTGAAACTACGGCACTCGAGATGCTGGCGGGGTTACTATGACTTCGCTATCGCTCTTATCGCGACCGATAGCTCAGTCATACCCGCACCTACGGACAGGTGATTAACCCTGATCTACACCACCGATGAAGCCTGTTCCAACGTCTACTGCTCGACAAGGAGCAGGGTGTTAACTATTCCTGCTCCAAAGTTTCTGTCGCTCCGCTCCAACACCGCTCTGCGACAAAGTTAAACTCAACATAATTCAGCACCTGATGCATGCGGCTCGGCGCGCTAGCCGGCCTCACTATTTTTGTCTAGTTTTCAGGCACGACTCATCGTGCCGCTAAGTGAGTTCCTTCGCTACGCTCAGGATTTCGGCAGCGGGCTCCCGCTACGCTCACGCCCGCTAAGCGCCTCAAGCTGGGGGAACTAGCAGCTACGGCGTTTTGTCGATTACAGTCGAAGTAACCGCAGCTTTCGCCACCCAGCGATAGGTATAGATATGGCTTAAGATCAAGGTTAGGCTAGCAGGCTCAATAGCTTGCAACTTGGCTCAGGTTGTAAGTCAATTTGCGTAGGATTGACGCGCCTGGGAGGTTATTTGGAGAAATAGTTGAACGCCCACAGGCTATCAAGACCTGGTTCAGGTCTAGTCAGCAGCCGCACCGATATTTGATGGATGCATTTCATTGGGCGTTACTCCTACGCATGAGAAGAATAGCAAATTATAGGTTGATGGCAAATATGGAAAATACGGAATTGCTGAAAAGATTTTGCGAAAAGAAAAATTCCAGAGATGAAGCACTAAAGTTTTTACTGAAGTATGGCTACCCGTGCGTTTTGAGCTGCTAGCCCTTAGCGCTTTGTTGTACTGCTTAAGAAATTAATTTTTAGCTTATAGGATTCCCTCTCCGTTCATTTCGCTCAGGGTCGGGATAAAGAATTGGCTATCCATTCCGCCGCCTCTTTAGTTCCCAGGCTCCCTCCGATGTCTGCGGTTGTTTTCTTTTGCTGCACGGCGGCGAGCACGGCCTGATTGATACGTTCGGCTTCTTTGGCGAAGCCCAGATGATCGAGCATCATGGCTGCGGTGGAGATTGCGCCCACAGGATTCGCAATATTTTTTCCAGCGAATGGCGGCGCTGAGCCGTGTACTGGCTCGAACATTGAAGTCTTGCCGGGATGGATGTTGCCGCTGGCGGCCATGCCCAGGCCACCCTGCAGGGCAGCGGCCAGGTCGGTAATAATGTCGCCAAACATATTGTTGGTTACGATCACGTCAAACTGTTTGGGGTTGATGGCCATGTGCATGCAAAGCGCGTCCACGTACATATGCTGCGTCTGGATTTCGGGATACTCAGCGGCCACGATCTTGAAGACGCGCTGCCAGAGGCCGCCGGCAAAGGTCATGACGTTGGATTTGTCGGACATCAGCA
>DASXZE010000184.1:0-7390 GCA_036502105.1 Candidatus Angelobacter sp. | reverse complement strand
TATCCGGCCAGTCTTGGATCGACGCCGAAAAGCAGCACGTTATGAGTGTCAAACCCGGGGTTGAGGTTTTTGAGATTGCTGAGCGTCCGCGTCAAAAGACCTGCCGTCACCAGCACCACGATGGCCAGCGCCATCTGCACGGCGACGAGCGCTCCGCCCAATGTGATGCGGTGCCTGCCGCCGGACGCCGTGGTGCTTCCTCCACTGCCTGACTTTAGAGCTGATGTCAGGCCGATATCCGATCCGCGCAGCGCGGGCGCCAGTCCAAAGACGATGCCGGTGAGGATTGAAATTCCCGCTGTGAATGCCAGCACTCGCCAATCTATATGAGGAGAAAATGCCGGCTGATTGGACGTGGGATCAGAGACCATGGCTGTAAGAGCACGTGCTCCCCACACGGCCAGCAGAAGACCCAGCCCGCCGCCAGCCATGGAGAGCAGAAGACTTTCTGTGAGCATCTGCAACACCAGCCTTCCGCGTTTTGCTCCCAGGGCCAGGCGCACGGCCATTTCTCTTTGCCTGGCAGCGGAACGGGCCAGCAACAATCCGGCAACGTTGGCGCAGGCGATTAAAAGCACCACGCCTACGCAGAGCATCATCACGTAAAGCGGCTGCAGGGCGTCTTCCTGCGAGCCCCCAAGCCCTTGCGAAGCTGTGCCCAGCCGGATGCGGGGCTCATTGTCTGGTTTGAATATGGGTTTATTTCCCTGGATCATTTCATTGCGGAACAACAAAGAGATTGACTCTTGCGCCTGCGTGACTGGAATCCCCGGTTTGATGCGGGCAATAAGCACCAGCCACCATGAATCCATCTCTTCACGCCCGGCATTCATTACCATTTGTGGGGCAAGAAAGGAACGTTTTGTCAGGGGCACCCACATGTCAAACTTGTCGGAGAGCGTGAGCGCATCAAACTTTGGCTCAGTCACGCCGATAATAGTGAAAATCGTGCCATTCAGCCGGATCGTCCTGCCGATAACAGAAGGTGAGCCGCCAAAGGCTGATTGCCAGAAGCCATAATTCAGGATTGTGACGGGTGAAGCCTCCGGAGTATCGTCGCTTTCACTGAACAGCCGCCCCATGTGGGCGTGAATACCAATCGTTCCAAAATAATCGCCGGAGACAAACTGGCTCTGTATCATTCGCGCCGGCCCGTTGCCGCTCAAATCAAGTCGCTGAGAGCCCGTGTAAGCAGCCACATGGGAAAAGACCGTGCTTTGCTTCTGGATATCTTTAAAGAAAGGCAATGGCAGTGAGCACCCGGCAGGATTGGGCCCATTACTGTTGTCTTCACAATCGCCAAAACTCCAGTAGCTCCTGGTTTGCGGGCTATGATTCGCATGCCACTCCAGAAAGACAAGGTGCTCAGGATCGGGAATTGGCATATGGCGAAAGGCAACAGCATCAATCAGACTAAAGATGGCAGTGTTGGCTCCAATACCCAGCGCCAGCGTGAGCACAGCGATAATTGTGAACGCCGGAGACTTCCGCAGCATGCGCCAGCCATAGCGAGCGTCTTGCAGCAGGGATTCCAGCAGGCGGCCGCGATGCACCTCATGCAGCGATTCCCTGGTTTGCTGCACGTCGCCAAAAGCGATCATCGCCTGGCGCCGCGCTTCTTCCGCCGGCATTCCTTTGGCAATGTTTTGCTCTACTTCTTTTTCCAGATGGAAACGCAATTCATCGTTTGCGTCATTTTCCTGGCTCTGTCCGCGGAAGAGTCCGCGTAATTTTCTGAGCATGGCTTGGCTCCTTTTTAGCTGCAATACCAGTTAGCTTTGCTGCAATACCAGCGCAATGGCCGCGGAGAGCCGCTCCCATTCGCCCATTTCTTTTTCCAGCTGATTTTTGCCGGTGCGCGTGAGTGAATAGAACTTGGCCCGACGATTATTGTCAGAGGTGCTCCACTCCGCGCCGATCCATCCGCGCTGCTCCAGGCGGTGCAGCGCCGGATAAAGCGATCCCTGGCCAACCTGCAGCACGTCTTTCGAAATCTGCTGGATGCGTTGCGCGATGCCCCAGCCATGCATCGGTTCTAGTGCAAGCGTCTTGAGGATCAAAAGATCCAAAGTGCCTTGCAGCAGGTCGATTTGGTTTCCCATGGTTCTCCTCGAAACGTCTCTTCCCCTCGGATGTCGACAATAGGATAGACGAAGACTCCTGTCGGGTGTCAACAAGAAAAATTTGGAGCGGTATTAATTTGAGCAGGTATTTGAGAAGGAGAGGAGTCGAAAATCCTAAACGGTCAGTCAAATTTGCACTTTTTGTAGTGCATGTCTGCTCCACCCTTGGTGCAAACTGACAAAATTTGGTTAAAAAATGTACAGAAATGATGCAATTCCATGCTGGATCGTCTAAGATGGCTCCCTTTCGTATGCACTGTTTTTGAAGCTGTTTGGTTGATTTGACTGCCGGATTTAACTGGTGAAGCCGCCACTTCCCAGGAGATGTTTCCCCGATGTTGATTATCAGCAAGGCTGACTACGACCTGATCCGTTGGGAAGCCAAGCGCAGCTACCCGCACGAGTGCTGTGGTATTCTGCTTGGCAATATAGTGGATGGACACCGGTCTGTCTCCATGACCCTGACCTGCGAAAACATGCGCGTGGATTCTCCGGCTGACCGTTACAGCATTCATCCTGAGCAGGTAGTGGCCGCGCAGAAGCTGGCCCGCAACCGCGGCGAGAGCATTCTTGGCTTTTACCATTCGCATCCGGACCATTCGCCGCAATACTCTTCCACCGACCTGGCGGAAGCCCATTGGTTTGATTGCTCGTACGTGATTACCAGCGTGGAGAATGGAACGCCCACTGCGACCGCGTCTTATGTGTTGATTGGGTCAGAGGACAGAAAGAGTTTTCATCCGGAGAATATTGAGATTGTGACGAACCAGCGCTCGCTGCTCTATGCCACATAAGCGCCGTTAAGCTCTGGAACGCTGAGCGTTCGCGCTCGTGAGATATAATGGTTTTGTGATTTTATCTGCTTCATTGCCGCAAGGGCCCATGCCTAAAATGGCCCGATGTTCCATGCGGGCCTCCGGCCGCTAACTCCCGTTTCGCAGGTTTGTTTCTTAGCGGATGAAAATTCTCCGCACCCAATGCAAGACCATTTTGATCTATTACTAGAAGCCATCTCATAAATACCCTCGTCATGTTTTGGACTTTCAAAAGTCCGCTAAATTCGGGGGGGCGACAAAGAGCGATGTAAGTTTTACCTATTTATGAGATGGCTTCTAAATACTTTGCTTTTGAAGGAAGGATTTTTCCCATGGCCACAACCATTGCCCCGCACGAGCTACCCACGCTGAATAACGAAGAAGTTCTCCGCTATTCCCGGCACCTGATCATGCCGGAAGTGGGCATGGAGGGCCAGCAGAAGTTAAAAGCCGCGCGCGTGCTTTGCATTGGTACTGGCGGTTTAGGTTCGCCGCTGGCTTTGTATCTTTCTGCTGCCGGCGTGGGCACACTTGGGCTGGTGGATTTTGATGTGGTGGATTTCACCAACCTGCAGCGTCAGGTGATCCACTTCACCAGCGATGTGGGGCGGCCGAAACTGGAATCGGCGAAGGAAAAGATTGCGGCCATCAATCCGTTTGTAAATGTCAAAACTTTTAACACCAAACTTACCAGCGAGAACGCGCTAGAGATTTTTGCCGACTTCGACATTATCGTGGACGGAACAGATAATTTTCCTACGCGCTTCCTGGTGAATGATGCCTGTGTGATGACCGGCAAACCGAATGTGTATGGATCCATTTTTCGCTTTGAAGGCCAGGCCAGTATCTTTGCCACAAAAGATGGGCCATGCTATCGCTGTTTGTATCCAGAGCCGCCGCCGCCCGGGCTGGTGCCTTCCTGCGCGGAAGGTGGAGTGCTGGGAATTCTTCCCGGATTGGTCGGCCTGATTCAGGCTACGGAGACGATCAAGCTGATTATGGGTAGCGGCAATCCGCTTATCGGCAGGCTTCTGCTGGTGGACGCGCTGGGCATGAAATTCCGCGAACTCAAGCTGCGCAAAAATCCTGAGTGCGTGGTTTGCGGAACCAACCCGACTGTGACTAAACTCATTGATTATGAAGAGTTCTGCGGATTGCGCGGCCAGGAGAAACCGGTGAGCAACGGCGTGCCAGAAATCAGTGTGGAAGAATTAAAGAAGCGTCTCGACGCGAAAGAGGATTTTGTACTGCTGGATGTCCGCGAGCCGCATGAATACAACATATGCAATCTCAACGGCGTGCTGATTCCCTTGAACGACCTGCCGCGTCGCATAAGTGAACTGGATCCTGATAAAGAGATGGTGATTCATTGCCGCTCCGGCGCTCGCAGTGCGCGGGCCGTGGGCTTTCTGCAACAGGCCGGTTTCACCAAGACCAAGAACCTGGCTGGCGGAATCCTGGCGTGGGCTGACCGTATCGATCCCAACATGCCCAAGTACTAGACTGCTGCCAAATCTCAGAAGGCGAACGACAGCATGATCCATGTCGTTCGCTTTTGCTTTTGGCTTTCAACCAAGGGGAACTCCACTAAACTGGAGGCTCTTCTTCCTTGGTGTCAACAATTTCTTCGTCCCGGGGAGGCAGTTCAACGTCTTCCATCTGCTTCTTGCGGGTTTTATTATTCAGCTCGTCACGGCGCTCTTTGGATTGCCGGATCACTTCAGCAAAGCGGTTCTTTGATTCATCTAGCGGCTGTTTCTTATCCATCCAATAAGCATACACCTCAAAGCATGGCAAAGAAAAAGACCGCCTTCTGGAAAAGCGGCCTGCGCACGGGGGAAGAGCCAAGTAAATGCGATGACTATTTTTCCTGCTGGAATAGATATCGGCCTTTGAATTTTTCGCAGATGGATTCTGCTACCTGCAAAAATGCGCGCGCGGCGTGGGAGAGTTGTCCGCCTTTGCGATAGACCAGCCTTAGTTTGCGCTCCAGCTTCAGCTCTTTCACTGCGACGGCAACCAGCTCGCCGCGTTTTAGCTCTGGCGCCACGGCAATGCCCGGAACCAGCGCCACGCCATTGCCTGACGCCACAAAAAGTTTAATGGCTTCAATCGTCGGCATTTCCACGCCAATGTTGAGCGGCGTCTTGTGCCGTTTGAATGCCTCCTGCACTTTGAGCCGATAGGGCGAGACTACGTTGTGTGCTACAAAAGATTCTGCGCCCAGCTGGCGTATGCTCACGCTCCTGGCTTTGGCCAGCGGATGACGCGGCGGAACCACAAACGTTAACTGGTCACAGAATACGGTGATTGATTGCAACTGCGAACTCTCCGGACGGAAGGAGAGCACACCGAGTTCAACCGTATGCGCGGCGAGCTGGTCTGTGATGGAGCTGGCCAGTGACCGATGCACCGCGATCTTGATCATGGGGCAGAAGCGGCGAAACTCTTCCAGCACTGGCAGCAGATAAAGCGCGGTAAATTCATTGGCTGCGATGGCCAGTGTGCCGCGCTGGAACTGGCGCAGCTCTTCCATGGAGGCACGCGCTTCGCGCCGCAGATTGAGCAGCTTTTGCGCATATTCTTCCAGGACTTTGCCGGCGTCAGTGAGCATGCCGTCGCGCGAGGAGCGATCAAACAGCGGCTCGCCGATTTCCTCTTCCAGTTTGCGCACCATCTGGCTGACGGCAGGCTGTGTCCGGTGCACCTGCATGGCCGCCGCGGAAAAGCTTCCCGTCTGGGCCACGGCCAGAAACGTTTCCAGCTGAAAGAAGTCCATCGGTTTACTTGTCTCCTGAATGTATGTCCGGAAATAGCCTGGCCAAATATTCTGGCTTATACAATAAGAAAAACTAATGATAACAGAAAGAATTATAACTTTGACTTATTCATCTCCGAAGACGAACATTGTCCGTTGGATCTCACGCTTGGATCTGCAGGAGAAGAGAACTCCATGGATAACCCTCGCATTACTTTCTTTGACACTACGCTGCGCGATGGCGAGCAGGCCCCCGGCTGCAGCATGGGCGTCTATGACAAGCTGCGCATGGCGCGCCAGCTTGAGGCGCTTGGAGTGGACGTGATAGAGGCGGGTTTTCCCATTGCATCAGAAGATGACTTCCGCGCCGTAAGCCTGATTGCCGGTGAAATTCGCCGCCCGATTATTGCCGGGCTGGCGCGCGCCAGTGAGCCCGACATTCTCCGCGCGTGGAATGCCCTGGAAAAAGCCAGGCGGCCGCGTATCCATGTATTTCTTGCCAGCTCTGACCTCCATCTGCAATGCAAGCTGAAGATCACGCGCGAGCAGGCGCTGGAGCAGGTGTCCCGCACGGTGGCTTATGCCAAGTCACTTTGCCCGGACGTGGAGTTCTCGCCAGAAGACGCCACGCGCTCAGACTTGGATTTTCTCTGCAAGTTTGTGCAGGCTGCCGTGAACGCCGGAGCCACCACGATTAATATCCCTGACACCGTGGGCTATTCGATTCCAGATGAATTCTCATCCATCATCCGCACGGTCCGCGAACGGGTGAAAGGCATTGAGAATGTGACCATCTCCGTGCACTGCCACAACGATCTTGGATTGGCAGTGGCCAACACCATCGCTGCGATCAACGCCGGTGCACGGCAGGTGGAATGCACCATCAACGGAATCGGCGAGCGTGCCGGCAACGCGTCACTGGAAGAAATTGCCATGGTCTTGAGCGTGCGCCAGGCGCAGCTGCCCTATCAGATGGGCATCAATACACAGAAAATTTATCCCGCAAGCTGCATGCTGGCGGAGATTGTCGGCTTCACGCCGCAGCCTAATAAAGCGATTGTTGGCCGCAACGCTTTTGCGCATGAAGCCGGCATACATCAGCATGGCGTGATTGCCAACCCGCTGTGCTACGAGATCATGACGCCGGAATCAGTGGGCGTGCCCGGCAATGATCTGGTACTGGGCAAACACTCCGGACGCCACGCGTTGAGCAAACGGCTGGCTGAGCTCGGTTATCCGGCGTCAGGCTCTGAGCTTGATTCTGTCTATACGCGGTTCATGAAGCTGGCGGAAAGCAAAAAGAAAATTTATGACCAGGACCTGATCTCGCTGGTGCCCGTGGCTGCACGACAGCGCGCTGCCGCTCATGCTGCAAGCTAAGTTGGCGACGCAAGCCCAAACTTATTTAAGTAAGCGGATTATTTTTAAAAGAAGTGGTGTTGAATCATGCGACATAAACTGACAATCCTCCCCGGTGATGGTGTAGGCCCGGAAGTGACACGTGAAGCAGTGCGGGTGCTCCGCGCTTTGAGCAATTTTTCTGACTGTGAATTTATATGCGATGAAAAGCCGATTGGCGGCGCTGCCATTCGCGCACACGGCACGCCTCTGCCGGAAAGTACGCTGAGCGCCTGCATGAACTCTGACGCGGTTTTTCTGGGCGCGGTAGGCGCGCCGGAATTTGACCATCTGCC
>DASXZE010000183.1:0-26407 GCA_036502105.1 Candidatus Angelobacter sp. | reverse complement strand
GTCATCACCTGCGCACGTCAACAGCCCAGACGTTTACTATGACGGTTATGCAGGCCCTTATCATCTGCTGGTAACGTTGCGTCCGCCGGCCGTGGTGCCCGGAGTGGCGCAGGTAGTGGTGCGCAGCGTGGGCAGTGACGTAAGCGAGATAAAAGTTTTGCCGTTGCGCATCATCGGCCCCGGAGCAAAAATGGCTCCCCTGCCGGACGCAGCCAAACGCTCGGTAGCTGATCCGCAGCTTTTTACCGGAAGCCTATGGATCATGGTGCGCGGCTCGTGGAAGGTGCAGATCCAGGTCGTCGGACAAAAAGGTACTGCGCAACTTGATGTGCCACTGCCTGCGGTTTCTACAAATTCTCCGCCTATGCAAACGGGGCTGGGCATTTTACTGTCGATTCTTGGGCTGGCTTTGGCTGCAGGCTTGATCGGCATTATTTTTGCCGCCACGCGTGACGCCTCATTGAATTCCGGAGAAACGCCCGCACCGGCGCAGGTCCGTCGCGGTCGCACTAGCTTGATCATTGCTGCAGTATTCGTAATTGCGGCGCTGTTTTTAGGCAATCGCTGGTGGGGCAGTGAAGCCAGCGCCAACGCGCGGCTCAACTACAAGCTCCCGAACATGAAGGCATCTCTGGCAGGAAGCCAGTTGAGCCTGCAGCTTGATAATCCGAATGAAGCAGAGCCAACGCGCTTCCGCACCGAACAGCCAGACCGCATCCGCATGGACGACCTGATTCCAGATCATGGCCATCTCATGCATCTGTTTGTGGTCCGCATGCCAGACATGAAAGTTTTCTGGCATCTGCATCCGTCGCAGAGTGAGCTCGGCGATTTCACGCAGAGCCTGCCGATCCTGCCGGAAGGCCAGTACAAACTTTTTGGCGATATCGTGCACCACACGGGCTTTCCTGAAACTGAAGTTGCCACCGTGAATCTGCCGGCCATCACAGGTGAGCCACTGCACGGCGACGATGCCGGCGGGCTGGATTTTGTCGCGGCAGATAAAACGGCGCAGTTGTCTGACGGCTATCGCATGGTCTGGGAGCGTAATAGTAATGACAAGCCGTTTAAGACCAATACGCCGTACTGGTTCCGCTTCCGCCTGGAAGATAAAGACGGCAAGCCCGCCACAGCCATGGAACCTTATATGGGCATGGCCGGTCACGCAGTTTTTCTGAGCACAGACGGCAATGTCTTCGCGCATGTCCATCCTGCGGGCTCTGTCTCCATGGCAGCAGTGAGCCTGGCAGAAGGCCAAAATCAAAGCCCCATGGCTGATATGAAAAGCATGAACCACGATGCTCCCACGGCAGAAGTTTCTTTTCCTTACGGCTTTCCTAAAGCTGGTGAGTATCGAATCTTTGTACAGGTTAAGAGAGCGGGCAAGGTAGAGACAGCGGCGTTTGTGGCTCATGCAGAGTAAAGCTTCGAGAGATTCTTTTCTGAAGTCCCGAAGCAGAGCGAGTGATCTCTATAGCCGCGATGTCTTCAATGTTCTATCTGATCCGTGGATTCGCTCAATTCCGGCTTGAAAGATTTTCGTTGCGCTAGAGATTCCTCGCTGGCGCCCGGAATTTTAGAAAAGCCTTTTTGCCTTTCCAGCTCTCTCAGTAGTAAACTTTCTTCTCCATGTCACGCTTCTTCCATGGCTTTACTTGACGGCGCGCCCACTAAACTCCGGGTCGGACGTTAGAGCTGTCAATTTCCATTCAAGCCTAAAAGGGAGAATCCCATGTCTATGCCGCTTTCCATGCTGCGCAGAACTTCTGCCGTTTCGTTGCTTTTGTTGTTGAGTGTGTGCGCGTTTGCCCAGGGCAAGTCGCGCCACTTTGAGCTTAATTATTCTTTCTCGGTCCGCATTACTGATCCGGGCAAGCCGCTGAATGTCTGGTTTCCCATCGCGCAGTCTGACCAGTTTCAGCAGGTGAAGATCATTTCCAAGACCGGCGATCTTCCACTCAAGGAAACGTCCGAGCCGGAATACGGCAACAAGATGTTTTACGCGCACGCTGACAAAGCTGACCAGGCCGAATATCACTTCACCGTTAAATATGATGTGGTGCGGCTGGAGCATCTTGCCCCTGTGTCGCTGAAGAAGGCTGCGTCGGAAAAAGAGCTGCATCGTTTTCTGCAGGCGGACAAACTGGTGCCCATCACCGGCAAGCCGGCTGAGCTGGCAGCAGAACAATCAAAGCCGGGCATGACGGACCTGGCCAAGGGCCGTGCGTTTTACGATTACGTTTTTTCCACGATGAGGTATGACAAGACCGGTACCGGATGGGGACGAGGTGACACCCTGTGGGCTTGCGATGCCAAGCATGGCAACTGCACTGACTTCCATTCGGTGTTTATCTCCATGTCTCGTTCGCAAAGAATTCCTGCGCGCTTTGAAATGGGACTCTCAATCCCTGAAGATAAAACTTCCGGTGAGGTTGTTGGCTACCATTGCTGGGCTGAATTTTATACGCGTGAGCGCGGCTGGTTTCCCGTGGATATTTCAGAAGCGTGGAAGCACCAGGAGAAAAAAGACTACTTTTTCGGCGCGCATGACGTGAACCGAATCCAGTTTACGGTTGGACGCGACGTGGAATTGAGTCCCAGACAGCATGGCGATCGTGTAAATTACATGATTTTCCCCTATGTAGAACTGGATGGTCAATCGTATCCAAACGTGGCTAACTCCATTTCGTTCAGCGATGTTAGCGGCCCTGATGCCACCCGGGCGTCACGTTAAAGCCAGTAAAGACGCGGGGTTTCCAGCGGTCCGGGACATTTTTTTGTATCCTGGACCGCGCTTTTCTGCTAGATTTTCTGCCTATTAAATTCCACATGTTGATTTTGCGATTTATTCCAAAATTGGAAGCTGTTAAAAACGCGTGAAGAGTTGCATTTCCGTGTACATAACTATGTACAAGCGCTTAATAATGGTGTGAAATTATCACCGCGTTTGGCAATACACTGGGGACCCCTTCGAGCGACAGAAATCCGGGGTCCGAAATTATCACCTTGATGGGCCGTAAAACGACGAACATACGAACAAAGAAGAACAAGCAGAGGAGAATTAGCTCAATGAGATTGTTAGAAAAAATGTGTTTTGTAGTGCTGGCCTCTGGGCTGGCTCTGGGACAGGCAACCGCACCCAATAGCGGCGCTGCCAATTCCGGGTCAGTTGCAGATGATCTGAAGGCTTTGCGCGAAGCCATCAGCCAGCAACAACAACAGATTGCTCAACAACAACAACAACTCCAGCAACTGCAGCAAAAACTGGATGAAAAGAACGCAAGCAAGCAGCAAGACGCTTCCGTTAGCTCCTCCACCGGGACCAGCTCCTCCAATTCAACCCGCATGGCTGCTAACACACCGCACGTTCAGAATGCATCGTTGAACACCACGCCAACAGCGACGATGGTCCAGGAAACAGAGAAGAAAGAATCTCCGCTTTCATTCCGCATCGGTGGAATGGACTTCACACCTGGCGGATTCATTGACTTTGAAAACGTATTCCGCACCACCAACACGGGTGCCAGCATTACCTCTCCGTTTGGTACGATTCCGTTTTCCAATACCAGCCAGGGTCAGCTCTCTGAATTCCGTTCGACTGGCCAGTATTCCCGCTTCAACCTGAAGATTGCAGGCAAATACGGCGAGAACAAAATCCTGGGTTACATTGAAGGCGACTTCAACGGTAACGATGGCACCAACGTATTTATTACTTCCAATCCGCACACCACCCGCGTTCGCCTGGCCTGGGCAGATTTTAGACGCGGCAACTGGGAAATTCTGGCTGGCCAGACCTGGGGATTGCAGACGCCGAACCGTGTAGGTCTTTCTCCCATGCCGTCTGATGTTTTCGCACCGATCGGTGAGGATGCCCAGACGCACGTAGGCCTGCCTTATACCCGCGCAGCGGAATTGCGGGTTAACTATCACTTCTCTGACCATTTCCAGTGGGCTGTAGCTGTGCAGAACCCCGATCAGTTTGCTATCAATGCCACCTTCCCGAATGCATTCAATGCTGGCTTGATTACCCAGGTGGATCAGGGCGCCATCACATCAGCGCCAGATGCCTTCCCGGATTTACACACCAAGATGGCTTGGGACACGGACATGAGCGGCAAGCATATGCATTTTGAATTGGGCGGTATCGTAACCTCAGTCAAAACTGCCAATCAGATTTTCACCCAGGGTGCGACACCGGCTCTTTCCGGCCCGTTCATTAAGCACACCAGCATTGGCGGCGGCGGCGAAGCTGCATTCAACGTTGAACTGTTCAAGGGCTTCCGCATTGTGGCCAATGGCATCTATGGTGATGGCATCGGCCGTTATCTCATCGGTCTTGCCCCAGACAGCGTTGTTCGCCCGATTCAGACCGGTCCGACAACCTTCACCATGGACAACTCTCTTGTTCACGCCGGTAGCGCCATTGTTGGTATTGAAGCCACCAAGCACAAGAGCGCATTCGGCTTCTATTACGGCGGAATTTATGCCGCTCGTAACGCCTTCCCAGACATCACAGCCGCGAATGGTGCTTCGGTCTCTTGCGCACCAGGCGAGGCCGCCACTCTTAAACCTTGCATTGGTTTTGGTGGAACAAACTCAAGCGGCACCTCCAACCGCGCCATTCAAGAAGGAACGTTCGATTGGACGCAGACTCTATGGAGAAACCCACAGTACGGCGCTCTTCAGCTCGTCACGCAGACCTCTTATCTGACGCGCGCACCGTGGTTTGTGAACAATGCTTCCAACCTGAGAAATGCTCACCTGGTGATGGGTTATGTCAGCTTGAAGTACGTGATTCCGTAACCTGAAACAATCTGTAAACTTAAAAGCGCCGGATTTAATCCGGCGCTTTTTTATTTACAAACTCTGTTCTAATTTTCTACTGCGCCGCCGAACTCAGCACCAGTTGCTCTGAGTCGTGGCTGCTTACATCGTTATAAAACTTGCGCAGCTCAGGATAATCCTTTTGCTGGAAGCCGATTCCCGCCATGGCAAAGTCTCGGCTGATCGTCACTGTGTTTCCAGTCACGCTGTGTTTCACTCTGTAGATAGAGTAGTCGGTTTTCACCGGCGGAACATCCTGGCCAAGGCTTTCCATGTGGTACGCAGCCGGAAACGTAATCTGCGTGTCATCCATTTCATAATAAGGATAGTTGAAATAGATTGGCTGCTTGCGCTCGCCGTGCGTGAAGGGCTGGCGGCTGCGCGTCTGGAACATGTTGGTGGGCACAAGCAGGCGCTTGCCCGCGTTGCTGGCGTAAGAAGACATCTCAATGGTGAAGTTGGCCTTCAATTGCGTTTCAGCATCTTCCCAGCCTGTTGCTGCATCCATGTGTACCGTGGAGCCTTGCGGCAGGGCCGCCTGAAGTTCTTCTTCCAGCTCCTTCTTTCTTCCTGCTTCATCTGTTTTCATGGCGTTCAAGCGGTGGACCATCGCTTCTTCACCCGCCCAGGCAATGGCCACAGTGCCTTTGGCGCTGCCATCAGCATTGAGTGTGATCTGGCCAACCCGTTTGCTGACAGCGTCTTTATAGTTGGCCGGAGGTGTGATGGCCAGGAGAATGTTTCCATCGGGGACCTGGCGCATTCCCTTGGTGGAATTGTGCTGCCAGGCCAGGTGTCCATAGGGACAAAAAGGAGTGCCGGGATCCAGGAAAACTTCTTTTCCATCCAACGCGACAATGACAATCTCAGAGGTCAATTGATCTGCGTTGGGAATGGTTGAATTAAAGAAATACTCATCACGGTCAGCGACCCGCATGATGTAAACGGGCAGGTTGGCGGCGCGGGCCATGCCCCAGTAAAGCCGCGCCAACTCCGTACGAAAGCCGCCATTATTGCGGAGCACATCATCTGCTGTGCGCTTTGCTTTGTTGTTCCCGGCATTAAATTCTTCCAGGCTGCCTTCTCTCAGGGCAAAGCTCAGATTGTTGATTTTCTGGACATAGGCATAAATCTTGCGCGCCTTCTGCTCCGGCGTGTCAGAGGGAGTGGTGACCTGGTTTACCGCTGCAGCCACGGCGGAAGAATGCCCGGTAAAAGCTTCCACATCTTTTATCCAGTACTTGCCTTCATGCTTCCAGAATTCTTCAGGCTTGTTCAGGTTGCCGGCGCCGTAATAGAAGTTCACGCGCCATTTCAGCATGCCGGCCGGAGGCGCAAATTCTTCTTCTTCAAAAGGCGGAATGTCGTGGAGCTCAAGTTCGAGCCGGTCATTGGCCACGGTCTTGATTTCAGTTTTTTCCGGAAGCCCAATCATCATCTGGAACACGCGGTCTTTAATATCGCCGCGGCTGTCCACAACATAGTGTCCCGACTTGATCATGGGCACAAAGGTAAACCTGGCCTTCTTCTGGAAAAGAGATTCCTGTACCACCCAGCGTGGAGCAATTAAATAGTCGTCCCAGAATGCGGTGTATTTCCACTCAATGATGCTTCCTACCTGAATATTGGGCAGCGTAAAGCTTTTAGCCAGATATTTGATGCCATGGGCTTTTACAACCGTCTTGTTAAACGCCTTGCCGGCGAAGGGCGTGATAGTGCCATCCGGAGCAATTGTCCGGCCCCTGAGATCAGAGATTCCCTGAAAACTGCCGTCATAAGGAATCTCCACGTCGCCGTAGCGTTTTCCTTTGTCGGTCAATACCTTCAGGCGCATGTAAACATAACGGTGGCGGGTCATGTCATCCGCGGTTTCTTCATGATAGAGAATGATGGCATCACCCTGGTGCGCGCTGTCCGCGGTCATCTTTAGTTCTTCCGGATTGATAGGTAGCCAGTCGTCTAAGGCGAAAAGCCGATGGGATGAACCTAGAACAGCGAATAGCAGCACAAGAAAAGAGAACTTGGCGCGAAGCATGAACTACCTCTTGGATAAATTGGGAACTAGCCTGGGATGTTGCAGTTTATACAACATAGTTTGGCCCTGCGGCAAGGCTATTTCAGTGAGGCCAGGTTACCTCGGCAACTTGCCAGAATGAGAGTGGATTTAGCACGGGCTAACAGGTTTCAGGTGGGTTCAAAATACCACGGTTTGCACAGTTGCTGATCTTGAATCAGTCGATAAAGGCAGCTACTGCACAACTGCAGCATCGCCACTGGATGCCTTTTGTTGAATTCTTTCAAACACTGCTTTCACTACGCGATCGCAACGCACTGCGTGAAATTGATACAAGTCCGTGGCCCGTCCTTTGGCGCGTGCGTAAAGGTCCTTGCGCAACATGGCATGGGCGCGATGCAGTCTTGTTTTAACAACTCCATCACTCACGCCCAGGCTCTCTGCGGTTTCAGCCACGCTCATTTCTTCTACCTCACGCAGAATTACTACCGTACGGTAGGCTTCCGGTAGATGATTGATGGCCTGCTCCAGCAGTGCGCCCGTTTCAGCGGTGGCTGTACCGGCCTCCGGGCTGGGTGCTGATGACTTCATGATAATCATGGATTCTCCGTTCGCCGGGAGGGAGTCAAGTTCGTCCATCCGTGCGCGACGCCGTTTACGCGCCAGCGCTTCATGAATGGCGATGCGGGTCAGCCAGGTGGAAAACGCGGCCCTGCCCGCAAATTGATTCAGGTGTTCATAAGCGCGAACGTAGGCGTCCTGCATTACGTCTTCGGCTTCGCTGTCGTCGCGCAGAATGCTGCGCGCTACCCGATAAAGCCGCTGGTTGTAGCGGCGCATCAGGATCTCAAACAGGGCGGTCTCGCCGGCGAGCACACGGCCCACTACTTCTTCATCGCGAAGCTCGCTCTGTGCCGTTACCGGGGCCAGAATCACATTCACCTGAATTTTCCTCCACCAGAATAGAGGATTTGGCGGGCCAAAGGTTACAATTTCGCCACCGGCATAATATAAGTCCTTTGGGAGCCTAGGAATGCATGCAGCGGCAATACTCTTCAGTATCGTCATGGTTTCAGCCATGGCGTGGGGCCAGCAACCTGAACTGGCAAAAGCGGAGCAGGGGATATGGCAGCCGCAGGAAAGCAATGTGGATGTCCCGCTGCGGGGCATCAGCGCAGTTTCTGATACGGTGGCCTGGGCCAGCGGCGCCAAGGGAACTGTACTGCGCACAACGGACGGCGGCAAAAAATGGCTGAAGATGGATGTAGTTGGCGCCGAGGATCTTGATTTCCGTGACATACAGGCTTTTGACCAGAACACCGCGTACGTGCTCAGCATTGGCGAAGGCGAGAAATCGCGCATTTATAAAACGACTGACGGCGGACGGATCTGGCAGCGTCAGTTCACCAACTACAACTCCAACGCCTTCTATGATTGCTTCGCTTTCTGGGACAGCACACACGGGATCGCCTTGAGTGATTCGGTGGATGGCAAGTTTCCTCTCATCGCTACATCAGACGGTGCAACGTGGGATCCAGTGCCGGTGAAAAAAATGCCGGCAGCTTTGCCCAAAGAAGGAGCATTTGCCGCCAGTGGCACCTGCATTGCTACGTTCGGTAAAAATGATGTCTGGTTTGCCACCGGAGGCCCGGCAGCGCGTGTGTTTCATTCGACTGATCGCGGCGTGAATTGGACTGTGGCTGAGACGCCGATCATCCATGGCCAGGCCACGCAGGGAATTTTCTCTTTATTTTTTTGGACGGCGAAAGATGGCGTTGCCGTGGGCGGAGATTACAAAGAGCCCAAGAAGGCAGGCGCGAATGTCGCCATCACGCATGATGCGGGGAAAAGCTGGACGCTGACCACGCTTCAGCCGCAGGGCTATCGCTCTGCCGTAGCTGGTTTTGGCGGAATGAATTTGCATCTGCTGGTGGTGGGCACCAGCGGCGCGGAAGACTCAGGTGACTTCGGGCGAAGCTGGCAACACCAGGACGATGGCGATTACAACGCGGTAAGTTTTGCCGGACTGCTCGGATGGGCGGTTGGTCCGGCCGGCCGCATTGTTCGGATTGTTCATATTCCTCCGGGAGTCATTATTCATAATTGACCCCATTCATAACTGATTTTGCCTGGCGCAAATCGCGCGTGACATGGTGCATGGTTTGACCAGCTTCCTCCATGTCATTAGAATTTGGCCCTCACCATGGAGGCAGTCATGCACGTCTCAGCTACCACGCAAAAAACTTTCTCACTTTTCTTCACGGCAAAAATATTTACGGTTGCGTGTCTCTTGCTCGCAACTCTTGCACTCTCCGCCCAGGCCATTCCAGCGCCGGGGCTGGTGATTGGCACCGGCAATACCGCAACGGCTGATCCAGCGCTGGCGCGGCCCAACACAACTCCCTGCGTTGTAACTTTATTCAGCAATTTTGTTTTTGCGGATTTTTCCACCCATCCATTTTCTTTCGCTCCTCCCGCCGCCTGCCCGGGACCATGGGCCAAGGTGGTTCTAAACGCAGATTTTTCCATCCAGGCCGGTCTGCAGTTTGATCGCACAGCCAATATCTGGATTGGCGGCGTGAACGTTTATTTCGGTACCACCTCTGAGCCTTCAGGGGCTACTGCGCGCGCATGGCATATTGAGCGCGATCTTACTGATTACTCTGCGCTGCTGAACTCCACGCAGAACGGCCGCGTGGATTTGGGCAACATTGTAAACAGTCAATTTACTAGCTCGCTGTTTGGAACGGCGACGCTGCAGTTCTATCCGCTGGATAGACATGAAGACGCCGCGCGGACGGCCGACATGGTTTTGCCGCTGGCCTCTGATCCCACAGGCGGAACAACCTTCCTCAATACAACAACTGACACGCTGGCGAAAACTTTTATCCTGCCGGCAAACGTGGAGCGGGCATTCATTGACGTGATATCGCAGAGCCAGTCTGGCGATGAATTCTGGTACACCTGCGTGCCCAATGACGTAACCACTGAATTGCAAAGCTGCGGCAACACAGGCTTCCGTGAAAGCGAAATCTCAATCGATGGCGTGGCTGCGGGCGTCGCGCCGGTTTATCCTTGGATTTATACCGGTGGTATCGATCCACTTTTGTGGCGTCCGATTCCCGGCGTGCAGACACTCAACTTCCCAGCCTATCGAGTTGACCTGACGCCGTTCGCCGCCTTGCTCAGCAATGGGCAGCCGCACCAGGTTGCCGTGAGCGTGTTCAATGCCAACGTCGGATTCTCTACCACGGCCACGCTGCTGGTTTTTGAGGACCACGGAGCAAAGCAGATTACCGGCGCGCTTACGCGCAACACCCTTGGCCCGCCTTCACCGCATGTGGTTGAAAACCTGAATACGGTCGGCGATGGGACCATTACCGGTTTTGTCACCGTGAGCGCTGCACGCGACTATCGTGTAGAAGGCTTTGTTGAAACTTCACACGGCCGGGTGGAAACCTCTGTTCGCCACAATATTCAATTCACCAACCGCCAGGACTTCAACATCACAGATCTGGCGTTTGTACAGAACATCAAACAGCGCACCACCATTTCTTCTGAGACCAGCACCAGCGGACAGGGTGGCGGCAGCATACAGCAGCAGTTTGAGTGGCCGCTGGACATGAACATTAACTTTACAGTGAATGCGGATGGTTCCGGCGGCTTCCAGACTACAACGGTGAAGCAGCAATTCCAGAGCGCGACCACGCAACACGGCGACGGGCCAAGCACATTCAGCGTGGTCTCTAACACGGTCACGCCCAGTGACACGCTGGTGTTTGACGCCAACTTCAACATCACCGGTTTCCAGAACCAGCAAAGCTCGCAGGAATTTTTCTCCAATGATTCATCCAATGGATGTTTCAGCCGGAAGATCACTGCGGCTAATGGATTGCTGGCCAGCGTGACGAACGGCGCGCTGTGTGCTGACAACAAAGGCAAGTAGAAAGAGCTTTAGTAAATTGAAATGGCGCGGAAGAAAGTTTCCGCGCTTTTTTTTGCGGCAACTTGAGTTTTGATATCGCAGAAACTGATCCCTCAGGGGCTGTACCCGGAGCATTTTATGAGAATTGAACGCAGGCCTGAAGGCCTGCTCCACCCCGTGTCAGGAAACAGTCTCAATACTGTGAATGCTTTGCCGCGTGCGATGAAGCGCGGTATCATTTTCTCTGATCATGCTTAGTGATAAGGATCTGGCTGATCAAGAGGATGGGGATGCAATGGCGGCACCTGATACATCGGCAATTGTGGACGTAACCAATTTTGACCTGAAGCAGGCTCCGTGGCACTGCGACCAACTGGAGCGCGGCAAGGTGCTGTTCTTCAGCCATGTGCCCTTTGAGTTCCCGGATACTGATCGCGAATTCCTGCTCTCACAGAAGCAGACCGGCTCGCGCTTCCATAAAAATATTTCATACCGGCCGGCCAAAGATATTCTGAAAGGCGTGGATGAGAACTCGCCGGACCGCGATCGCATGAATGTCATCATGCGCAGTTTCTCCGCTTCGGTCACAAAATTTATCTCACAGTTTCTGGGGCCATACGCGGGAAAGATGAAGCTCGACTTTGCCAGCTTCCGTCCGCTGGAAGAGCAGGGACGCGACTTGTCATTGCATAAGCGCAATGATCTGCTGCACGTGGACGCATTCCCAACGCGGCCCACGCATGGCGCGCGCATACTGCGGGTGTTTGCCAATATCAATCCGTCAGTGGGGCGCGTGTGGAATGTGGGCGAGCCGTTCCATGATTTTCTGCCCAAGTTGACGCAGGTAAAAAAAATCTCTGGAGGCGGACTGGGCCGCAAGCTGGCGCACATGGCCGGCAAGATTGGCCTGCCCGTGCCAGATCGCTCGCCCTATGACGAGTACATGCTCTACCTGCATGACTGGCTCAAGGAGAATTTGGATTTTCAGCAGAACTCGCCCAAACAGGAATTGGTTTTCCCGCCGGGCAGCTCATGGATGGTCTATACCGATGGCGTTCCGCACGCAGCCATGTCCGGCAAGTACGCACTGGAGCAGACATTTATTATTCCACGCGAAGCGCTGGTCACACCGCAAGTTGCGCCGTGCCAGGTTTTGGAAGACGGCAATTACGTTCCTAGAGCCGCGATCTAGCTGAACCATTTACCACAAGGACACGAAGGAACACAAAGGATGTTTGCCGCTGATCTACGCTGATGGTCGCAGATCACGAAAAAGCCTTTGAAACACACGGAGTAATATGCGTAATTGGGGATTAAAATCAGGCACACGTTTGCGACGGTTCTGGGGATAAATTACGCCAGAAAGCGGGAATGGTTCCGAGAAAAATTTAGCGTAAGAAACTCGAGTCAGATTTTTTCGGATCGGCATTCAGACCGCTGATCAGCGAATGGCAGCTACATCTTTCCTGTGGCTTCAAGCACGCCATCATGGGGAAAGAAAATGGAGAAGACCGTGCCTTGCCCTGGCTGTTTCTGGCTGCTATGGACGCGGATCTTTGCCCGATGTTTTTTCAGAATCTCAGCGCTTACCCATAATCCCAGGCCGGTTCCGGTAATGCCTTTGGTGGTAAAGAACGGATCAAAAATCAGCTGGCGCGTTTCTGCTGACATGCCGTGTCCGGTGTCGGCGATGGTGATGCGCAGGCCCTGCTCACCGGTCTGCCAATCCGTGGCGTTTTTCTCGCGCACAGTAATTTTTCCACCTGACGCCGTAGCGTCAATGGCATTGCTCAGCAAGTTAGTAAAGACCTGCCGGATGTCACTCTCATAGCACAAAACAGGGTTGGCATCGTGATATTGCCGCTCCACTTCAATGCCGGCATTGACCAGCCGTCCGTGGAAAAGGGAAAGCACGCCTTCAATGATCTGGGCCAGGAACGCTGTTTTTGCATTGGTGGATTGGCGATGAAAGCGCAGCGTCTGCGTGGTGATGTTGGCGACCCGGCCCAGTTCCTGCTGCGCCATGCGGACGAAACCTCTTACCTCTTCTGGTATTGACGCCGTATCAATGAGGTAAAGCAAATTCGTGACGGCTTCCAGAGGATTGTTGATTTCATGCGCAATGGAGCTGGCCAGCCGGCCGACGGCCGCAAGTTTTTCCGATTGCCGCAGTGCGCCTTCCGCGCGCTTGAGTTCGCTCAGGTCCAGGGTGAATGCCGCCACTTCCACCGGACGTTCATCCATGGAAGCGAGCACGGCTGCGCCTATTAACAGCGGAATTTTGCGCCCATCTTTAGTGAGGTAGGCTTTTTCATAGGGCTGCGCAATGCCGAGCTCTTGTAATTGCTGGACTGCGTGCGCATCGAGATCTGCATATTCCGGAGGCGTAAGATCTTTCCAACGCACCAGGCCAGCCTCGACTTCTTCCGCGGTATAACCTAGCGTTTTCAGGATTGTGGGATTCAGGTAGCTGATATTGCCGACCAGATCGCCAATCAGGAACCCAACGTTGGCCTGCTCTATCAGGCTGCGAAAGCGGGCTTCACTTTCACGCAGGCGCTTCGCTCCCACAACTTCTTCAGTGGTTTCACTGCAGGTAACCAGCGTACCGTGAATTTTCCCCTGGCTATCACGGATGGGGCTGTAGCTGTAGGTCCAATAAACATCTTCGAGCTGGCCATTGCGATAGATAGGCACCAGCGCATTCTGGTGCCAGGTGGATTCGCCCCGGGTCATGACTGCGTCAATCTGCGGGCCGATGATAGGCCAGATTTCCTGCCACGAATCCTTGCCGCGCCGGCCAAGCGCTCCGGGATGTTTATCTTCACGGATGCTGGGGCGATAGCCGTCGTTATAAAACTGAATCAGCTCCGGCCCCCACCAGAGAAACATGGGATGGCGGGTGGCCAGCAGCATATTCACGGTAGTGATAAGGACATCCGGCCAGGTGTCGATGGGGCCAACCGGAGTTTTGCTCCAGTCGAAGGCGCGTGTAAGTTCCGCCATCTCGCCATCGCCATAAATCTGGCGCGCATTGCTTACGGCGAGATTTGTGGTCTTGGATGGAAAGTCAGACATGGTTGGGGAAGGACTGCACGGCGCGTTTTATTCTACCGCGAGGGCGGACTAAGGGTGAAATTGGGGATAGCGCATCTAATGACGTACCCACATTAAGAGACGTCATACTGAACTCCGTAATGAAAGACGCGGTTTCATCAGCGTCTGAATCGGAGTGAAGCACCTTGTGCCGCTTTCCCTTCTGCGCGAACCTATCCTCCAATATCACGCGCGATGTCGGCAATGACGCGCGATCCTGCGATTCTTCTCTTTCGTTTGTCAAAGAGCTTATCTATCAATCAGCCATGCGCTGATCCGCCGCCGCTTCTCAATTACCAATTTTGACAATCCTGGCGATTTTGGCAATCCCAAAAATTACCATCTAGTTAACACCAGCCTCTCCCCCTACCCCCTCCCGGTTTATCCCAATCATCCCAGATTGGCGTAGGTTTAACCCGAATGCGTAGTGGGATGGCATCCCCAAGGGCTGGCGCCTCTGATCTGATAGCTTTTTTACTACTTCATAACTAGTCCAGTCAGAGCGATATTAGCTCGTCTCCTGAAAAAATCAAGCAGGAAGAAGTACATCTTGACAGCGTATCTCTGCGGAACAATTAGTTTTCGCGCAGCTTTTTTTGCAGGTAAAAATGTCGGCCAGCAGGAGCAAGTAATGTCCTTCCCTTGACATCTAGGTATGGGGAGCACTATCCTGTCTGTGCAAACATAGATATCTAGAGGAGCCGTATGGGCAAGAACGACCAGCTTCTAGGCACGCTTGATCTGCTGATCCTGAAAACGCTTTCGCAACTTGGCAGTATGCACGGCTATGGCATTGTTCTGCATATCCAGCGTGTCACAGACGATCTTCTCCGCGTTGAAGAGGGCTCACTCTATCCCGCGTTACACCGCATTGAAGAAGCTGGCTGGATCGCTTCTGAGTGGCGCACTTCAGAGAAAAACCGTCGCGCCAGGTATTACAAGCTCACACCCACAGGGCGCAAGCAAATGGCCAGAGAAGCGGAGAGTTGGGAGCGCATAGTTCAGGGCGTCGGCAGTTTGTTGAAATTCGCCTGATCACTTGCAGCCAATATTTGGAGCAGGAAAGACCGGAATAAGAAAGGAGCGCCAATGTCTCTGTTCAGCCGCATCACATCACTGTTTCGTAGTCGCAAAATTGATCAGGACCTGGAAGATGAATTGCGCTCCCATCTGGAGATGCGCGCTGAAGACAACGCCTCCGCCGGTATGTCGCTGCGGGAATCCCACCTCAATGCCCGTCGCCGTTTTGGTAACACCGCGTTGATTCAGGAAAATGCGCGTGGCACGCACATTTTTGTCTGGCTGGAAAGCGTTGTGCAGGATATACGCTACGGACTTCGCACGCTTCGGCGCTCGCCGGTTTTCACCATCGTGGCAATTGTCACCATGGTTTTAAGCATCGGCGCTACCACTGCTATTTTCACTCTGGTGGAATCCATTCTCTTGCGTCCACTTCCTTACCCGCATGCCAACCAGCTTGTAACGATTGCAACGTTCATGCCGCGCCAGAATGCCGAGATAACTGCGTCGCCCGAATTTCTGGCCTGGCGCGAACGCAGCAGTACGCTCGAAGGCGCAGCCGCCTATGATGTGGAAAATTTCAATTTCAGCGGCGCCGGCGAACCTGATCGACTGCTGGGTGTTTACACCACTGCGGATTTCTTCTCCGTGCTCGGCATCGCTCCTCAACTCGGACGCACGTTCTCAACCGAGGAAGACCAGCCCGGCGCCGGCCATGTGGTGGTCCTGAGCCATCGCTTGTGGCAGGACCGTTTCGGCATGGCCGGGGATGTGGTTGGAAAAAAGATCATGCTGGAAGGCGAGCCTTACGTCATTGTGGGAGTGATGCCGGAAAATTTTCGCTTCCCCGACGCAACGCAGCAGCCCGATATCATGGTCCCGCTTGCGCTGCCGCACTTCTCTCCCAGCGAGAAAACTCCCATGGCGATTGTCAGCGTGGTCGGGAGAATGAAACCGGGTATTTCCCTGGCAAAAGCGGGAGCTGATTTAACCAATGTCTCGAAACAGTTAGTTGCTTCTTACACTGCAGGAGCACAGACATTTTTTTCCGGCAGCAGCGTGCGTGTGCGAAGTTTGCAGACAGAGCTGGTTGGCAGCGTGCAGCGTGGCTTGCTTGTAGTTCTGGTTGCTGTAGGTTTTGTATTGCTGATCGGCTGCCTCAACGTGGCCAGCCTGCAACTCGCCCGTGCGGTGCAGCGTGGTCCGGAGGTCGGAGTCCGCTCTGCTCTCGGCGCTGGTAAAGCGCGCCTTGTCCGTCAATTGCTCACGGAAAATCTCGTGCTCTCATTTTGTGGAGGTTGCGGCGGTCTTGCCGTGGCCTTTCTTGTTGTAAAACTGGTTCGCGTCGCAAAGCTGCACGCGCTGCCTTCCGTCGCGGATATCCACGTGGATGCGCGGGTACTTACACTCACGCTCCTGGTCACAATTATCTGCGGGTTTTTCTTTGGACTTGCGCCAGCATTGTGGGCCTTGCGTTCCGCTCCTGCTGACGCATTGGCCGGGAGCACGCGAACGGTTGCCGGAACCCGGCATCGCAGCTTGCGCAATCTCATGGTTGTGCTGGAACTTTCTGTTGCGCTGGTATTGCTGGCCGGCGCGGGCCTGCTCGTCCACAGTTTTGTTCGCCTCATGTCGGTCGATTCCGGTTTCAATCTGCATGGAGTTCTTACTGCACGCATCAACCTTTTGCAATCTAGTTATCCCAGGCCGGAGCAGAAGTTCGCCTTCATTGACCAGCTTACAGAACGCCTGCGAGCGATTCCCGGCGTCGAGTCCGTTGCCGCTGGCTCCAGCTTGCCGCTCATGGGCTGGACCGGCGGAATGAGCGTGAACTTTGAAGGAAGGCCGGCGCCTTCCGTGGGGTTGGCGCCCATGAGTTCCACGGTTGACGTGGATACTCAATATTTCCGCACCCTACAAATCCCGCTGCTTGTGGGCCGCAATTTTACTGACGCGGACAATGCGTCTGCCCCGAATGTAGCGCTGGTAAACCAGACCTTTGCCCGGAAATATTTTCCCGATGAAAGCGCTGTGGGTAAGCGCTTTCATTCCCCCATTCCAAATTCACCATCGGTAACGATTGTTGGTGTTGTTGGCGATGAGCATCATCTGGGGCCGGAAAAAGCCGCAGAATCGGAAATTTATTTTCCCATGCGGCAGAACAAGGTGTATCAAGACGGGCTATATTTTGCCGTCCGCACGCGCGACCTCTCTGGCGCTGCTGCGACCTTCCGCAACGCAGTAAAAGAATTGGACCGCAACCAACCGGTGTTCGATATTATTTCCATGGAGGAGCATCTGAGCGAATCACTCGCCACGCGAAGATTGAACATGCTTTTGCTCGGCTCCTTCGCCCTGCTGGCTTTGACTCTGGCCGCTGTGGGAACCTTCGGCGTGCTTTCTTACTCCGTCGCGCAGCGATCGCATGAAATTGGCATACGCATGGCGTTGGGCTCAGGCAGGCGACGTGTGATCCAATTGATAATGCGTGAGGCAATCCTGCTGAGCTTTTCAGGAGCTGCTCTTGGTCTTGCGTCCGCGCTGGTTTTAACTCGTTTTATGTCCAGCCTTCTTTACAACACACACGCGGCCGACCCTTTGACCATGTTATTGGTTTCAATTCTGCTGATTGTTGTAGGTGCGGTTGCAGGGTTCCTGCCCGCGCATCGAGCCAGCAAAGTAGATCCCATGATCGCCCTGCGGGCGGAGTAGTTGCGGCTTCAAGCGCAGGCTTTGGACCTTGCCTGATACGTCGCATCACTGGCGTCATGCTTGCGAGCAGATGTCCAGCGTTATGGGTACGTTATCTATTTCTGCGAAGTGTAAATGTCTGGCACGCGTTTTTAGCGTCCGTGTTACCGCCCGTTTTTTGCGTACTGGGTGCGTACCTCAAATAGTTTTTCCAGTTGGCGGCTGTTGAGGGAGCGGGCGCATCCGAGCTGGCGGGTGGTCATTACAATTTTTGCGTAGTGCTCAACGGCTTCCATCCTCATATAAGCGCGGCACAGGTCTTCACCATAGGTGACTACGCCGTGGTTGGCCATGAGGATCGCGTCATGGAAGGGAATGAACGGACGCAGAGAGTCGCTGAGTTCCATGGTGCCGGTGGTGGCATAGGGCGCGAGCGGAACCTCGCCCAGGGTGATTACAATCTCCGAGCAAAGCGGTTCATCCAGGGCAATGCCGGCAGAGGCAAAGCCGGTGGCGGTGCAAGGATGCGCGTGGACCACGGCGCCCACGTCCGGCCGCATGCGGTAGATGGTAAGGTGCATGGCAATTTCACTGGAGGGCATATAGCTGCCACTCAGTTTTTTGCCCTGCAGATCAACCACCACCATATCTTCCGGCTGCATCATGCCTTTGCTGAAGCCGGTGGGCGTGACCAGAAAACGGTCATCGCCAAGACGGACGGAGAGGTTTCCGTCCGTGGCGGCGACAAATCCCATGCTGTGGAGCATCTTGCCAAAGCGGGCGAGCTCATGGCGCAGAGCGCGCTCGCGTGCGGCAGCCTTGCCGCCAAACAGCGGGGTTACGGTTGATTTGATCAGTTCCCTGAGATAGCTCATGACTGCACCTTCCCAAAATTGGTTCTTATGCTGCTCGCTTCTTTCGTGGCAACGGTTTGCTTTGTAGCGCCTTGCTAATGGACGTTGAGGCCCGGTAAATATCGCCTGCGGTCACGCCCAATGCAAGGTTGTAATTGCCCACGGCGGCCAGGGCCATGGAGGCGATGCAGCCGCACTGCGAGCAATCTGGATTTCCGCCAAACTGGCAGGGCGTGATTTTACTCTTAAGATCTGCTGAAACGGTATGTGTTGTCTGTGCAAAAATGCACTCTTCCGGAGAAGACGGCGGATGCAGGAATTCCTGGATCAGTCCCTCTGGCATATCAAGCTTGGGAAAGACACTGCGCAGCCGGAACAGCTCAGCCGCAGCCTGCCGGCGTTCTGCCCGGGTAAGAATTTCCGGATCAGTAGAACCGACCTGCGGCGTGAACATGCTCATCCAGATTTTCTTTATCTCCGGCTGAACGCTCCAGAATTCAATGAACTCATGCAGATAGTTGGCGCGCTTCATCATCTGGCTGGTGATGGTGCAATGGACAATCACCTGCTGTCCGCGAATGCTTTCCCGTATCCGTGAATAGGGGGCCGGTTTGCGGCGCTGGTAGTGTTCTGGCTGCAGCCCGTCGATTGAGACCACGATGTTCAGCCGCTCCATCTGCGCCCACTCGGGAGGAATCTGCCGGAAGGCGCTGGTTACAACCTGGACGTAAATGCCGCGCTGATTGAGCTGAGGAAGGAGCGTTGTGACTTCACGATAACGCACGAGCGGATCTCCCCCAACAATGGAGAGATGCAAGGGACGATGCTCATCCACCAGGGCGAGCACGCCTTGTACCAGATCGTCACCGCGTTTGTCTTGAAGCTGCCGCAGACTTAGGCCTCCCACATGTCCTTCTTCGTATGCGTAACATCCTGGACAGCGCAGCGGACACTCTCGCGTGATTTCAATGGCGAGAGACGGCCGTCTGCCGCTCAGGACGCTTTTCCATGCCTGAATGACTTCACTCGTCTTCATTTGTTTGTTCTCTTATGGCCAGCGATCAACTTGAGATCCGCACATTGGCTGGGCATAAAGACAAGAATGACAAGAATTGCCTTTAGGTTGCCAGTTGGTATGCGAAGGACGGTTGCACTAGTCAAAGAGAGCTAACAAAGCCTGACGCAGATCATTTTCAGGACATCACGGCGTGGATTGGCGACCCATTCAACAGGAAATAAACGCACTAAAAAAGTGAAAAAGAACAAACCTAAAAAAGCGTGCGTAACGAGGACAAAATAACTAAGGAAGGATTTTCCGGAAAGCGTGGCATCCATCTCAGGCAGCGGTGAAATCAGCACATAAAGGATGCCGAACACCACGGCGAAAGTAATAATGCATTTGAGAAAGGTTGACACGCCAGCCATAGTATCCGATTTTGATAACTCTTAAAAGCATTTAACGGAGCTGCCCGTAATCTTCAATCTAATTTCCTTCTGGGGGGTGAGTGACGACCGGCAATGAGCAACTCTGCTTTACATTTCTTTGTAAAAGCCGCGACAGGGGGAAAATGCTTTCTTTCCCAATGGAAAATCGGCCTTCCATGCTCCCTTTTATATGCAGAAGAATGCGGAAAAGGTGAATCCAGCTTTCTTTTCCTGAAATGCCCTAAAATGCCGGAAAAAAGTTTATCGTAGTAAGATGTAATTTAGGCCTGTGAAACCTGTAACAACTTAAGGAAGAAGAGTTGCATCGGATTAGTCTCCAAAAGATTCGTTTTTTAAACCGTAAAAGCCCAAAAATGGCCCAACTTCACACAAGCTCGGAGACTATCCCTGTAAGCGGAGTTTACCGCGTAATTCATGCGCAGCATCGCCTGCCGCATGAGGTAACGCTGATCGCCGGACAGACGTTTCCGCCCTGCATAAAGTGCCATGAAGAGGTGCGGTTTGACCTGGTGCGCGAACTGCCAAGCCTGACTCGGGAGCGCCGCGGCAATGTTTCACTGTATAGCCTGCCGGTGCTCGATGACGATGAGGATTCAGCGACTTAGCAGGCTTATTCGTGTCGCAAAGCTACCAGCGGATCAATGTGCGTGGCGCGTCGCGCAGGCAGATAGCACGCAGCCAGTGCAACCAGCAGCATAAGCACTGCAGCCGCAATCAACGTAACGGGATCAGTAGGCTTGATGCCGAATAGTTCACTCTTCAGCAAACGCGTAAGCGCCAGCGAGCCTAGTACGCCGGCGATTGCGCCCGCAATGGTCAGTCGGACTCCCTGGCCCAGAACAAGCTGCAGCACATTGCCGCGTTGCGCGCCCAGGGCAACGCGAATCCCGATTTCACGGGTGCGCTGGCCAGCCATGTAAGAAACAACGCCGTAGATGCCAACCAGTGTCAGCGTCAATCCGGCGGCGGCAAATACCCCCAGCAGCCCGGTGCGGAAGCGCGGCTCTGCCACGGACTGTGAAACTACTTCCGTCATACTTTGTACGTGGCTGATGGGTTGGTCTTTGTCGATGCTCCAGACGGTTTTACGTAACTCAGTTGCCAGCGCCAGTGGATCAGTGCTGGTGCGGATAAACAGGTTAAGAGACTGGCTTTCGTTTTGGATCAATGACAAATAAATCTGAGGCCGAGGGGCTGCTCTAAGTTGAACATCACGTGTATCAGCCACCACGCCGGCAATTCGGACTTGGCTCTCAGCTTTGGGGCTAAATTGAATTGTTTTGCCGATTGGGTCTTGTCCGGGAAAATACCGTTTCATCAGCGCTTCGTTGATAATGGCAACGTGGGACGCGCCTTTAATGTCAGTCTGTTGGAATATGCGACCGGAGATCAGCCGAATGCGCATCGTCTCAAAAAACTCTGGGGATACAGCGCGCTCTTGCAGTGTTGTGGATTTACCGCCTGTTTCCAACGAATCGTTTCCATAAAACGTGGTCATCCTCAGGCCATGAAAAGCCGGTGCATCACTCACCGCGACATTCTTAAGCCTTTCATTGGCATGCAGAGTATCCAGCAATTGCTGGGCGAAGATTTGTTGCGACTCAGGCGTGGCATAACGAGATTTTGGCAGATTCAATTCTGCCGTCAACATATGGTCGGTGCGAAAACCGGTATCAACGCTGAGCATACGAACCATGCTTTGCACCATCAGGGCTGAACCGTCGAGCAGGACCAGCGCCAGCGCTACTTCAGTTACAACCAGCGCGCTGCGCATAGAGAAGCGTGTGGGAGTGCCGCTGGCAAGACGCTCCTTCAACGCCAGATTCAGGTCCGGCCGCGATGTATGCAGCGCCGGCGCAAGCCCGCATAAAATGCCGGTGATGGAAGAGAGAGCAAGAGCGATCCATGCAATAGTGAAGTCAGCGTGCAGTTCATTCAGGCGTGGGACATTTGCAGGCGCAAGTGCCCGGTAAGCAGCGATACCGTAAACTGCCAGCAGAATCCCCGCTGCTCCACCAATGCAGGAGAGCAGCAGGCTTTCAATCAATAGCTGGCGCAAAATGCGCGGGCGGCTCGCGCCCAGCGCTGCGCGAATGGCCATCTCACTTTGCCGCTGGACGCCGCGCGAAAGAATCAGGTTGCTCACATTGGCGCAGGCAATCAGCAGCAGAAATCCCACTGCTCCCAGCAGCGGTATAAAACCGGACTTTGCATCACCAACCACTGATTCCTGCAGTGGCGTAAGTTTGAATTTAATGCCCTTCTCGTCCCCTGGATACTTGGATGTAAGCCTTTCCGCCATGCCGTCTAATTCGGTCTGGGCCGCTTGCATGCTTTGTCCGGATTTTACCTTTGCCAACACGCCAAAAAACCAGTTGTCACGCTTGCTCGCCGCTTCAGAAGATTTGAGGAACGGCAACCAGAGGTCATCTTTACCTGGACTCTCAAAATTACCGGGCATCACGCCAATCACCGTGTAGAGCTTTTCTTCCAGCGTGATGGTCTTGCCCACAACGTTTGCATCTGATCCAAAACGCTCATGCCATATATGCTGGCTCAACAACACCACATCGCCATTTTTCCGCTCTTCATCTTCCGGCTGAAAAGTGCGCCCCAAGGCCGTAGAAACTCCCAGCAGGGAAAAAAAGTTGGCGGAAATATTGGCAGCATCAACTTCCTCCGGTGTTCCCGGCGCGGTCAGATTTGTTGTTTTCTTTTGGCTGATTGCCATGGCTTCAAACGAATGCGTGCCAGCCTGAATATCGTCAAAGTCCGGCTTCGATTCGCCTAGCTGGAACTCCGGAAACATGGGAGAGACGGTGTGAATTTGGGCGAGTCTCGCTGAATCTTTGTAAGGCAGCGGGCGGATCAGTACGGTATTCACAATGCTGAAGATGGCCGTCGTCGCGCCGATTCCCAGTGCCAGCGTAATAGCCGCGACGGCAGTAAAGCCGGGAGCTTTGCGCAGTCCGCGCAGGCCGTAACGCACGTCCTGCAAAAGGCTTTCAAGAAAAGGGAAGCCCCAACTGGTGCGGCTCTCTTCTTCCATGCGCGTAAGATTGCCGAGCTGCCGCTGCGCCGCGTAACCGGCTTCTTCACTTGACATGCCGGCAGCCATGTTCTGCCGCGTTTTCAGTTCCAGATGCTGGCGCATCTCTTCCGCCAGTTCGCGGTCCATCTTGCTGCGCCGGAAAGAGAAAATAATACGCCGCCAGAATTCGCCCAGCTTTGCCATGCTGCTCTCCTTATGCCGTCCGCATTACCCGGGAAATGGCCAGCACCATGCGGCTGAAGTTTTCCGCTTCCTCGCCCAGCTGTTTTTTGCCCGCCTTGGTGAGCGTGTAATAGCGCGCGCGGCGGTTATTCTCTGACGTTCCCCATTCGGCCTTGACCCATCCCTTTACCAGCAGCCGCTGCAGCGCGGGATACAGCGAGCCTTCTTCCACCTGCAGCACGTCGTCAGAAATTTCCTGTATGTGCTGTGCGATTCCGTAGCCGTGCCTGGCCCCGCGCGTCAGCGTATGCAAAATCAGCATGTCCAGCGTGCCGGGGAGCAATTCATTTTTTGCCGCAGTGCGTACCATAGGCGTCCTTCATAGATAGTCTTTGATAGATAGTCTATGGGAGATTAGACATGGACTGCGGCAAATCGTCAATGCTGATTTTTGTGGAATGCAGCTGCCGGGAGCGGGTTGAAGCTTAGGCGGAAAGTTATTCCCGGCAGATAGAGCGCTGCCATGATCTGGGCGACCTCTGAAATCAGGGTGTGAAGCTGCTCCACTTTTTTAATAGGGCCCCTGTCAGCGTTTTATGTCTGATATCGAACATTATGTTAGTATTCATTCACACCCGATTCCGACGCACTTATTCCACCCCATGAAAAGCTAAAGCAGCCGCCGCTTTAGTCCCGAGGCCTTTCTCCAGCAAATTGGAGCCGGCAGGACACTGCTGCAATTCAAGAAGAAGCAGGTCATTTTTTCTCAGGGCGAAGCAGCGGATGCGATCTACTTTATTCAGCAGGGCAGAGTGCGGCTTTCCCTGGTATCGAAAAGCGGCAAGGAAGCAATTCTTGCGCTCATGGGTACGGGTGATTTTTTAGGCGAAGAGTGCGTGTCTGCCTCCCAGCCGCGGCGTTTCACCACGGCAACAGCGCTCTCTGAAAGCACCCTGCTCAAGATCAAGAAGCGCACCATGTTGAACGTCCTGAAAACCGAGCATAAGTTTTCTGAGATGTTTGTGGCTTTTCTTCTGGCCCGCAATGCGCATTTTCAGGAAGACCTGACCGACCAGCTTTTCAATCGCAGTGAAAAACGGCTGGCCCGCGTCCTCCTGCAGTTGGCGCAATTTGGTAGAGAGGGCCGCCCGGAAAGTGTGGTCCCTAAAATCAGCCAGGAGATGCTGGCTGAGATGGTCGGCACCACCCGTGCCCGCGTCAACTTTTTTATGAATCGCTTCCGCAAGATGGGCTTCATTCAATACAACGGCGTACTAAAAATTCATAACTCGCTGCTGAATGTGATCCTGCACGATTAAGATTCGCGAATCCTGATCTAAAGCACTTCGCGTTGGCGACTTCCTCGCGCCATCGTTTAAAACATGAAACGAAAAGAAAATGAGGATGCCATTTTGGTGGCATCCTCATTACCGCAAAAGATTGAAAAGTTACTGTCGTGGTGGATTGGTGTTCTGTACGGGCGGAGCAGCAATTCCCGGCGCAGCCGTTGTTGGCTGAGCAGGGACTGTGTTGCCCTGGGTCGCGCCAGAGACTCCTCCGCTGTAGCCTGTGGTTGTGGTCGTTGAAGGGGTTGTTGTGCTGCCAATCGCCTCGCCGCTTACCACTAACTCAACTCTGCGATTTTGCTGGCGTCCAGAGGCAGTTGCATTGCTGGCCACAGGATTCGATGGGCCATAGCCGCGCGTGTTCACGGTGTCCGGACCAACCCCCTGGGTAACGAGAAAATCGCGCACAGCTTTAGCGCGACGTTCAGAGAGGCCCATGTTGTATTCTTCCGTGCCTTTGTTGTCAGTAAAGCCGTCAATTTCCAGCTTGAGATCAGGATACGCAAGGATGATTCCGGAAACTTTTGCCAGCCGCAGCTGGGCCCCCGGTTTCAGCGTGGCTCGATTGAAATCAAAAAGCACGTCAGACATGTTTACGATCAAGCCGCGGGCGCTGTCACGCGTTTGCAAAACCTGATTGAGCTGGGTGAGCAATCGCTGGCGCTGCGCCTCTGCCTGTTGGACTGCCTGCAGCCGGGCTGCATCGGCTTGCTGTGCCTGCAGGCGCGCCTGGTCGGCTTGCTGTGAAAGGGCCTGTTGCTGCTGCAGAGCGGCCTGCCGCTGTGCTTCAGATTGCTGTAATTGTTGCTCGGCTGCGGCTTTATCCTGCGCGGCCTGTTGTGCTGCCTGCTCTGCTTGCAAGCGAGCTTGTTCGGCGGCCTGGCGTTCCTGGTCCGCTAACTCGCGCTGTTCTTTTTGGCGTTGCGCATCCAGGCGCGCTTCATCGGCGCGCGCCGATTCAGACTCGGCTTCTGACTGCGCCCGCGCAATGCGATCACGCGCTCTCTGCCGCTCGGCTTCCGTGGCTTCTTCCTGCTTTTTCTGGAGCGTGAGCAAACGCGCGTCTTCCGCTGCCTGCGTGGAGGCGCGTCCTACTGCGCCGATGGGAACAATGCTCTGCTTGCGGCGGTAATAGTCCTGCCCTTGTGCCAGGTAAGCTTTCGCTTTGCCCAGAGTGTCTGCTGCGTATTGTTCAGCGCCGGCAGCCTGCGCAATGGCGATAGCGTTTTCCGCTTCCAGCAATTCCAGCGGCATACGCTTGTCTTCCGTGGTCGCGGGCAATTGGTCCGGCTTGATATCGACGGTGTACTGGCCTTTTTGCAACAGGTCAAACTTGGCTGAAATGGGATGGTTACCGCCGGCGGTATCCTGGCGCACAATGTTCTCTGCCACCACTAAATCGCTGGGACGCGTCACGGCAAAATAAGGTTCCGCCGTTACGATCATGCCAAACTCCTGTAATCCGCTGGTCACCTGAATCCTGGAATTGCCGTCGTCATTGGGCCTGACCTCGCCCATATTTACTGCGCGGCCTTCCGGCGTAATGGCCCATAGAACATATGTAAGATATTCCGGACCAAAGCTGCGGGGCGGTGCCAGATGGCGCAAAGTTGCGTCAATCGCCAGGCGGCCGGTGTGTCCCGTAACTTTAGCATTGCCATCTACGGCAGGCATAAGTGATGTGCCTCTGAAATCCACCTGCGTTGTGCCGCCGCGATCGTGATAATCCACGGCCTCAGTAGTGCGCTGCACCACATTTACCCGATAAACAAAAGTCGGGCCTTGCGTCTGCTCGGCCGTATCGGGCTGGGTGGCTGGTTTTTGCGTGTCTGGAACAGTATTGTCAGGCGCATTCTGAGTTGAGTTCTGCTGATCTGGCGCGGGCGGTGGAGCGCTTTGTTGGGCAGTAAGTGGCAACGCCGTAAAAGCTGAAAGAACAAATGGAAGAAGTAGCCTGGTTTTCATACGCATCCTGCT
>DASXZE010000182.1:0-6175 GCA_036502105.1 Candidatus Angelobacter sp. | reverse complement strand
GCGGTGAGAATCACTTTGGCCTGCGCGTCTTCAATGCGGCTGCGCAGCGCACCCACGCTGAATCCGGCATAGACCACGGAATGCACTGCGCCAATGCGCGCGCAAGCCAGCATGGAAACCACGCCTTCCAGACACAGCGGCATATAAATAATGACTCGATCGCCTTTTTTCACGCCGAGCTGTTTCAGTCCGTTGGCGGTGCGGCAGACAAAATCCAGCAGCTGCCCGTAAGTCATCTGCTGCTCAGTGCCGTCTTCACCCACCCATATATAAGCGACTTTATTTTTGCGGCCAGACTTTACCTGGCGATCCAGACAGTTGTACGTGATATTGAATTTGCCGCCCAGGAACCACTGGAACGTGGGATAGGTCCAGTCAAAAACTTTGTTCCATGGCTGAAACCACTCCAACTCTTTGGCGGCGTCTGCCCAGAAGGTTTCTGGATCATCCACTGAGCGCTTGTATTCGGCAGCGTAATCCTGCAGGAAGGCGTTTTCTACCAGAGATTTGGGAGGATGAATCTCAGTTTCCGTGTGTAAGAGCTGTTCTATTCCACGATCTGGCTGGCCGACAGGCGACATGACATACTCCTTGTTTCAGCGTGCCATTGTACGCCTGACTGATTACAAATCTCGGGATGCAACCAGTCCTGTGCCTCAGAACGAGAAGGAAAAGAAGCAGGCACTGAACAATCTTACGCTTCGGGAGGTCACAGCCTTTCCCACAGCTGATTGGGCTGGTTATTTGGTGAAACCAATGCCCACTCTCTACCCAGGAAAGATATGGAAGCTGGTGAAATCCGGGAATCACCTCTACCAGACGGGCACTTCCTACCTTTGGTTGAGCAACAACAAGGTGATATTTCTGGATTGCCGACTAGCCCAGCAGTCTGTAATTAATGCATTTCTAATCGCCTATCTAGAGAGATATCCAAGTTCACTGAAAGACTAACGGTTCAAGCTCCTGGAGCGCTGCAATTTGTCAGAATCGTTGTTGGCGAAATATCGCCATTACCCAGGAATCAAAATACCCGCTAAGCTCTGCTCGGGATTTCATCCGCTGCTCAGACGCTTGCAAAACGCTCCTATTTGGGTGGCGCGACAAATTCCTTGGGCAGGTCAGAGCCGGCGCCGAAGAAATATTGCTGCATCTGTTCCACCAGGAACTGCTGGGCTTCCGGCTTCCAGGGCTGGAGGCGGTATTCATTGAGCAGCATTTTGGAGTGCTCGGCCCACATTTTCCAGGCGTCCGCGCTTACGGTTTCATAGATTTTCTGGCCCAGTTCGGTATCGAAAGGGGCTTCATCGAGGCCGGGAAGTTCGCGTCCCAGCTTGGCGCACATAACCATACGAGGCATGAGAATTATTGTACAAGATAGAGGACGTGAGGACACAGAGAGGGCAGGTCTCAAACTATGTAGAATCAGAACTATGTAAGAATTCAGAACGCGCCCCGGGAGGTGGAAGTGACATTCATCGACATCAGCCAACTGAAAGTGATTGAGCGTTTACCGGGCTGGAGGGGCCGCTATTTCGATTCCGCCAGCATGACATTCGCCCATTACGAGTTTGACGCGGGGGCGTCGATCCATGAGCATTTCCACCCGCAGGAAGAAGTTTACGAAGTGACTGAAGGCGAATTGGAATTGACGATCAGCGGCATTACCCAGCGACTGGCCCCCGGATATGTGGGAATCGTTCCGCCGAATGCGCCACATTCCATAGAAGCGATCTCAAGCGGGAAAGTTATTGTTATAGATTCTCCTCTGCGCCGGGATCCGGGTAGTTTCACCGGCGCATAAACAGCTGATAATAGGCGAACAAATTAAGAATATTTTGATTGATTTTGTTCGCCTTAAGGGCGACAATAATAAGGTGCAATCGCCCCGTGGCGTTCCGGGGAGTGCCTGGATCGTGAATTCGAAAACCCTATGGACGAATCTCCTGGCAGTCAGGGAAGAGATTCTCGATTTTATCTCTTATCAGCGCGACAGCTCCGCTCCGGTCAAAGGCCCCAATGGAGGAATTCCCGATGAATTCCAGATTCATGAATTACCGCCGGAAGAATATAAAAAAATTATAGATAAGCTTAATGACATGACCGGTCCCGATTGGGACTATATCCATCTGCGTCCGGTAACGAAACCGGACTGGGAAAAGTGGGCGCAGGCTGCTGGCTTTGATCTATGGGAACAACAGGTACTTAATTTCAAGACAGCTCGAATCAGCCGCGAGCGGGCCTTGAAGCAACAGCCTGATGAGATTTCGCGCAAGGCGCTGCAGGCAGCATGGAAAAGATTTGACCGTGGCGGAATGAATCGTTTACGGGCGGCTGCGAAAAAAAATTCCACGAAAAATGTCCCGGAACCGTAGTTTGGTGACACTAGATAAGTAGAGAAGAAAAAGGCTGGCAAATTTTGCCGGCCTTTTTCTTTTTAAAACCTGGTAATACGCCTCGGGCTTGCCCCGGGGCGTTTGTCTTTTCGGCGTTTGTCTTTTCCGGCGTTCGTCTTTCCGAACCCAAGATGAAGTTCACGTCGAACCATCAGGGCTTTGGGTTTAGCCAGTCTCCCCCAAACTGCGCACGCCCTGGCGTGCCACCACATCAAAACCCGCATAAATGATTCACACCAAGCGGTTTACTGAAATTATTTCTAATTTGAAGCGTAACAAAGAGAGGGAAATATGTTGAGAGAAGAGATCATTGCCGCCGTTCAGGAACGCGCCAGAGCTTTGGGGCGTGCCCCAAAATATGTAGAAGTACGCAAGGCCTATCCTGCAATCACGGCTCGGCAGGTGCAAAGGCAATTCGGTTCCTACCGGAAGGTGCTCGAGGACAGCGGCGTTCCGGCGGTTGGCATGGGCTTTGAGACAACGATTGACAAGATATTTCAAGACTGGGCAGAAGTTGTACGCAAGACCGGAAAGGTGCCAACCCGGGCCGAGTACGAACGGCACAGCCAATACAGTGTGCGGCCGCTGACCAGATTCTTCAGAAAATGGACAGAGATTCCTGTGGGACTGCATAAATACGCGCAGCAGGCAAGAAAAGACGTTGAATACAAAGATGTACTCAATGTTATTCGCGAGCATTATGAACGTAAATCACCCGGAACATGGACGTGCGTGGGTACGGAAGAAACACTGTGCAACACGTTACAGCTGCAGGACCGCCCTGTATACGGGATGCCGCTGGCACCAGCGCATCTGGCCTATGGTCCGATCAACGAGATGGGCGTGGTTTTTCTATTTGGCATGCTGGCGGGCCAACTGGGCTTTGTGGTAACGCGAATCCAGGCGGAGTTTCCCGACTGCGAGGCGGTGCGCCAGATCGGTGAGGAAAAATGGCAGCAGGTGCGGATTGAGTTTGAATATGAGAGCAGGAACTTTCTAAAACACAATCACAACACCAATGGCTGCGATTTGATTGTGTGCTGGAAACATAACTGGCCGGATTGTCCGCTGGAAGTGGTGGAGTTGAAGGGAGCGGTGGGAAACTGGCGGGTAGTGTCTAAGTTTGAATTTCGCACCAGCAAATCGGGTGAAAACTAAACTGATTTATGTGTCAGGAAGAAATCGCTTTACTGCCAGAGTAACCCGCGGGAAACCAAGAAATTAACCATCTCGTCAATTTTTCGTCGACTTTCGTTATTTTTTCGTTTAGACTTGAACTTCTAGGGGGTTCGTCCGATTAAAGCCCTGGCCATAAGCACGATTGCTGTACTCGCTCTCTTGGGACTGCTTTACTATGCAGGGAAGCACGCTTTGGTCGATAAAGGCATGACTTACGAGGGGTTTATAACAATCCTTCTCACTGCCTTAGGAGTAATGCTTGCGCTGCTGGCTATTGTTATCGGCGTAGCTGCAATTTGGGGATATCAAGGCATTAAAGAACGGGCAACTGAAGATGCGAAGAAGGCTGCTGAAGAAAAGCTTAAAGAACATATCAAAAGCCCAGAGATAAAGGCATTAATCGAAGAGCACATCAGACTTCGCGCAACTGAAGTAGCTAAGGAAATGGTACAGAGAAGGATTGATGCTCCGGCACCAGAGCAGCCTGCTGATGCTCAGAATGTTGCCGCCCAGTATCCTCAGGAAAGGTGATTTTTTATGTCGCTATCAACAACTCGACGTTTCGCGACAGCGCGGGGACTTATTGCGCCATTTCAAAAATCAGCCCCGATTGATCCAAAGTACATTGCGGAACAGCTGGGTTTAAAAGTCTGGGAGATGTCCCTTGATGAAAAGGTATCGGGAAAGCTATTTTCCGATAGCCTCAATGGAGGCCAGGCAGGATTCAGCATTGGAATCAATGCGCGAGAGGGATACAAAAGAAAGAGATTCACTATTGCACATGAGCTTGCTCACTACTTGTTGCATCGTGATTTAATCACCAACGGAATGCTTATTGATGACACACTCTATCGGAGCGGTCTTTCCACGCGGGAGGAAAGAGAGGCCAATAAGCTAGCAGCGGACATTCTAATGCCCTATCATCTCTTGAATGAGTTAACAAGTAGAGGAATGACCGATATCAACACCCTCGCTTCAACTTTTCAGGTATCTTTGCCTGCAATGCAGATAAGGCTTAACATTCCAGTTGTATGAGATCAATCTTTATCGCTGATTTTTAGACCGAAAACAATAGGCGAACAATTCAAACTGAGACACTACCTGTAATCGGACGTGATTGATAACCACTTACTCCTTGCGATAAAACTTTGGAAGCTCTGGACGGCTTTCAAGATGGCGCAGGCCTGCTTCGCGCCGAACTTGTTCGCCAACTTTGGCGTGCCAATGGTGTAAATACTGGCTTGCGTAGCGGCGAATCCAATAGATATGCGAGCTATGCCGGCCGTATCCGGGGTACACAAAGTTGGGTAGTTCGGCCAGGGCGGAAAGAACCGGAGCAGCGTCGCGGCCTTCGGCGTGAGCGAGGCGAATGTGCCGCGCCACAAACTCTGCCGCAGGCTTTCGCAACTGTAATTCCAAAGTATATTTTTCCGGATCAGGTCCAGCGATTTCACCGTCAGCAAACAAGATGAGGTCAATGGCAAAGGTCGGTTCGTCCACATTTTCCAGAAACGATGACCCTCCGCCCCTGGCGCTAGTCACTCCGCCGCCGTGCAGGACATGTTCGATTATGGCCTCATCCAGATTGGCCGAAGAACCGAGCAGACGACGTGAGCCGGGCTCAGCCACGGCCCGAAACGCATCTACTATGTAACTATCGCTGGAACAGGCATTGCTCCTGACCTTGCCCGATGCATCCATTTTTTGCCAGCGCCAGCGCAGAGCGGTAATCGCTTTTTCAGATCTGTTTTCCAGCACAAGCGCAACTGCCGCATCTTCAGGACTAAGCGCCAGATGCCGCAGTGGAGAAGATTCATCCTGCTTTTCAAACAACAGTTGGAATTTTGGAAAAAGCGCGCCGTCGTATTGCGTGAGCACAACTTGCGGACTTGGGCTGGGAAGGATTGTCAGTCGCGGCACAGGCTCATTATAAAAGCAGCGGGTAGATCGGAAGCCGGCTCAGCGAATGCGTTCATCGGCAACCTATCTCTACCCGCCTGTTATTTCACACATTCACCTTCGAAACCTGCTGCATTTGCTCTGACGCGGCTTTTACGCGGGCTACGCGGGCGGACCATCCTTTGCCGAAGTGGTTGAATGATGGCAGTGACTGGAGAAATGCCAGGCGCTGGTCGCAGACGGCGTCAATCAGCGTGACGGGATCTGCGTTGTTTACGGCCTGCAGAGTCTGCGCGCCGATGGAGCCATCCTGGGTGACGCCGCATGCTGCTTGCAGGGTTTTGGCGGCGCGGCTGGTGCCGCTGTTTACGGCAAAATCCATTACGGCGTAGTCAACGCCAAGGGGCAGATCGTCGCAATGGACTCTTTCCCAATAGTTCTGGCGATACAGTGGGGCCACCGTGGCCGGAGTAAGCGCGCGCATGTCAGACTCGTTCACAGGACGCCCTACATAGGCTTCCCACACGCGCTGGGTCACGCCCAGGTTGGTCATGCCGCCGGGGTCCTGGGGATCGTTCACAAAACCGCCTTCTTCCCGGAGCACCAGTTGAAGAGCGTTATCAAAATTATTTGTCATGATTGCCTTTCTTCAGTTCGGTTTACTTAACAGTTCAGTCTATAACCATGTTCCTTTGGCCGGCATT
>DASXZE010000181.1:0-7834 GCA_036502105.1 Candidatus Angelobacter sp. | reverse complement strand
ATCCTGGCGGACGGAGGAATCTATCGCGGGCTGTAACCGGAAGCAACTCCGGTCGTCCCAAATTGGGCTTCTACGTGGGTTAATTCCGTGAGTTTTTATGTAAGATTGACGAATTTTGTCAGCGGGTTTTGACATCTGAGGCAACCTGAAAAGCATCTTATTTTCTCAGATGACAGTCCTCGGAATTATCGTTATCGCGGCCACGGCGCTGGGTTTTACCTGGCACACTGTTGCGCAGCGCAATAAGCAGCACAAAGCCAGGGAAGTCCTGCAGTGGATCCAATCGTCGCTCGCCGGACGCGGCCATGTGGTGGGCATTTCCTGGGTTACCTCATCGCGATTCCGTGTTCCGCTGCGGCTGACATGCGGCGTATTTCAACGCGCCTGGGTGATGGTGGACTTGCACGCTCAACAAAATCCGGTTCAATGGATTTTCAATAAACTCAAAGGCACGCGCGAGCTCTTGACCTTCCAGTCCGATCTCGATTTCCCTCCTACATTTTCTTTGCAGGTCCAGAATTTCCGCTGGTTCGCCCGCAGCAGCCGCAAAGCTTCCATTGAACGCCCCGGCTGGAGATTTGAACAGCTGCCTCCGATTATGATCAGCACCAAGCCGCAGCGCCAGCAGCAGGAAATTGCCAGCACCATGACGTCACTCAGCAAGAGCGACAACGGCGAATTTCTGGAGGTCAACTTCCAGCGCCGCTCACCACACTTTTCTGCTACGCTTCCGCTGGAAGCACTATCGCCGGAAGCGCCTTCGCGCACATACATACTGGACGCCATGCGCGAACTGGCCGGCAACGCTACCTTCTTTTAGTTAGTAAGACCGCTCAACATTTTCCTCGACATTTTACTGCCTTTAGGCTCCTGTTGCAGCGCCGCTCAGCGCGTGGTCGGCTGATCGGCTTTCGTCGTTTGATTAGGGAAGACCGCTCAACATTTTCCTCGACATTTACTGCCTTTAGGCTCCTGTTGCAGCGCCGCTCAGCGCGTGGTCGGCTGATCGGCTTTCGTCAGAAATTCATCACTTTCGCTGAGTGAATAGCCATTCACCCGCGCCCTTTTTGCAGCTTTAAAGCTTGATGAAAACTGCTTAAGCAAAATCGCCCTCGTGCATTAGCTTGTTCCCCATAAAAAGACTTGTTTAAAAGCCCGCATTTGGCGCGGCTTTCAGCATGTTACTTTTGTCCAATGAACCGTTCGCATGCCCCGGGTAAGCTGAATTACACAACTATTACAATCGCCGCGCTTTCCTGCTGTTAGGCTTGAATCAATTCAGAAGCAAGCTTCCATACCAAGGGAGAAATACCAAGTGAGTTTCAAACAGGACAGAACATTTCGCGAGCCGATTGGCAAGCTGACAACTTTTTTCATGGCGGCATTTCATGTGGGTGCGATTGTTGCGCTTTTCATGTTTACCTGGAAGGCCTTTTTCGTGGCCCTGGCCCTGTGGTGGATAGCCGGCAGCCTGGGCATTGGCGTGGCCTATCATCGCCTGCTCACGCATCGCGGCTTCAAAACATATAAATGGGTGGAATATTTTCTGACCATCTGCGCAACGCTGGCGCTTGAAGGCGGCCCGTTTTTCTGGGTAGCCACGCATCGCGTACATCACCAGAGCACTGACGTGGAAGGCGATCCGCATTCCCCGCGCGATGGCGGCTTCTGGGCGCACATGGGCTGGATCATGACTGGCCGTACGCTGCACAATCATTCGTCCGCGCTGCTGCCTTACATTCCTGATCTACGCAAAGACAAGTTTCACACCTTCATCAGCAAATGGCACTGGGTTCCCATCACCACGCTGGGCATTGTGCTTCTGGCCGTAGGCGGATGGTCCGTTATGCTGTGGGGCATTTTCCTGCGCACCGTTGTAGGACTGCACTGCACCTGGCTGGTCAACTCAGCCACGCACATGTGGGGCACGCAACGCTTCCTGACCACTGACGATTCCAAGAACAGCTTCTGGGTGGCGATCCTGACGTTTGGCGAAGGCTGGCACAACAATCACCACGCGCATCCTCAGGCAGCCCGCCACGGCCTGGCCTGGTATGAAGTTGACACCAACTGGTACGTAATTTGCGCCATGCGCGCCATGGGCCTGGTGTGGGACGTGAAAGCGCCCAAACTCAAAGACGCCATCAAACTGAAACCTGCCAAAGTTCCATTGGAAACCTTTACAGCAGCGGCTGGCGGCGACGACTCAAGCTTACTCAAAAAAATCATGAGCGCGATGCAGACATGCATCGCGCTTTTATTTTTGTCGCCTTCGGCTCCACACCGCTTAGGCATTCATCTGTTCTAGAAATTCTTCTGCCTTGAAGCAACGCCGTTCGCCGCGTGGTCGGGCTCACCGCTTATTCTTTTCATCAGAATGAATGCCAAAAGCAGTTCAGCGATGTTTAGCCGCTATCCTTTACAATTTCCTGAGCGACTATGCGCATCAGAAGCCGAGCGGGGACAATCGCCTTCTTTATCACACTGGGTTCATGCCTGGTGGGGCTGGCCATTTACCTGAACATTGTCTGGCTGGTGCACAACTGGCGCAACGTGGTGCCGCTGGTCCTGGGCATTATCTTCTTCAGCCTCATCATTGCCGGCCTGGTGCTCTATACAATTTTTCTGGTCCGCGAGATCCGCCGCAGCGAGCAGCAGGATAGCTTTCTCAACTCAGTCACGCACGAATTGAAAACGCCGATTACCTCAATCCGTTTATACCTGCAAACACTGGAGCGCCGCAGCCTGAGTGAAGACCAGCGCCGCGATTTTTACCGTCTTATGCTCGATGACACAGACCGTCTCATGGGCACGGTGGAACAGGTGTTGCGCGCCGGAGAGATTCGCCAGCGCCGGTCGCGACCAAACTGGAAAGACGTAAACTTTACCGCCATTATTGAAGAAAGCCTGGAGCTGGCGCGCTTGCGCCACAGCCTCTCCACGGATGCTCTGCGCTTTGGCACCGCACCCATCGCGCAAATTACTCTGATGGGCAACGCTGAAGAGTTGCGGACAGCCGTGGCCAACCTGATTGAGAACGCCGTGAAATATTCCGGCGAGCATCCGTCCATATTGGTGGATGTTGAGACTCCCAATATTGATACAGTAGCGTTGCGGGTTCGCGACAATGGCGTAGGTATCCCGCGCAAGGAACTGAAGCGCATCTTCAAACGCTTCTATCGCGTGCAAAGCCAGGTGACCGGACCAGTGAAAGGCACGGGGCTTGGACTGTTCATTGTGCGCTCCGTTGCGCTCAGCCACGGTGGTGACGCGTTTGCAGAAAGCGAAGGCGAAGGCCGCGGCAGTACGTTTACGCTGCGCCTGCCCAGGGTGTATCACGTATGAGCCGCATTCTTGTGGTGGAAGATGAATCACACATTGCGCAGGGGCTGCGTTTTAACCTGGAAGCAGAAGGCCACTCCGTTGACACCGTGGAGAGCGGCGAAGATGCGCTGACGCGTCTGCTGGGCAAGAATGAATCGTTTGACTTGATCCTGCTCGACGTAATGCTTCCCGGCAAAGACGGCTTTGCCGTGGCCACTGAGCTCCGCCAGCACCAGAATTTTACTCCCATACTTATGCTCACAGCGCGCGGACGCCCTGAAGACGTACTCAGCGGCTTTGAGGCTGGCGCCGATGACTATCTGCCCAAGCCGTTCAACCTGGATATTCTGGTGGCGCGCGTGGGTGGACTGCTGCGGCGCAAGAACTGGCTGCAAGCCACCAATGAAGCCGCGCCCGCGCCGCCCGATGAATTCAGCTTCGCCGGTAGAACTGTTGATTTCCAGAAACTGCAACTGCGCAATGGAGATCAAGTATTTCAACTCACCCTCATGGAAACGGATCTGCTTCGTTATCTCATCCGCAACAGCGGACGCCCCGTCGCACGCAAAGAAATTCTGGACCAGGTCTGGGACCTGAAGGAAGATACTGACACGCGCGCGATCGATAACTTTATTGTGCGGTTACGCCGCTATATTGAGAAAGATCCCACCAAACCCAAGCACCTGCTCACCGTGCGCGGTCTGGGATACCAATTTGTGATCAAGCCGGAGTAGTTTTGCGGCTTGCATGGCCCGGCGCGGCCATGGCAATCTAATCAATCGTCCTTTGTTAAAGTCATAACAAGCTTTTGCCAAAATTAAAACCAACAACGGCTGCCACTCCTTATGCCACCAGCATCCCCGCGGGCGTGCTGGACGTGCTGATTGTGGGCGCTGGTTTTTCCGGCCTCAACATGGCCATCAAGCTTCTGCAGAAGACCACAAAATCATTTCTGCTGATTGAGAAGGCTGCGGACATCGGCGGCACATGGTTTGCAAACCAGTATCCCGGATGCGCGTGCGATATCCCTTCTCACCTCTATTCGTTTTCGTTCGACCGCAATCCCAACTGGAGCCGCATGTACTCCGGGCGCGACGAAATTCAGAGCTATCTGAAATCGTGTGCGCAGCGCTTCGGCGTGAATCCATATATCTGCGTGAACACCAGCATGCGCAACGCAACCTGGGACGAGGCAACATCTTTATGGCACGTGACCACTGGCGATGGAGCCGTCATTCGCGCGCGTATTCTGGTCTCTGCCGTGGGCGCGCTGCATGTGCCAAAGTTTCCTGAGATTCCGGGCATCGAAAAATTTGCCGGACCATCCTTCCACTCAACCTGGTGGGACGCCAGCATTCCATTGGAAGGTAAGCGCGTGGCCGTGATCGGCACCGGCGCCAGCGCAATTCAGTTTGTCCCGGAGATTGCGCCCAAGGTAGCTCAGCTTTCTGTCTTCCAGCGCACGCCGCCGTGGATTGTCCCCAAGCTGGACTTTGCTATTCCTGAGCGCTGGCGGAAACGGTTCAAGAGTCTGCCGGTTTTCACCTGGCTTTTCCGCACCGTGCTCTTCTGGCTCTATGAACTGCGCGTGCTGAGCTTTCTGGGCGACGGAGGAATACTCCGCAAGCGCGGCGAGAAGATGGCGCGCGACCTCATCGCGAAACAGGTAGCAGACCCGGAACTGCGGGCCAAACTGACGCCTGACTATCAGTTCGGCTGCAAGCGCGTGCTCATCTCCAATGATTTTTATCCGGCGCTGCAGCTGCCCAACGTTGAGTTTGTGACGAGCGGCATACGCGAAATTCGCGAACACAGCATCGTCACCGAAGACGGACGGGAGCACCCGGTCGATGTAATGATCTACGCCACCGGGTTTCGCGTGACCGAGCCGCTGCATGACACGCCTGTGGTCGGCCGCAACGGAGTTGAGATCCATCAGACATGGCAAGAGCGGCTCAACGCCTATCTGGGGATGACCGTCAGCGGCTTCCCTAATTTTTTTATCCTGCTCGGCCCCAACACCGGCCTGGGACATAACTCAGTGGTGCTGATGACCGAAGCCCAGGTCAGATACGTAATCAACTCGCTCAAGCTGATGCACAAACGCGGCAGCAAAGTCATGGAAGTCAGGCCGGCAACGCAGCAGAGCTTTGTGGAAGAGCTGAGAAAAAAGCTGGCCGGGACAGTGTGGGAGTCCGGCGGCTGCCGCAGCTGGTATCAGGATGCCAAGACCGGAGAGAGCCCGGTGATCTGGCCCGGATCAGTCGTGGCGTACATGCGCAGAACACGCTCAGTAAAAGAACGTGATTATGTGCTGAGTTCTGGCACGGCAACGGCCATGGCAGCGAAGCAGGGCGGGTAGGACGGAGGTGCAGATTGCGATTCAATATGAAGGCTAGCGCGAAGCCGTGGTGGCGATAATTAGAGCGAAGTAGACCACAGCCAGAAAGCGATGCCCATTAAGAAAAAGCAAATTTTGCGCTGAAATCACCGCAGAACCTTCGACATTACTATCTGATTGACCTAATGGCAATTTGTATATGTCTGACTTCCTAATGTGCTGCTGGTGCAACTGATATTGGTATTTGCGGGGGCAGTAAACACCGGCGGCTGCGGAAGCACATAGGGCTGAGACCTCGGCATCGCAGAATAAATCGCCAGAGCGTTATAGATTTGCTGCTGCCGTGCAAGGCGCGCATTTTGATTGTTGATTAAGCTATTGGCTTGCTGAAGTGTTGCATTGTATCTATCTACCAGTGAATCGTAAGCCTCGGATTTAGTCTTGTAATCCTGCTGAAGTTTCAGGGCATACTTGAATATTACGTCTGTATCTTTTTCAAGTGAAGTTCCAAGTTCCAGAGCCTTCCCTGCCTGGATCCCTGCCAACGCTTTTTGCTGCTCTAGATTAAGACTTTGGCCTTTAATCTGTGTCGCCAGAACGTCAAGGACGGCAATCGAATCGTCATACTTCTTCTTTAGGTCCGCATTCTGCTTCTGCATCTCGGCGTTTTCGTTTTTGGTTGTTGCCAGCTCTGCTAGCGTAGCGTCTTTTGCATCTACTGTCGCCTTGATGAGTGCCCTGCATTTAAGGACTGTAGTGCACTGCTCGGCATTATTAGTTGATGGCTTCGGTAGAAGGTGGGTTTGAGCAAAGCAGGAAGCAGTAAAAATAAGAGCAATAGTGGCGTTCTTCATAGTCCCGAAATTGTGCTCTGGATTACCTTATAAAAGCAAGCGCCATTCATTCGCAGTGACCAATTCGTAAACATGGTTACATGCTCTCATATTGGGCGGCAAACACAGCAAATGGCACAGTAGAGGGCGGCTGTACCACATGTGTTTGGCTCGGCCATGTCCTTTTTCTCTATGGACATAGAGGCGAATAAAAAGTAGATTATCAGCGCTTAGTATTTAGTTTTTAGTCATTAGTAAAGGCCATCTTGAACCTTAGCCAAAAGCTAAGCCCCCTCGGATTAGCGCGGTTTGAGGGCGATTCGACGGGGTTCGGATAATGATTTGAAGCCGATTTCTTTGGGATGTCCCAAGCTAACCCTTTTGGAATGATAGTTGAAGGGCAGGGGGGTGGGAAGGAATTTGGTAATTGAGCAAATTGGTAATTTGGTAAATGGAAGAGTAGATCAATGTTTCTGGCTGAGATCAGTCAAGAATAAAGTTCTTTGACAATTGAATAAGGTGTCTAGTGCAACCGGTATCTAATGCGGTTTGAAGGTCTTCCCTGTTTCCAGCAGGGTCTTCAATCGCGAAAGAATCCGCGGCCATCCATCGGCATTCTGGGCGTATGCCGGATCATCTTCCGCCCATTCGTCGTTCGTCAACACAACCTTCACTGCTTCTGTCTCTGGAGTCAGTTCAACCTTGACTCGTGACATCACTGCTCCATCGCCCATGCCGAACATGTATTCGAGCAGCTTCGGCGCTTCAGCATGCAGCACCTTGCCCGTTACATACCGCATCGGCTTCCCATCTTTACCCGGTCCGGACCAGGCCATCGCCCCGCCGGGTTTCAGGTCTATCTCAAAGTCCGCGCCCATAAAGATCTTCTGGTTCGCCTCTTTGGAAACGAAGCCATCCCAGACCTTCTCAGGAGATGCGGCAATGTAATAGGTAAAAATCAGTGGTGTCTTGGCCATATAAGCCTCCAGGAATTTTCTAGGGCACATCAGATGCGATGATGAGCGACCAGAACTCCAGGTCGATCTCACCGTTGTTCTTGCTCTTGATTGCCTGCAGGCTCTTCTCGCATTCCTCTGCTGAGAGCGGGTTCTCTTCCAGTTGAACTGGAGTCTCTCGCCCCACTGAGTGCTTTTGCATGATCTTAAGCGCGAATCCAAAGGCATCCAATGACGCAGCTATGGTACGTGGGTTCCAGAATCCCTCTCCGGGCATATCTGTCATCACCGCCAGAGCAGGAGTGCCCGTATCCAGAATCAAAGGATCGCCGCTCAGCGTGTCATCGCCGATAACGATCCATTTGGCATTCCATGATCCG
>DASXZE010000180.1:0-14216 GCA_036502105.1 Candidatus Angelobacter sp. | reverse complement strand
CGGTGGCTACATTGCCAACGACCTGAGCAACAATCCGTACACTACGCTGTATCAGTATGACGCGCTGGGAAATCTGCTGCGCGTGGACCAGAAAGGCACCGCGCCTGGGGACAGCACGCAGTGGCGCACCCGGACTTTTGTCTACGATTCATTGTCACGGCTGCTCACGGCGACCAACCCGGAGTCAGGGACGATCAGCTATGTTTACGATGCTGACGGCAGCCTCTTGCAGAAGACTTCTCCTGCGCCCAACCAGACCGGCGCGGCCACGCAGACGGTGAGCTACTGCTATGACGTGCTGCATCGGGTTACTGGCAAAGGCTACGGAGCGCAGAGCTGTCCGCTGGCGTCGGCGGTGGTCAGTTATGTTTATGATTCGGGCGCAAACGCCAAAGGCAAGTTGGTCTCACTTACGGACTAGGCCGGAACTGCCAGCTACACATATGACACGCAGGGAAGGCTGATAACGGAAACCCGGTCGATTGCAGGGGTTTCGAAGACGACGGGATATTCTTACAATCTGGGCGGCTCCGTTAAAACTCTGACGTACCCGAGCGGGAGAGTTGTGACTTACACGCCTGATTCGGCAGGCAGATTGGTTTCTGCCGCAGACGGAAACGGAACCAATTATGTAACTTCCGCCAGCTACAACCCGGACGGGTCGCTGAAAAATCTGTTGAACGGAAGCACGCCCGCGTTGAATCAGAGTTTCCAATACACGCCTCGTCTCCAGATGTGCCGCATTACGGCTCTCACTTCAGGAACATTGCCAACTTCCTGCACTGACACGCAAAATATCGGCAACGTGATGGATCGTGGCTACAATTTCAATTATGGGGCTGGAGATAACGGTAACGTAATATCGATCACGAATTATCGCGACGCGAATCGTTCTCAAGCATTCACATATGACTCGTTGAATCGCCTCATATCGGCGTGGTCTTCGGCGAATACCGGAGCTTATTCGTGGGGAGAAAATTATTCGCTTGATGCCTGGGGCAATTTACAGATTTCGCCGATGGGCAGCAAAGCCCACGGTGGAAATTTTCAAGTTAGTGGCAACGCGCAAAATCGCCCTACTGGTCTGGCTTATGATGCTTCGGGAAATTTGATGTCGTATCTCTCGGCCGCGTACACTTACGATCAGGAAAATCGCCTTTCTTCCACAGCCGGAATGTCATACACCTATGACGGCAATGGGGAACGCGTATTGAAGTCCAACACAAGCGGCGGTACAGCAGTAAAGCGGTATTGGTCTATGGGCGGCAACACTCTAGCTGAAGGCGATGGCTCAGGAAATCTGACGGCTGAATATATTTATTTTGGAGACAAGCGGGTGGCACGTATTGATCTGTCTGCGAATACGGTTCACTATTATCTTTCAGATCATTTGGGCTCAACCAATCTCGTGGCTAACAGCGCAGGAGCTGTTGAGGAAGAGTCGGATTATTACCCGTTCGGAACTGAGGTTGTCGTCACGAGTGGCTCAAACCTCTACAAACTCACCGGCAAAGAACGGGATCAAGAGAGCGGCCTGGATTTAATGGGACTTCGCTATAACGGCCCGACACTCGGACGCTTCACAAGCCCCGATCCTGAATTCGCTTCTTCGGATCGCATTGCCGATCCGCAGCAGTGGAACATGTATGCCTATGCGCGTAACAATCCTCTATCGATCACCGATCCGACTGGTCTCGACTTCAATCTGACCTGCTCGGGTGGCAACCCCGCGACTTGTCAGAACGGCATACAAGGGCAGACTACAACGGACGCGAATGGAAAGAGCACATTCACAGCTACTGATGTTGATATGAACGATCCGAAAGATGCCAGCGGAGGGTATCACGATCAGTTTGGGAATCAGTACACAGGCTCGTTTGATGAGAACAACGGCGTTACTTTCACCAATACCACAACTGGCGCTACATCTTCAAACTCGCGGTTTATCGACGGCAGCGATGAAACCGATATAAACGGCAGCGCCACCGGAGCATTCAACGGAATCCAGGGCAGGTTCAATTCCAACTGTGGAGGCTCTTGCGAAGCAAAGGGTTCTCTTTACAATCTCCCCGGACACGACGGCGCTCTGGCCAATCTGGAAAAAAAGATCGGTGCTAGCCTCGAAGACAACCTCAACTTCTTCGGGGGACACGGCAAGTCTATAAGCTTCCGCTTCGGCGAGGATCAGCTAACCCATATCGTGAACCATCTAGGCGGTCCTGACGCGGGAAAGCAGGAGGTCCACTTCGAAGGTCATGCTCCAGGGCGTGACTTGGCGAATTTTGTTCTTCATCAGGTTGACGCAATCAAGGACTCTGCAAATCACCAGTCCGCACAAGAACCGAGGCTGCCGTGAGGAGTTTATTTAGTAGTTTGTTGCTCTTGGTATCTACCTTGTCTTGGGGACAGAGTGAGTTCACAATCCCGTTGACAAAGCTCAACTCATCGCTCTCGTTGCCGAGTATGGCTGTTTGTGACGGGGTCGTTTATGTAGCGTATCGATCCTTCGATCTTCTGCGGTTTTCCAACAAACTTCAGGTCGTTGCATATGATCTCAACACGCACAAGGAACTTCGGCACGTTACAATTTCCGTTCCAAAAGTTCACGGAGCGAGAGCATCAGAAGGGCTGTTCATCTCAAAAGACGGGCAAACTCTCGCCTACGCGGAGTTGCATGCTCCAGGCTTAGTCCTGTTGTTGGCTGCGAAGAGTTTGGCAGAGATCATTCGCTCGAATACGCTGCCATTCACTTCGCAAGATCATCAGCGGATGTTCGCCGGGTTTGACGGAAATCAGCTCTGCGTGGCGTCAGATGTGTTCGAGTATGGCAAACCCGAACTAGAGGGGCTTCGTTTTATCAGGTTGCGTTTGTCTGATCTCAAACCGAGTTCTGACACCAAGATCAGAGGCCTTACGCAAGAAAATCCAGGCTCAATTGTATGGCTCCCCAGGGAAAGGGTGACCTGGATAGTGCGTGGACATATCTGGACGCAATACACCGAAGAAGGCCATCCAACCGGACAGGAGTTAGAGCACTTAAATGCAATCAGCGAGGGAGCGATCCCGCGAGGCGAAACAAAACTTCTGAGCTTCTATGGCCGATACGAGGACGGGAGCATAATCAGCTATTCCGATCACCACGAGAGAGAACTCAAGTTGCAATGTGTACCGCATCCGTACGGAATTAGCAGTGATCGTGCATACGCCAGTGCCATCTGCACGACGCAACGGGACATTCTGCCGGAAGCTGGCGGAGGAAAAATCGTCACATCGGAGTTCTTGCTATTGAAGGTGGATGGACCGACGATAGTTTGGAGGCATCCGATGAACTTCCTTACCGTGGCTGATGGAAATGATATGGATGCCAGCATTCAAAAAGGTGATCCACAGCTATATTACACCGGATCAAAACTGCTGATCGTGGCGCCGTCGAAAGCAGCGGAGTTGAACGTCTATGAAGTAGAAATGTCCGAATGATCGTTTTTCTTCTTTATTCAGCGGCGCAACCAAAATGAACCAGCGGAGGGAAATAATGCGGATTAAACGGGGAGCATGGGCTTGCTTTCTTGCGGTGGGTATTGCAGTACCAATCGTTCCGAGCCTATCGGCCCAAGATACATCGACATCTGAAGAGCGGGCGCAATGGGTTGCGATCACGCACAAACTGGAAAGCAATCCCCTTGACGACAGCATGGATAAACAAGGTGAGGTAGCATTAAACCAGATCAGTAGCGCCCATGACATCCATGTGCCACTCTGCCCGGTTCTTCTCGGCGGTTTCAGCGGAATGAAATATGCCTATGCCCACACGATTATGCGGCAATATATGTTAGCCAGCACGGCGTTCCTGATCGAGAATCCAGAAAAAATCAGCGACCACAATGCGATGAATTTGGCAGCTGTGGAAAGCGTGCTCAAAGCATACACTTCGATTATCCAACAGAGGCCCGATAGCAGAGCCCAGAACTTGGATAACCTGCTTCAGAAGCAGAAAGAAGAAAGACTTGTCGAGTACATCCAAAAGAGTTGCTCTCAGCGACACGAAGCCGCGATGAAACGATACCAATAGGCGGATGGCCCACGCTTCCCCGCATTTTCGATCATTCGTCATACAGGGTGGGCGGATGACTTCAACGCTTCCCTCACGATAATGACGCCTGACTGGCCGTGGCGTCGTTGGTCATGTTGCCCGCTGCGTCATATTGGTAATCGGTGCCAGCAGCGTGAATCCAGTTGTGTGCGTCAGCGGTGACGTTCAGATTTTGCGCGCCGCACTGGAAGACCGATCCTGCCCTGGCGCTGTTGACGTTCGGCATCATCCTGCTTCAACCGGGCGGACTGGCGGCTGTGATGCTGGTGGAAAAGCTGCTGTGGATGAGTCCGGTTACGATCCCGCAAATGCACTGGATCGAACTGGTGCTGACGGTGGCTTTCAATGCCGGTTTGTGGTGGTCGATTGCGAAGGCATGGCGGGCGATCTGTGCCCGCCGATCTGCCCCGGTTTCGTCCTGAGAGAGTTCTTCTTTAGCTGCCTATCCCGTCCTGTTTCCCCTTCCAATCCGTCTGCCTTTAGCCTGCGATCCGCGCCCTTGCCGATGGCCGGGGGTTTTACGAATGGCGATTTGGGTGTTCCTTGTAGGAGTGTGGCGATCCCTCCGCGTCCAGGGGTGACTTTTTGGTGCTCCCGGAGGCTGGTTTTAGGGTTCGAGTTTTTTGCGCTGCCTTCGGCATCGGGAGTGGGGGGGTAGCAGTCTGTTCGAATGAAATCTGCGCATATAGCGACTTCGCATGTTTCCACCTTAGCGGCGGTTATTTAGTCGAGTGGGTCGTACTCTCCTCTGCCGCAAAGGGCAACTGCGGCGGTGCTCCCTTGCAAGCGCGGCTTGAGGTTAAATCGATGGTTACGTCGGTAGTCCTACATTCTCGCCACTTCAGAAACCGAACCACTAGGCGAGGAGCCAGCGAATGTTGGACATTCCGGCTTATGCAGCGGAAACGACCACTATGCTAGCGGTAGCATTATCGTTATTTTTCATTGTAAAGAGACGAACGTCGCTAATAACTCAAAGACATGAAAATCTACCTCTGTCCGAAACATAACAACGAGCGTTTCTTCGGGACAAAACATGCTCCACAATAGTATGAAGGATCACTGATTTTGAGAACTTGTTGCAATCGGTCGCAGACGGTTGGAATGGGCACAACGACGGCTGGGGCTTTCTCTCCCCGCCGAGTACCCATTAAAGAATTACCTCGCAAGTAGAAAGTCACCGGATATGCCGCAGGCTCTTGTGCGCTTGGGACTCCTGACGACGCCGTCAACCAAATGACGGTGGTTCTTACGTCTGGCGCTTATTTTTTAGGCGTTGTTTGCGGCGTAGCGGTTTGTGGCGCAGATGGTTGCGCGGCGACCGGTGGTGGTGCGTCAACACCTGCGGTTTTTAAGGCCCGATCTAACGCGGCACGCAGACGCGGAAGAGGGACGGCTCCGCCTTCAATTTCCTGGCCATTTATAAACAGCGTGGGAGTGGCTTCTACACCGACTGATTCTCCCTCGCCCACGGAGGCTTTGACGGCGGCATCGTTTTGCGCTTTCACGCAAGCCTGGAGATTGGCGGCATCCAGTTGGTGGCTGGTGCCCTGCTGCAGGGCGATTTTGTCCAGGGCATCAAAGCGCAGTTCCATGGTCTGCGCGCTGCCGATTTCTCTTTGACTGGCATGAACGGTGTCAACAAAGTTCCAGTAGGCGTCTTGATTCTGGGCGGCCAGGCAATTTGCGTCCACGGCGGCGTGGACAGCCCAGGAATGGTTGGGCAAGGGAAAGTCCTTATAAATAAAGGTTACACGGTCGCCATATTCCTTGAGGAGTTCAGGAAATAACGCCTGATGCATCATGGTGCAATAGGGGCATTGAAGATCGTCGAACACTACCAGCGTAACCTTGGATGATTTTATTCCACGCGTGGGGCGTCCGTGCAGGTCAACCTTCTTCATCACTTCAGCATAAGGGTCGGCCAAAAGATCAAACTTGGTCACTTTAAGCATGGACTTGCGGTCTTTGGAGATGAGGAAGTCAAAGCTCTGCTTGTCATTTGGATTGCCAATGGTCAGCGTGAAAGCGTCATATCCGGGCCACTCCGTACTGGGAGAAAAAGGGCCGATCTTTACCGGAAGTTCCGGCGACAGGTGATACGTTGTACGTATCTGGCGATCGATCTCAGTATTCAGGTCCGGCGGTGCGGACTGCGCGGCACAGGAGGTGCCAATCAAGAACAGAGCGAAGAAGAATAGCGAAAATGCTTTCACTGGAGCCTTTGCAAAACAATGGATTTTAAACCCCATTATCTCATAAATAAATCAGCGTTCCCCAGCACTTTCAGCTGCGCAGAGGACCCATGGCAGGCCCTGGGCAAAGGCAGGAATTCTGGAGCGAGACAAGATACCGCGGAGGCTAGTTCAGCTGCCTTGCCGCCGACGTACGAACCTGTTGCGGAGTTTCCAATGGAAGCAGGGAACGCTGGATCGATAGTCTTCTGCAATATGCTATGAGCGAAGAAGTTGAGTTGTTACAGGTAAAAAAATAAATATTTTTCTGAAAAGATAACGCTGGAAACCGGAACGAATAAGTTGACGTTGTGTTACACAAGCGTTGACATAGAAAGATTGTGAGAACCTGAACTAGTTAGACGTATAATACGCAGCGATCGTGCTCAACTGCCGCTCTATTTCGCCAGAAACCTGGACCCACGCAAGAGAAAGCCTGGTGTTCTATTTTTCCCGGCGGCATGTGCGGTCAGACGCGGAAGACCTGGCCCAGGAGACACTGCTTTCCATATGGGACAGGGAAGATTATGAGTTTGAAAAAGAAGAAGACTTCCTGAAAGTCTGCTATGGATTTGCGCGGCGCAAGTTGCAGGAAGGGTATCGTGAATCGCGACGGCATGAAGGCGACACCGCGGACGATTCGCTTTCCGCACCGCAGCATGCATGGGGCAGCCAGCGCGCCACGGAGTCACGCATGCTGTTTGAGCAGGTATGCGAGCTCGGCCAGTCTCAACTGCAGAAGAAAGAATGGCGGATGATCCGGGAAGCGGCGGAGCTAGACCGCGCTGCAACCGTGCATGAAATCACCGTGGAAGACGCCGGCAAGGTGCGCGTCCGCCTGCACCGGGCGCGGAAGAAGCTGGCAAAAATAGTAGGCATGGGTGGGAGATAAGGCGCAGTAGCAATGGAAACAGACCAGACATTTGCCGGGCCGATGCGAGCGTATTTGCTGGGCATGCTCGCCGATGAGGAAGCCAGCGTGCTTGAAGAGGAGTACTTCGTCAATCGGGCGGTCTTCCTGCGGATACAGTCGGAAGAGCGGGCGCTCATTGCGGATTATCTTGACGGCCGACTGCGGTCTGAGGAAAAGCGGTCTTTTGAATCCAGATACCTGAAAGTGCCAGAGCTTCAGCGCAAAGTGGATGAAGCGCGCAGCCAGCGCAGCGCTCTGCGCCCGACAGCGAAACCCTGGGTGGGGATGATGCGTCCTTTGGCGGCGGGCGCAGCGTTTGCGGCGGTCTTGTGTTTGGGAATCGGCGTGTGGGCTTTTTACCATTGGCAAAAACCGGCGCAGCAGGTTGCTCGGGTGCAGCCAGCGGAGCCGAATGGCGGAACTCAATCGGAGCAGGCGTCCAACGGTGACACCAGCGGTCAAGGGTCATTGTTGCCAGAGAGCAATCCGGTAGTATCCAATGGCGCGACTCTGGAGTTTCACATGGCCCAGCCGTTGTTCATTGCTTCCAGCAAATCTTATTTGGTCGGCGACAGAGGGCCTTGCGCTATCTCGAATGGAGACGTGCTGCTGCGTACGGTGAGCATTCCTTATGAGAACAACACGGCATTCGTGAGCGTGGTTAGAAGCAAGCCGGGTGATTGCAAGGTGGATACTTATTTGCAGGTAAAGGTCAGCTACTTAGAGGGAATGCATAAGCAATTCCAGGAGCGCACCGACGCCGATATGCGAAGGTTGCAGTCGCTGGCGAATCCGGGATCCCCGCAAAATGCGGCTGTGGCTGTGAATATTCATCCGCCTGTGAGTGTTTCTACGGCATCTATGGCGAGTGAGAATAATAAGGTAGTTGAAAGCTCGAATCATTCCGGCCAGTCTGTGGTTGCGAATCGGGCAGGAGAGAGTGCGCAAAGCTCTGAAGCTCCGCCAGTGAGTATTGCCAGCGCAAGAGGTCCCACCAAAGAAAGCCAGCATTCAACATTGGAAACGTCACCGCTTCCAGTTGATTCCACAATTTATGGCAATCGCAACGGTGCCAGTGGCGCTCAAACAGCATTGAACGCCGCCAGCCGCACTCAATCCATGGTATTGGAAATGCTTCAAGCTCAATACGTCATGGCGAAGGGCACGAACGGATGCCATATTGGCAACCCGGAAACCGCTTTAACAACGCAAAGCCGCGGCGGAGGCATGCGCGTGCTGCCGGTAACTTCTTCCAACATGGTCATTGCTAAATGCACGAACAGCTTTGCTGACGGCAAGCTCAAGCCGGCAAACAGCACCTGCAATGGCAGCGGGGTGGGAAAAGCCAGCGGCTTCTTATCGCATATCCCAAAAGTTGGCGGTGCTCTGGGAGCAGGTTCATCGAAGGTTGGCGATCAGGCCGCCAATCAGGAAATGGATGTTGTGGCGACTGGCGACAAGATTTATCCCACGAATCTGGATGTAAACGAGAGCAAGGGCGAGGTTAAATTCACCTTCATGACCTGCAAGGAATCAGGCGACCAGCAAAATCCTTACAAAGGGGAGTTGGTTTTCAAATTCAACAGCTTAAAGACCGGAGATGTCTCGCAGGTGGAAGACACCATTGGCCAGGTTTTCAGGCAGGGCGGAAACGAGCAAGCTAATGGCGGTTATCAGCAAAGCAATAACAATGGCGGGAACCGAGCACAGCAGGAAAATCAAAGCTCTGTCTGCAATCCTGAAGTTGGCCAAACCATTAAGCAAGTAACTGACTCATGCGGCCAGCCGGCGAACCAGACCAAAGGCGCAACAAAAACGCAATTCTTTTACAACCAGCCCAAGATCAAAGTTATTTTCGTGAATGGGAAAGTATTTGACATAGAGTGAGCTGGAGTGATCACGCCCTCGCTATCATTCTTGAAAGATCGACAACAAGATTGGAAGCTGAATCGCTCCCACCCTTTGCAGTAGCAAAGGATGGGGCACACACTGCATGGTAAGTAAAACATGGGAAGGGCAGGTCACTGCCTATTGTACGCGTCTTTTATTGCACGCCTCTTTGGTAATGATTTCTAAAAGCGACTCGGCCATTGGGACAATGAACTATGTCAGGCAGTGGGTCGCAAAAGACATGTCCCGTGCTGGTGAACTAGTTCGCGCGTGATTGCTGAGACGAAATGCGCTAGAGTGAGGCTGCGCACGATGTGCAAGGTCTTTGACAATTTAGCAATTGGCAATTGGCAGTTAGCAATTAGCCAAACCAAAGTCAAAAAGCGGCAGGAAAAAGAGCTTCGACAAGACAGTCATAAGGCAGTCGAATGGCAGTTTAGTTTTTGTTTTCAACAGAACGTCTTACCCCCGGGTGGGGTATTCGGCTGAGAGAGTTAGGCTGAGGGGCACAAACAGATCGGGTGATCGGAAAACCCAACTTCATCCAAGCATGAAATGGGGTGGCGTGGCTTGAGGTTGGGGTGAGACTGGCGACACGCCTGGGGTGACAGTGGGGTGTCATGGGGTGTGAGTGGCGTGGAATGGGGTAAACATGGGGAGGTGAGGGGTGGCTAGGAATTGGTAATTGGGTAAGTTGGTAATTTAGTAATTGAAACCTAAACCCAGACCAACGCCGAGGGTAGCACGTCTGCATGCTGCTCAACTCTTCGCCAATTTAAGGTAAGCCGCTGAAGTGCACGCCAACCTGGGATGACTTGAATGATGGCTCTCAAACCTACGCCAATTTGGGATGGGTATAGGAGGGGGAGGGGGCAAGAGATTGCCAATATCGCCGGAATTGCCAAAAATTGGTAATTGAAAACCAAACCAAAATTGATAATCGCCGGAATTGAAAAACCAATCCCCGGATGTTATTCCGTCTGCTGGCTGATATTTAACAGCACGCCGACGCTGGCTAGCATCATGAACAGACTTGATCCGCCGTATGAGATGAATGGCAGCGGGATGCCTTTGGTCGGAAGCAGGGCCAAGACCACGCTGATGTTGAAGAAGGCCTGCACTACGATCATGGTGGTAACGCCGATGGCGATGTAGCGGCCGAAGTTGTCACGGGCGCGCAGGGCTGTCCGCAAGCCGCGCCAGGCGAAGATGCAGAACAGCACGGCGATGAGAACTGCGCCGATCAGTCCGAGCTCTTCTGAGATGACGCCGAAGATGAAATCGGTATGCGGCTCAGGCAGGTAAAAAAGCTTTTGCTTGCCTTCCATGAGGCCGAGGCCTGTCATGCCTCCGGTGCCCACGGCGATGAGTGACTGGTTGATGTGGAATCCGATACCTTGCGGATCACGCTCTGGATGCAGGAAAACTTCCATGCGCGCCAGGCGCCAGGGAACGAAGATCAGCATGTAAGCCAGCACGGGAATAATGGGGACGAGCCCGGCGGCAAAATATCTGAACCGCATGCCGGCCGCGTAAAGAATAGCGGCGGTCACGCCCAGGCAGATCAAGGCAGTGCCGAGGTCAGGCTGTTTCATGATGAGCGCGCAAAAAAGAAAGACTGGAATTACGGCCGGCAGGAGCGTGTGCCGCCAGTCGTCAATGGATTTGGTGCGGGCTTCAAGAAAGAAGGCCAGGAAAAGAATGAGCGCCGGTTTGGCCAGCTCTGACGGCTGGAATGACATGAAGCTGCCGAGTTTGATCCAGCGATGCGTATTGTGCGAACGGTCGAGAAAGAAAACGGCTACCAGCAACAGGGCGGTGACACCGAGCACGGAAAAAACGATGGCCGGCTTTTTCCAGCGGCGATAATCAATGTTCATCACCACGCCCATGGCGATCAACCCGGCGACAGCCCAGCCCATCTGGCGAAAAAGAAAGTGATAGGGCGATCCAAATTTTTCACTGGCCATGACGGCGGACGCGCTGAAAACCATGAGCACGCCCACGCCAACCAGCAGCAGCGTGGAACCGAACATCCATTTATCAATGCCAACTCTTTTTGCCACTAGTGCCGGTCTCCTGTTGCGACTGGAGTGAGTGATTGGACGAGCTCTTTGAAAACGCGTCCGCGATGTTCGTAACTTTTGAACTGGTCAAAGCTGGCGCAGGCCGGGGCAAGCAGGACAACGTCACCGGACTTTGCGGCGTCAAAGGCCTGCCGGACGGCGCGCTCCAGCGTGGCGGAGCGAATGATTTCGGTTGTGCCTTGTACCTGTGAAGCGATTTTGTCTGAGGCAGCGCCGATCAGGTAAATGCGCTTCACTCGCTCGCGCAGTAGAGGATTGAGCACGGTGTAGTCACTGCCTTTATCTTTGCCGCCGAGAATAATGTGTATGTTGCGGGGAAAAGATTCCAGGGCCTTCACGGTGGCGTCAACGTTGGTGGCTTTGGAGTCGTTATAGAAAGTGACGCCATTGATGGTGGCAACCAGTTCCAGGCGGTGTTCCACGGCGCGGAATTCTTGTACGCCCTGGCGGACTTGTTGCGGCGTGCATCCGGCAACCATGGACATGGCGACTGCGGCGAGCACGTTCTCAAGATTGTGCTCGCCTTTGAGCTGAATATCACTGCGGCTGAGAACTGACTGTTCTTGTCCGTTTTGGCGAAAGATGATTTGATCGCCTTTGAGGAATGCGCCATTTTCTACGGGCTGTTTGCGGCTGAACCAGAGCAGAGAGGCTTTGATCTGGTCTTGGAGCGCAACGCAGGTAGGATCGTCGGCGTTCAAGATGGCGAAGTCTGAGGATTGCTGGTTCTCAAAGATTCTGGCTTTGGCCGCTGTGTACGCTTCAAACGTATGGTGGCGGTCAAGATGGTCTGGCGTGATGTTGAGGATCGCGGCAATCCAGGGGCGGAATTGTTCAATGCTTTCCAACTGGAAGCTGGAAATTTCCAGGACCACTTGCGTCTCTGGCGAGGATTGACCGGCCAAGGAGATCACGGGCGTGCCGATGTTGCCGCCTACCAGAGTTTTTTTACCGCTTTTGGCCAGGATCTCACCGACCAGAGTTGTTGTGGTGGTCTTGCCGTTGGAGCCGGTAATGGCCAGAACTTTACCCTGGAGGAAACGAAATGCCAGTTCAACTTCGCCGATCACGGGGATTCCTAGCGAGCGGGCATGCTGCAGTTGTGGCTGGTCAGAAGGAACGCCGGGACTTACGACAATCAAATCCTGGTCGCGAAAGGTGCGTTCGCCGTGGTGTCCGGTTTCAATGGAGATGCCGCGATCGAGCAGCGCAGGCACTTCACTCTGCAATAGAACTTCACTCTTGGAGTCTGAGACGATGACCTTGGCGCCATGTTCCTGCAAAAAAATTGCTGAAGCCACGCCGGAGCGTCCCAGCCCAACCACGAGAACCTTTTTGTTCTTCAACTCCATTGATTCCCATTGTGACACGAATCGCAGAATTTCGGATGGCCAGATTCATGGCAAACATATTTTCAGTAAACATAATCCGCATCAATTCGAAGATTTTCGAGGACGAAGGAGGAGGCTGGCCACTGCTGAATAGACGAGAAAATTTACGAGAATTTCCGCGGCGAATCCGAGCTTGAATTGGGCTGCTTCGCCGTGTACATTGCTAACCGCCAACCCTGCGATGATGCCAGGATATAGAGCATAGAAAAGAAACGCATTCGGATGCCAATAGCAGAGCGCGGTCAGGACCAACACCAATAGGAAGATAAATGCCAGGATCTGCTTAGTCATAGTCCTAAGTGTTCCGCCGGAATTACTACCGCAGCTTTAGCGTGGTGAGAGCAAAGAGCGCAAAGATGAGCGAGATGATCCAGAAGCGGGTAATGATTTTTGATTCTGACCATCCGACGAGCTCAAAGTGGTGGTGCAGCGGCGCCATCTTGAACACGCGCTTTTTGCGCAGCTTGTATGAGGCTACCTGGATGATGACCGAAAGTGCTTCGAGAACGAAAATTCCGCCAATGAAAGGAAGCAGAAGCTCCTGCTTAATAATGATGGCTACGGTGCCGATGGCGCCGCCCAGGGCGAGCGAACCTACGTCACCCATGAAAATTTCTGCCGGATGCGCGTTGTACCAGAGGAATCCGATGCTGGAGCCGACCATGGCTCCGCAGAAAATGGTCAACTCGGCCACCTGCGGCATCTTTTGCAGTTCCAGGTACTCGGAAAAGACGGCGTGTCCGCTGAGATATGTGAGGACGGTGAGCGCGCCGGCGGCAATTACCGTGCAGCCAATGGCCAGACCGTCAAGCCCGTCTGTGAGGTTTACGGCATTGCTGGAGCCGACCAGCACCAGCATGACAAAGAGCACAAACGGCGTGAAGGCGAGCGGCCACAGATGCGGATAATGGCGGAAGCTGTCAATCACCAGATCTGGCCGGAACTGCTTGGCAAAAGGGACCATCAGGTGCGTGGAGTATTGGCGCGTGGCCGTGAGAGTGACCAGGGCAACGGCGACGCATCCGGAGATCAGGAATTGCAGCACCAGCTTCATGCGTCCGGTGAGGCCGAGGTTGCGCTTCTGCACAACCTTTATATAGTCGTCAGCAAAGCCAATGGCTCCAAACGCCATGGTGGAGAAGACGGCAAGCCAGATATAGGTGTTGGAAAGATCGGCCCACAGGAGCGTTGGCACAATAATGGCGATGGTAATCAGCACGCCGCCCATGGTGGGCGTGCCAGCTTTTTTCTGGTGTCCCTTGGGACCTTCTTCACGGATGTATTGGCCAATCTGAAACTCACGCAACTGGCGGATGATGGCTGGGCCAATGATCAAGCCCATAAATAATGCCGTGAGGCTGGCAAAAGCAGTGCGGAACGTAACGTAACGGAAAATACGGAACGGAGGGAAGTGAACAAATAGCCGTTGATAAAGAAGCCAGTAAAGCAATATCCCTCCGGAAGCAGTATTTAGTAATTAGTATTTAGCCGTTCGATCCAATCGTTCACGTTGTGCCTGCTGCTTTGGACTTTAGCTCAATTTGCTCTTCAACACTAATCAGGAATGATGTGAGCATTTTGCGAACCTCAGTCAAATCAGATGAAGTGCGC
>DASXZE010000179.1:0-13500 GCA_036502105.1 Candidatus Angelobacter sp. | reverse complement strand
GCATCAGCTCAACGTGGTCATACTCAGGCAGGCCAGACATATCAAGATTGAACTGCGTCTTGCCGCCAACCGAGCCTTGCTGCAATATGCGAAGACTCGTCTGGCTTTGTTCCAGTCCGCCTCGCTCAACCACCAGCGCATACGGATGTTCCGTCTTTCCGTCATACAGTCGCAGGTCGTCCAGGTCAGGCAGCGCATTTTTCCAGAGCGCTTCATCCACGGTGAAGTAGTGTTGGCCGCTGCTGGTGACCTGCACCGGCCTTTGATATTTGAAATAAGGAACTGCAGGGCCGGCAAACACCAGCACCATTAGCAACGCTGCGGTCATTTTCATGCCTGCTCCGTGTTCATGCCTGGCGCTCCTGATCCGCGCTGTTGTTGCGGTTAGATAGCTTCAGCCAGTCGCGATGGTACGCGTAAGAGATTCCCATCAGCATCACGCCCAGGGCAATAAAACTCAGTATGCGGTAAATTTGCTCCAACTGCCGTGAGTCATAAAGAAAGACTTTGCCAATGGTAAAGGCAATCAGCACCAGCGCCTGCCACCGAACAAACGCCGCGCGCCGCATGAAACCAACCACCATCATGCCTGCGCCGTAGAGAATCCATAGGGCGGAATAAGTAAAGTCGCGGGCAATCTCCAGTTCGCTGGTTCTTGAATAATAAGGATATGGCTGTGGACCGGTGATCTGGGAAATCAGTCTCCAGAAATAGCTATGGGCTTCCAGCGTGAGTGCTATCAGGGCCAGCACGTTAAACGCAATGCCGGCCAGTTTTACCAGGGGCATCTCCCGCTCAGAAGCATATCGCTCGCCAGCTGCCACGATGCCGCCCATAATCGCAATGGCCAGCAGGAATGTGCCAAAACGCGGGTTAAAGACCAGCGTCTGCACATTGAAGTTGTCATAGAACAACAGCCGCAACACGCCCAGCGCCAGCGCGCCTCCGGCAAAGTACCGCAGCAGGTTAACCTGGATTCTTACCGCCACCCAGAGCAGCACGGCAGATTCAATCAGCCAGCCAATCGTAATCCAGTGCGCGTTCAGCTTGAGTGGAATGGCAATCGTAATAAAGACTATGGCGATGGCAATGTGCAGCAGGTTAATCGCCTTGACCGCATTAGCCTCACTGCCCACGCGCTGCCTGAACTGCGTGCCCAGCAAAATATAAATCGCCGCCAGCGCCAGCGCGTACCACGTGAGCGTGGCCGTTTCTGAAGAATACATGCCCCACAGCGCCAGGAAAAAAGCAGCAGCATTCACGAATGGCAGAATGATCAGCGTGAGCGAAGGCCCGGAGTTTAACCGCGACCGCGTGACCGGCGTAACCAGTGGCACCGCGGAAAAGATGGCAAAGAAAGCAGCCGCGAAAAAGATGGTAATGGGGCGCTCAGTTTTATTGTAAAACTGGGCCGCCCATCCCATGTACATGACCGCCGTGCCCAGCACGCTGCCCCACACAACCCTGCGCCACGGCTTGAGGCTCACCATGAATAAAATCGCAAGGTTCAGCAGACAGACGTAAGAAAAGAGGACCACCTCATGGTTCTCGCCGGTGGAAACCAGCGCGGGCGTGCTGTATCCGCCAATCATTGCGTATACAGCCAGGATTTCCGCATCTTGCGTGAGCGCCAGCGTAATAGTGGAAGCAGTCACCAGAATCATGGCAACAAAAGCCACGCTCGATGGGATCAGCGCATATCTTTGCGATGCCGCCCACAGCGACAGATACAGAATGCCGATGCCGATTGCTTTCAGCGAATAAGAAAACGCCACGCTGCCCTTGCTGCGAAAACGCTCGCTCCATAGCACCACGCCAATCCCGGCGAGCAGGCCAATGGCAACGCGGCCTCCGGGGCCAATCCAGCCACTGTCAAAGGCATATTTCAGGAAGTAAGAAACGCCGATGAGAATCGCGATAATACCAATGCGGTTCAGCCATAGTTTGCCAATCGTCCCTTCCAGGTCCGAAGACGGCCTGGCCTGCATGGAAAATGCCTGCGCGGAAGTTGTATGCGCAAAAACTGGCGGAGCCGCAATATTTCTTGGTGGCGCCGCTGGCGTGACCGTGCGATCAGTTTCAGTTCTGCTCACGGTAACTGGCGGCGGTGGTGGCGGCGTTGAAAAAACCGGCGTGGGATCAGGCTGCACAACAGTGGTTCGCTGCACTGTCTCAGTTTTAACTGTATCAATCCCGACCCGCTGTTCCAGCCGGTAAATGCGCTCAGTTAGATGTGCCATCTGCGCACGCAGGGTCTCTAACTCATCCTGTGGATTGGGCATGTGCTAAACTATCGCACGATTCGCCGCAAAGGGAAGATTTTTGTTTGTAATCTATTTGTAACTAGCCGTAACTGCTAGTCAGCCAATTAGTTATTACAAATTGAACGCACCGCTTCCAGCGTCTTCTCGCAGTCTTCGCGGCTTACGTCCATATGTGTGGCAAAGCGCATGTTCTCCGGATCAATCCCCGCGGCCAGCACATTTCTCTCTGCCAGCTTGCGTGAAAAGTCTGCCGTGTTCATGCCCGTGCCGGTAATGTTGAAGACCAGAATATTAGTCTGCACTTTTTTAGGATCAATCTTAATTCCGGCGATCTCCGCTAGACCGCGCGCCAATACCTGAGCGTTATCATGGTCTTCCTGCAAACGCAGCGGCATCTTTTCCAGCGCGATCAACCCTGCTGCCGCCAATATGCCGGCCTGCCGCATGCCACCGCCCAGCGCCTTGCGATACGCACGCGCCTTCACAATAAAACTTTTGCTGCCTACCAGGATGGAACCCACCGGTGCGCCCAGCCCTTTTGACAAGCAGAACATCACGGAATCAAATTTCTTTGTGACCTCAGCCACTGGCTTGCGCAACGCGGTAGCGGCATTAAATACACGCGCACCGTCCAGGTGCACGGGCAGGCCAACCTTGTGCGCTTCATCGCAAATCTCATCGGCCACTTCCTGTTTGTACACCGTGCCGCCTGCCATGTTGTGCGTGTTCTCCAGTGAAACCAGGCCGGTCTGCGCTTTGTAATAAATGCCCGGCGCAATGCGCTTCTTAATGTCCGCCCAGTTCAGCGCGCCATCTTCACCATATATAGGACGGATGAGGCAGCCGGAAAACGTGGCCAGCATCGCCATCTCATAATTAAAGATGTGCCCGCGCTCTTCGCAGATAATCTCCTGCCCGGGCTGCGTGTGGATCTTGATGGCAATCTGATTGCCCATGGTTCCCGTGGGAACAAAGATGGAAGCCTCGCGGCCAAAAATCTGTGCGGCCCGCTCTTCCAGATGATTGATGGTTGGGTCTTCGCCGTAAACATCGTCGCCAACTTCAGCCTCAGCCATGGCGCGACGCATCTCCGGCGTGGGCTTGGTGACCGTGTCACTGCGCAGGTCAATGGCGTTGCGGGTCTTGGTGGTTTCAACGGTTGAGCGTTCGGGTTGCGCGAGCTTAGTCATGGCTAGAAATGATCTTAGTGCAGAGGAGTGAGGGGCTGCAATATTGCGCATGATGAAAAAACCTCACCACGGATGACACGGATTCACACGGATTTTCACGGACCGCAAAATCCTGTCACGGCTGCTCGTCTGTAAAAATTTTTCCTTTCACCAGACGCCATCCCGAAGCCGCAAGAACAAGTTGCATCTAAGCACAAAAGACTTATGCGCGGCTGAGGGAACTGCTCCGCAACTTTTCTGGGCTGTATTGATACGCGCCTGGGTTTATAAAGACAGGTTAGATTCTTGTCACGTGCTCTGAAATAAAGCGGGCAAATACTTCATTCGATAGCAATCTTCCCCGCGCGGTCAACCGCAGGTTATTTTCTGTGCGAACTAGCAATCCATCTGCAACCAGCTCCGTAATTGCTTCGTCGTATCGTTCGCCGTCTGTCCCAAACTCCGCTCGCATGCATTCCAGGTCCACGCCGCGATTCAAACGCAATCCTAGAAAGAAACTTTCTTCCAGCGCCTGCTCTTTTTCTATTGTGTCGGCTTTCCACTCCGTCGCGATAAAGAAACCATCATAGTCGTCAGTCGTAGCCAGCCGCACGCCGTCAGTTCCCTGCGCGCGATGCGGTTCGTCCGTCAGCAGCATGGAATGCGCGTCCACGCCAAAGCCTAGATAGGGCTGGCGTGTCCAGTATTTTAAATTGTGCTGCGACTCAAATCCTGCGCGCGCAAAGTTGGATATCTCATAATGCTGTATGCCCGCCGCGTTCAGTCGCTCGCAGGCCGTCTCATAAAACTCAGCAGTCATGTCATCGTCGGGAACAAAGTGTGCGTGGTATTTTGTGCCACCGGCCATCAGCTCGCGGCCCAGCCGTGAGTCTTCATCCACCTCCAACATATAAATGCTTACATGCGGCGCTCCGGTTGCGATGGCCTGATCAACAGAGTACTGCCAGCTTTCACGCGTCTGGTGCGGCAGACCGGCGATCAGATCAACATTGATATTGCTGATGCCAGCCTGGCGCAGCCGGTCAATATCACTCAGCGTTTTTTCCTGTGTATGCAGACGCGCCACGGACGCGGCTTCTTTATCCACGAACGACTGCACGCCCAGGCTCACCCGATTCACGCCGCAGGCCACCAGCGTTTCAATCACCTGGTCCGTCAACGTTCCCGGCGCGCACTCCACGGTAATCTCCGCCTGCGCGGCGATGTTAAATTCCTGCTTCACCGCCGCAAACAACTTCTTCAACTCTTCGGCGGGCAGCAGGCTGGGCGTGCCGCCGCCCAGATAAATCGTGTCCGCAGATTCCGGCACCACTGCGCCTGCGTTGGCGGCAAAGGCGCGGAGGGAGCGCATATCCTCAATCACTCGCTCCACGTACCGTCCCATCTGCGCCGCTGAAAAGACTCCAGACGCAAAGTTGCAATAGGTACACTTTGTCCGGCAGAACGGGACCGAAATGTAAAGACCCAAATGCATTTGAAATATTACTTTTCTTCCTGTGTCTTTTTACTTTTAAGCTGAATTTTAACAAGGCTGGCTATAAGATATTGCCACCCCTGACAATAATTAACTGCAGAAGGTGATTCCAAATGCGATACCTAGCGCCACTTATGTTCCTGGCTTTGCCGTGTTTTGCTCAAGATCAAGCGTCCCAGCCTCCTCAGCAGCCCCAACCGGCCCAACAGCAGGCACAAGTGATACAGCCATTGCCCGACAACCTTAACTTGCTAATAGGAAAGAAAGTAGTCATAGGCCGCATGCCACTTTGTGTTCCTAAAACATTCAATACCAATTTGACCTACTCCGGCAAAACAGCGACGGTTGTATCAATGAAACCGCCAAATGTTCAAAAACTTCCTCCCAGCATTATGAACCGCATGGCGCCGGACATGCGCGAAAAACTGCTTGACCTGCACAATGGCGGCCTCCTGCTTTTCCAGTTTGAAGATGGTACGCAACTGGACACCTGTGCTGCTATCGGGCAAAAAGCGCTCTCTGAAAATATGGAACTCGCGCCTGGGGAAACCATTGCATCATCCGCACAGCCCGGAGCTACTCCCGCCTCATCATCGCAGCCAGTGATGGCTGCTACAACAGCGGGGACTTCAACTTCTCCGGCGGCCTCAACAACTTCCCAGGAATGCCCGGTCGTAGTTACAAAGGTGACATCTGGCAGCGGAGGATTCGGCCATGCTCTGGCAGAAGGCATGACCACAAGTGAATTCCAGCGGCAATTAGATCAGACTGAACATGGCGGCCATGCCAAGCATTATTTGGATATGCGCATGCGCAACAGTAGCTCAAAGCCGATTGCAGCCATTGAAAGCGTGGTTGTTTATAGCAACAAAATGGGCGATGAAACCACCCATGACACTTTACTTTCGCAAAACACCAAACCCATTAAACCAGGAGAAGAACTTAAGTCCTATTCAATGGACAGATCAGAAAGTACGCAGAATGGGACGGGAAATGTCACTTTGTACATTGGCCGTGTCCGCTTTGAGGACAATAGCTTCTGGCAGGATAACGGAAGTCATTCCTGTTCGCTGAGCAATAAAGTGAAGTAATGATTCACATTGCGTTTTGGCATGAGCAAGCCCTTTGAATGAGGGCTTGCTCGACCTGGTAACACAAAGGCTTTCACTCACCCACTCAAAGAATTGTTAAGAAATCGTGGCCCAGCGCATAAATCCTGCATCATTATAGAATCCTCTTATGCTCAAACGCGCTGTAATAACAGGCATGGGCGTCGTTAGCCCCAACGGAATCGGAAAAGCAGCATTTTGCCGCGCCATTCTTGATGGAAAAAGCGGCGTAAAACTTATCACCCGTTTTGATACCTCTGACCTTCCGGTCAAGATTGCCGGCGAGATTCAAGACTTTAACGAACTTGACTGGATTGAAGCCAAGGAGCGCAAGCACGTCTCGCGCTCAGTGCCTCTGGCTATTGCCGCCTCTACTGAGGCGCTGAAAGATGCCGGCATTGATTACGAAAAGATGTCGCTCGATGAAAAGCGCGAGATCGGCGTGGTGCTGGGCACCGGCGGCGGCGCGGGCGATTTTACTGACACGCAATACCAGACCTATTACTCCGGCAAGGTAAAACAGATCAGCATTTTCAGTATCCCCAGCGGCACCATGGGGACCATGCCCAGTGAAGTGAGCATGCGCTTTGGCTTTCGTGGGATGAGCCACGTGGTCACCAGCGGCTGCACTTCATCGACAGACGCCATTGCTTACGCCACGCGCCAGCTCCAGCTCGGCACACTGCCCATGATGCTCGTCGGCGGCGTTGACTCGCCGCTCTCGTGGGGAATTCTCAAAGGCTTTACCTTTATGCGGATCATGACGGAATCATGGAACAATGAGCCGGAACGCGCTTCGCGGCCGTTCAATCTCGATCGCGACGGTTTTGTGGTGGCCGAAGGCGCATGGATGTTTGTGCTGGAAGAATACGAACACGCCAAAGCGCGCGGCGCTCACATCTACGCGGAGATCGCCGGATACGGCTCAACCTGTGAGGCGTTTCACCGCGTGCGCTTGCAGGAGTGCGGAGAAGAGCCTGCCCGCGCCATTGAACTGGCGATGAAAGAAGCCGGTATCTCGCCGCAAAATGTTCAGTACGTAAACCTGCATGGGACATCGACTGATCTGAACGATCGCATTGAGACGCGCGCGCTCAAGCTGGCCATGGGCGACCATGCCTACAAAATCCCCATGTCAGGATTGAAATCGCAAATCGGGCATCCGCAAGGAGCGTGTGGCGCAGCCGGCGTTGCTGCGACGCTGATCGCCATGCAGCACAACCAGATTCCGCCGACCATCAACCTGGAAAAACCTGATCCTGACTGTGATCTGGATTACGTTCCAGAAGTGGGCCGCGCGGCGCAGATTGAGCATGCTGTGTGCAACTGCATCGCGTTTGGATCGAAGAACTCGGCGCTGGTGCTGCGCAGGATGAGTTAGCAACTTCTCAGCAACGCTTCGCAAAAATCTCAACCGTAGAGACGTAGCACGCTACGTCTCTATAAAATTTCTTTCCACAAATTATCCGCATATTCTCTCCGCCAAATTCTTCCTACGCCGCTTTGCTTTAAAATAGTAATCAGATGGCGCAGGAAGAAGAAGTACTGGGCAAGGCATATGACAGCCGGCTGATGAAGCGGCTTCTGGGATATCTGCGGCCCTACAAATGGCAGGTCGTGATCGCGCTCATTGCCATTGTCTTCAAGGCCGGAGCCGACGTGCTTGGGCCTTACCTGACCAAGACCGCCATCGACAAATATCTTTCCACCGCCAGCGCACACAACCACACTTTTCTTGATTCATGGCTCAGCTCCCAGCCGCTGGTGGGGATCGCCCAGCTGGGCGCTGTTTATTTTCTGCTGCTGCTGCTCGGCTTTGGCCTGGACTACACGCAGATTTATCTCATGCAGTGGACCGGACAGAAAGTCATGTTCGATCTGCGCAGCCAGATTTATCGCCACCTGCAGCACATGCACATTGGGTTCTATGACAAGAATCCTGTGGGCCGGCTGGTCACGCGCGTGACCTCTGACGTTGACGCGCTGAGTGAAATGTTTACCAGCGGCGTAGTGGCCATCTTTGAAAACGTTTTCGTGCTGGTGTTTATCCTGGCCATTATGCTGCGGATGAAGTGGTGGCTCGCGCTGATCACGTTTGCCGTGCTGCCGTTTATTTTCTGGGTCACCATGATCTTCCGCAAGTCAGTGCGTGATTCTTACCGGCGCATTCGCACGGCCATTGCGCGCATTAATTCCTATTTGCAGGAGCACGTTACCGGCATGGTGGTGCTGCAACTTTTCAATCGCGAGAAGCGCGCCTACCGCAGCTTTGACAAAGTCAACACCCAGCACATGGACGCCTATAAAGACGCCATCCTGGCTTATGCGCTGTACTATCCGGCGGTGGAAATTCTTTCCAGCGTGGCCATTGCGCTGATCATATGGTTTGGCGGCATGGGCATTCTTCGCGGCGCGGTGACGATTGGAATTTTGACGGCCTTCATGCAATATGCTCAGCGCTTCTTCCGTCCGATCCAGGACCTGAGCGATAAATACAACATTCTGCAGGCCGCCATGGCCTCAAGCGAGCGCGTGTTTAAATTGCTGGATACGCCGCCTGAAATCATCTCTCCTGCTACGCCGCAAGAAGCTACCGGCGCGGGACGCATAGAGTTTGATCACGTTTGGTTTGCGTATCGGCAACTGGAAACGGCTGACGACCAAACCACGCAAGCCACCAGCAACGGCCATGCGGCAGCCAACGCTGATGGCTTCGACTGGATCCTGCGCGATGTCTCATTCACCATTGAGCCCGGCGAGACGGTAGCTATCGTGGGCCATACCGGCGCGGGCAAGACGACGATCATCTCACTGCTGATGCGCTTTTACGATATCCAAAAAGGCACGATCCGCATGGACGGCGTCGATATCCGCCAGATGGAGCTCAACGATCTGCGCCGGCGCTTTGGCGTGGTATTGCAGGACCCGTTTCTCTTCAGCGGCACGATTGAAAATAATATCCGTCTGGGCTCCGCGTGGATTACTGATGCGCAGATTCTGGCTGCCGCGGAAAATGTGAACGTGGCCGATTTTGTGCGGTCACTGCCAGAGGGATTTAAGTCCGTGGTGCAGGAGCGCGGCACCACCATGAGCACTGGGCAGAAACAGCTCATCTCATTTGCGCGGGCGCTGGCGCATAATCCAAAGATTCTTGTGCTTGATGAAGCCACGTCCAGCGTGGATACGGAAACGGAGATCCGCGTACGCGAAGCGCTGACGCGCATGGTGGAAGGAAGAACGTCGGTGATCATCGCGCACCGGCTCTCGACCATCCAGCGCGCCGACAAAATTATTGTGATGCACAAAGGCCATGTGCGCGAGATCGGCACGCACCAACAACTACTGACTCAGCGCGGTATTTATTGGAAGCTGTATCAGCTGCAATATAAGGATCAGGAGCTTGGTGTGGGTGAGACAAAAGTGGGCGCAGACGACTGATTGGGATCGGTTGATTTTGTGATCGGGTGATCCGTTGATCAGAAATCTGGCGCATATCTGATACGCTCAAGGCTCGCTGTTTGCGAGCCGTCGTTTGTCCGTCCATAAAGCCAGGGCGATCACCAGCCCCACGCCTGTTTGCCATACGAGTATTAAAGCTAAATCCGAGTTTGGCCATGCGGAAAATAGATTTGATTTTCGCTGGTCAAGATGCATAAAAATAAAATAAGAACGAATGTGGCCGAACCATGCGCCTGAATTTTGCCCAAGCACTGCCAGCGCGCCGCCTGCTACGGCCCAGAGTGCTGTCTGCATGAGGACGCGAAAGATTTTTGGTCTTGCGGACAACAGGAAGAGCGCTGCCGAGACAACCACAAATGCGCCAACGTACCCGCCAATGAAAAAGTCCTCTGGACTCTTCGGGAGAGCCAGGTTCCCGGCCGCATATATACCTGAAAGGCCGGCGAGCCAGGCAGCGGCACTCGATGCCAGAATGAAAATGAGAGTTTTCCCAATCGAACGCAGACCAAGAAACATCCACAGGCATGCCGCAATGGCAATCCCGAAAACCAGGCTGCCGTAGGGGTTCATAAAAGCGAGAGCGTGCAACAAGGCGCCACTCATCCTCGCCATACCAGCAGATACCCCTGGGACACTCATCGTCACCAGAGCAGCGGTCATGCCGGCTAGCGGAAAAACTATGAGAGAAAAAATAGACCTTGCTTTGGTGCTTTCCATGGCTCGTGGATTCTACTGCTTTCTACCGTGTAGGACAAAGAGTGGCGGAGATCGTCGGGCAGCAAACCAGCTGCAGTATAAACACCAGGAGCTTGGTGTGTAGCAGCCGAAAGTCGGAGCGAACGACTGAATAGGGATCGGGACATCGGGAAATCCGGACATCGGGTCATCGGCGCGTAGATAACGAAGTTAATCCTGCTCTAAGGGCTACGCCTAGAGGCTATGATGCTCGCATGAAACTTCTTCTCGCCTCCGCTGTGGTCTTTAGTCTTTCCACTGTTTTTATTCCGCAGGCGCGCGCTCTTGCCGGTGAACAAACTTCGCACCAGATTGCCTGCAGCAGCGGACACTATGAGTATCTCGCTTTTGTTCCGGGTAATGCGCAGAGATCGTCTGGCCAGCGGCGGGCGGCCATTATGATTCTGCATGGCGCGGGCGATCATGCGGCTTCTTTCATTCAAACGTGGACGGCGTTTGCGCAGCGTGAAGATGTAATCATTCTTGCGCCGGAGCTTCCGCGCAAACTGGAGTTTGAAGCGGTGGCGCCCAGCGTTTTCCGCTGCGTGATCAAGGACGCAGCCACGCTCGTTCCGCTTAACCTGAAACAGATCTATCTTTTCGGGCATTCCATGGGCGGCTACCTGGCATATGACGGCGCTATGTTTGATTCAGACGTGTTCGCGGCCGTGGCCGTGCATGCCATGGGGATTGATCCGGAGTATGACGGCATTGTAAAAAATGCCGCGCGGAAAATGCCCATCAAAATTTATATCGGAGACCAGGACCCGCTGGTGCCGCTGGCCGGTGTGCGCCGAACACGCGACATGCTCAAGCGCGAAGGCTTTACCGTGGAATACCAGGAACTGAGCGGTCATGACCACAACTATTACGCGCTGGCGGACCAGGTGAATGCCGATGCGTGGAAGTTTTTTGTGAAGCATCGGCTGGATTAAGCGAATTTCATCGCGGAGACGCGGAGAAATCAGAGCGCCAGATTATTCCCTTTGTGTCTCTTCGTGTCCTTTGTGGTTAAAGTCTTTGCGTCCCTCCACCACCACAATGCGCCTACGACCTTAACTGGCAATGGATGTCCGGTGATTCGCGCCAGCATTACGATTTGTCCGCGATGGTGCGCCTCATGGCCCACAAAATACGTCAGCACATGTCCAACGTCCAGAGACAGGTTGCGCCATACGTATCCTTTTGACTGCGGGATATTCCCTCCACGGTCCAGGCCCAGCTTCAGCAGCTTTTCCATGCCAGCACTGCTGTCCTTCAAGGCCGCAACCAGTTGACGCTTCGTGACCAGCGAGCGATCCACACGGTCCGGTACGGCAATGCCGTGCTCACTGCCCAGCGTCTTCAGCCATGAACAGCGGGAGTTGTGAAGATGCGCCACAATTGTGCGGACGGTGCGCCGCTGAACGTTTGGGATTGGAGCGTTCAGAAGCGCATCTGGCAGGCTCGCGATCAATTGCATGGTCACGCGATTGTTGGTGCGCCAGGCAGAGAGAATGCTGGAGGGGAGATTGGGCAAAAGCTCTGCGCTTTTAAGTTTTGAGGTTCTCGCCATGTGCGGCATTGTAGTATGAGGGGCTAAACTGCTGCTCTTTAATTCATTTAAGATCTGCGTTCATTTTAAGATTTATCAGATCTCAAGAATTCACAAAAGTTGACACGGCTTTTAATGGGTTTAATGTGCGAATCTACTTTGACACAAATGTTTTGCGTTATTTCTCTATAGCATTCGCTAATCACGAACTGACACCAGAGATTCGAAACCATATCGTCTTATCTTCAATTAGCGTTGTTGAACTACTTAGCCAGCTTTGCGATTCTTCGGCAACCCAAGCTTTTGCTGCCATTAAAGCACTAAAAAACTGGCTGCCTGATCAAGCACCATTACTTGATATCCCTCCAATATTCATTCGAGTAAATACAATTGGCGATGACGGAAGCGGCATAGTCGCATTCGAGAAAATTACAAACGCATTAAAATGGAGCTTAGATGCTGGGTCCGCAGCAGAGTTAAGAGATGCGAGCAAAGAATTGCGCTCTTTTCTTGAGCAATCAAAATTGTCGGATGCTCAAACCCGTGCAGAAGCCGTAAACGCTATGAGGCATGATTTACGAGGCATAGAAAGGCAGCAATTGACCGATCAAGAACTGCGGACTGCTTTTAAAACTTCGATTGCGAAAAAGGCCGGCGTCGCAGAACCGACACATCCGTCGATTGCAGCTTTCACTGCAAAGGTAGAAGCATATTTTCAATATGAAACGATCCGACTTTGCCGTGCCATTGAGAATCCAAATCTCAACCTATTAAGTAAGAAACGCCAGAACGATCTCTTCGACGCGGACCAGCTCCTCTATTTATTTGCAGATGGATTATGTTTTCTTACTTCCGACCAAGGTTATTCCGGCGTGCTCGGTTCGCCCCAAGGACAGCGCATTCGTATTGTTAAACCGAATGTGCTCATTGCACCCAATTCAGCCCTTTCCATCTTGAAGCAAATTATCGAGGACTAGACGTATATTGCGGTGCATTTTTCTTGACATAGCGAACAAAAAGCGTTAACATTTCTTGCGGTCTTAGCGACCAAGTGCACGATTCGTTCTTTGAAAATTGAATAACGCAGCGAGACTAAGCAGCTTTTCGCGTCTGCTGTTAACCAAATAGTAAAAATCGCGTTTGCGAGAGCAGAAAAAATTGAACCGTGATTGAAGGCCGAAACGAGGCCGAGAAGGGGCTTCGATAAGACAGTCACTGGCTTATCGAATTGCACTTTGATGTTTGTTTGCAACAAAACGCCTATGCCCGGGTGGGGTCAGGATAAAAATTTACTAGTTGGTAATATTTTCGTGAATCGGGACATCGGGAAATCTGGTCATCGGGGAATCGGAAGAGCAGACGCTTCACCTCTCCGGCGATGGCATGCAGATGACAATGTCATAATCAAAGCTGCATGAAATTCCTGTTATCTGCAGGTGAGGCCTCCGGCGATACGTATGGCGCGCAGTTGATTGAATCGCTGCGACAGCTTGCACCTTCGTCTGGGCAATCAAGCCCCGCGTTTTTTGGCATGGGCGGCGAAAAGATGCGGGCTGCTGGGTGCGAAGTGCTGGTGCATGCCAATGAGGTTGCGGTGGTGGGGCTGGTGGAGGTTTTGGCGCATCTGCCGGGGATTCGGCGGCGATTTAAGCATCTGGTGGCGGAGGCGGCGCGGCGCAAGCCGGAGGCGGCGATCCTGATTGACTTTCCTGATTTCAACCTGCGGCTGGCACGG
>DASXZE010000178.1:0-3698 GCA_036502105.1 Candidatus Angelobacter sp. | reverse complement strand
TTGCTCTGCGCGCGCCCGCGACAGCACCTCCCGTAATGCCAGTAGCTCCACCTGCTCCAGCCGTCGCTAAAGCTACATGGCCCCCGATGCCGGTGGAAACCAAGCCCGTTGCACCGCCGGAACCCGTAGTTGAAGCGCCGGTAGAGCTTGCAGCGAAAGCTGCGCCTTCAGTGCAGGAATTCTCGTTCGACGCGGCTGACATAATTGTAGAGCCTGAGCCCGCTGTGACTGCGCCGGTCGAGGTTACACTCGCAGATACATCACCAGCCAGCCCACCGGCGGTAGAAATAAACTTTGACCCAGTTTCCATTGATGCGCCTCCATCCCACGCGGCTGTGCCTGAAGCCGCTGAGATTGATATTTCCAATGAGTGGGAAGAGATGATTGAAGTTGAACCGGAAGATCCCCCGGCTACTGTGCTTGAAGTGCAGTCCTATCAGGAAATCACCCCGGAATCTGCAATGCCTGCGGAGGTCCCGCTGGAACCAGTTGTTTCGATAGAGCCCGAGCAACCGGATGTTTCCACGCAGGTTGCTGACAAAATCCAGGAAATCCATTTCTACATTACGCAGCAAATGTGGGACCAGGCCAAGACTGCGATTCTGGATTTACGGGAGGTTGCGCCTGACGCTCCGGAAATAACCGAGCTGATGGCCCAGGTCTCTAAGGGACAGGCGAATGTGAAGCCTGTCACTGGAGCCGCTACGGTAGAAATTGAAGAAGCTCCTATTGCATTTAAGCCCATAGAAGTAGCGGAACCTTTTGCCGCCGAACCGCTGCCCGCGGCGCCTGTGATCGAAGATCAACCGATAGCTGCGCCGGTTGCTGCGCTGGATCTGGAAAGTGTCCTGGATATCGCGGAGCTGCCGCCCAAACCGAAGCCGACGCCGAAAAGGGTTCCACCACCACAGCCAGCGGCTCAGGCCGCCGGACTGTCGACAGAAGACATTCTTGGCGACTTTCTTCAGGATCTGGAGCAATCAGATCTCGCGGACTTCGCACCCAAGCCGACTACCAGAGCGCCAGAACCTACTCCAGCGCCCGCGATGGCAGCGGCTGCGGCACCGGTCATGGACCTGCGCTCCAACGGCGACATGAAGGACACGGAGTCCGCCAATGTGTTGAGCGATATTCTTTCCGAACTGCGCGACGAGACCGCAGAAGAGGCTGAACCCAAGGAAGATCCCGAAACGCATTACAACCTGGGCATCGCTTTTAAGGAAATGGGCCTGCTGGATGAAGCAATCGGCGAACTGCAGAAGGTTTGTCATGCAGTTGACCGAGGCGCACCGTTCTCTCAACCCATCCAGGCGCTTACATGGCTGGCGCAGTGTCTGGTGGATAAAGGCGCGCCGGAAGCAGCTGTCCGTTGGTATCAAAAAGCATTGCAATTGCCCGGACTAGACAGCGGAAGCCGCTGCAGCATTTATTATGATCTGGGAGCGGCTTATCAGGCCGCCGGAGACAACAAAGCCGCCCTGACAAATTTTATGGAAGTGTATGGCTCGAATATCGATTTTCGCGATGTAGCCAGCCGGATAAAGACGCTGAAGGCATAAAATCTTCTATTGCATCCAACTAAATACGACTGAACAACAAATTCCCTAAATCTCTTGAAAATTACTTCCACGAATCTCGAAGACCCCAGTCCGGCGCAGCCGACTGGGCCGGCACCGGAGGGCGCTGAAATGCCGGTGTGGCTGCAGCGGGTCTTTGTGGTGGTGTATGTTCTATTTTGCATCGAATTAGGATTAGTGCTGATTGTTCTGCCGTGGACGCGGTTCTGGTTTAGCGATGGATGGACGTCACAATGGGCAGGATTCCAGCATTTGGTGCAACTGGGCTTTGTACGCGGAGCAGTCTCAGGTCTCGGCCTGCTGGATATATGGCTCGGCATAGTGGAGGCTGTCCGCTACCGTGACCGGGTTTAAACCGCCTGCTTATCACTTAGCACATCATCTATAAATTGAATGGCAAACAGCAATAAAAACCCTGACGCTGAAGAGTCAATGCCTGAGCTGCTTCCAGCTCCGATGGCCTATCTCAACCCGGAGTTCCTGAACAGCCCGGATGGACGAATCCTGCGCATTTTATCGGAGTACCAGGAGCCGCTATCACGCTTTCGCCGCGAGAAGATCCAGGACACCGTGGTATTTTTTGGCTCGGCGCGTTTTGCCAGCCTGCCCGACGCGCAGAATGCACTGACAATCCTGGAAAAACCAGGTTCGGCTAAACCAGCCTCACCGCAGCACCAGCCGGGCGCCAAGGATGGCGATGCCCTGCAAGCAGCCCTGAAGCGCGCCCACGCTGGAGTGGAGATGGCTCGCTACTATGAAGAAGCGCGCCGCCTGGCCAGCATGCTCACGGAATGGACGCTTACGTTGCCAGGCAAGCGCCATCGCTTTGTGGTGACTTCCGGCGGCGGCCCGGGAATTATGGAAGCCGCGAACCGTGGCGCACACGAGGCCGGCGGAAAGACAATTGGCCTGAATATCCGGCTGCCATTTGAGCAATATCCCAACCGGTACATCACTCCGGAACTTAACTTTGAGTTTCATTATTTTTTCATGCGCAAATACTGGTTTGCGTATCTGGCCAAGGCGCTGGTGGTCTTTCCCGGAGGCTTTGGCACTCTGGACGAATTTTTCGAAATCCTCACGTTGGCGCAGACGCACAAGCTGGCCAAGAAGATCCTGGTGATTGTCTATGGCCGGGAATACTGGAACCGCGTGCTGAATCTGGAAGCACTGGCCGATGCGGGGACCATTTCTCCGGAGGACGTGAACGGCTTTACGACGGTGGATACGCCGGAAGAAGCGTTTGAAGTACTCAAAGAAGGCCTTACGAAATTCCATCTCCAGCCGGCAAAACAGGGAGCGGAAGAAGATCCGGAGATCGCGAAAACGCTGCCGTGAGCTTATTCCGAACGCGGTGAGGGATTTTGTTATCGCAAAAATATTCAGACGCGAATCAAACCAATAAAAACACGAATTCGATTCGTGTCCATTCGCGTTATTCGCGGCTAATCTTGAAGTTATTTTTGTGCTGATAGGGTTCCCTCCCCTTCGACAAGCTCAGGGTCGGGACAAAAGCTAAGCCGCTTTTCTCTCCTCCAGTTCCTCCACTTTTTTTTCCACGTGCTTAATCTCAACCCGGTCCTTGCGGATATCAAGCCGCAAGTGAGCGTAAATACTCATGTACTGGTTAGCGATCCAGACCAGCGCGAATCCGCCGATCAGATAACCCCGCCAATCGTTGAATAGAAGCTTGTAATGCGTGAGGAAAAGGAAAAACGCCGTCACGTAATGGCTAAAGCAGAATTCGCAGGTAAAGATGAAAAAGAACTTGCGGCAAACCGGATTGGGATGGATTTCACTCTGGCGAACACAATATTCGCGCGGCTCGCGGAAGATTTCTTCATGCGTAACGGTCCAGGCAATAGAGGCAATGGGGAGCGCGAGCGCAAAAAGCCATACAAGCTGCAGCGTGAGAGGCATTCTTAAGAGAGTAAGTTTGCGGATGCCAAGTTGCCTTGCCTAGTTTTGACGCCCCTGCCAGTTACAATGCTGCCCAATGCCCTTGCAGCTTTATTACATAACTGACCGGCGGCAGTTTGCCGGTGATCACCATGAGCAGCAAGAACGCTTGCTGGCGAAAATTGCCGAGTGCTCTGCAGCAGGTATCCAATACATACAATT
>DASXZE010000177.1:0-5920 GCA_036502105.1 Candidatus Angelobacter sp. | reverse complement strand
TTCAACTGCCACGGTTAAACGAGGCATTGGGCGATTGTGCCGCATTGTCGTGACCACGGCAGGAACAGCCGCTTTCACAGTGTTCGACTCTCTGACAGCATCCGGTAACGCGATCTTCGTGAGTCCGACGACCACGAGCGTCGGTACTGTCTTTGACCTCGCCGTACCCGCACAGACTGGCATCACTTCAGCAATGTGGCGTCCGGTCCGGCACTCGCCGTAAGTTTCAATTAGGAATAAATGCCTTTCGACAACGACACAGTTTCAAACGCACCAGCAAATAGCATTCCACCAGATCAGCAGCAACCGCCAGCGGCCACTCCTGTGACACAGCAGGACGCATTCGCCCAGACTCCGCAAACACAGACGCAGCCAAATGCTGCATCGGCCCAGGCTCAGCCGCAGCAGAAACCGAAAGATCAGACACAGGATTCTCAGCTTATTTCAAATCAGCCAGCTCAGGACGACTACGCCCAACATCCCGCAGTGAAACGCGCCAACATTCTGTACAGAGCCGCGACTGCTCTTACAGGTGGCCAAAGGTTTACAACGACAATTGACGATCAGGGCAATCGCTTACGTACTCCGGTTCCAGTGAGCGGAAAAAGCTTGGGTCTAGCCTTGGCGATGGAAGCCATTCAGGGATCGCTAACCGGCCTCGCGGCGGGCCGTGGCCGTGGGCCAGGTGCTGCCGGTGCTGCGGCGATGAGTCAGCAGATGGCTCAACAGCAAGAGGCTCGTGACAGACAGAATCAAGAAGCAACCGAAGACGCAAATAATCGAGCCTCTGCGATAACAAGAAAAGCCCAGGCCAGTGAGATAAATTCTCGCATTTTGCTCACGACCGCAGAGAGGCGGAATCGCGGGGAGCGGAAACGATTCAGAAAATTGCTGACCAGAACAAGCAACTGATATATGACTATGAGGAAAGTGGTGCGTTAAAAGGAAAAAACGTAACACAGCAGGAACTTTTGGACGGCATGAAGAGCGGTAAGTTTTCTTCGACCTACGCGATTGGTCCGGTTGATGGTTTTCGTTTGGTTGGCGACGGCAGAGTTGAGGCTACACATAGTGTAATTTCCGATCCTTCTGCAAAAGTCCCGCTAACTCAGGAACAGTTTGACGATTATTCGGCAAATCACGTTCCGGGACTTCCAGAAGGTGCAAAGGTAGGAACCACAGAAGTATCAGGCACAATTCTTGCTCGTGCGAACGAACAAAAGAATGCGTTTGTTCTCGCTCAGGCAAGGCACGACGAAGTGGCAAAGGCACTTTCGGAATCAGACGATCCGAAGGTGAAAGCGCTGGCGGCAAAGGTTCCTTCCATCGGAAGTTTGCTTGACGATCCAAAGACCGCGCCTGGTCTGATAACGGCACTTAGTCGCTACCAACGCTATGTTTCGCATTCGGATTTTTCACACGGCGGAGATTTATACGATTCACTCAAGATGATGGCCGCACCATCGAAATCTGATGGTAAAGGTGGTTTCGTGCCAAACGGAGACCAAAAGTATGCGGACCAGGTTTCGAATGCCTTCGGCGGCTGGGATGTCTTACAGAAATATCATGAGGCTGTTACTCCGCTTGAAATTAAGAATGAAAACGATGCTGCCGATATGTTGGCTTCCAATAAGCCTGGATCACGCGGGTACAAATATGCCCAGCGTTGGATGAATGCAAACACTCAGGCTAAGGCAACAACTGCCGGAGCCGAAGCTAAAGCACGGGCCGCTGCAATGGCAACGTCTTCGAAAAATGAAGATGGCAGTTGGAATATGAACTCCATTCCTGTGTCTTTGGCTGAACACAATATGGACCCGAGCCAACTTTCAAAACGTTCGGCTGATTACAATCAAAAGCTTCAGGATGCAAATGCGTATTCAATGCAGAAGTTTGGTGTGCCGTTCCATATTGCACAGGCGACTACGGACTACAAACAGGCAAACAATCCGCAGGTTCAGAGCATGTTGAAGATGGTTGGTGCGATGTCCGCACCGAATGGGGAACTTGCTATCGCGGTTAAGCCGCGAAAGCTCTGCCTCAGTTGAACAGCGGAATGCTTAACAAAGTCTTCAACATTACTGAGACTCAATTCGGTAGTGATGCGGCGACTAATTTCCATACCGCTATGATCGGTTTCTCTGATCTCTATGCGAAGGTGATGGGTGGAGGTGCTGGTACGGATGCTCTTCGTCAGTCGGCAATGGACGTTCTCAAGGACGGCTTTTCCCATGGTCAGATTGCTGGCTCCATCAAAGTATTGCAACAGCAGATTGAAGCTCGTAGAAATCAGATGATAGGCGAGAACCCATATCTACGGAAGCAGTTCGGTGGGCAGGGATCGCCGGCAGGCGTATTACGTACGCCGAGTGATCCACCGGCAGGCGCGACGATGAAGGTGCCTGGCTCTGACGGCAAGATGCATTGGAGTGACGGAAAGCAAGATTTGGGAGCGGTTCAGTAATGGGTGACAATCAAGTATCTCTCGATTTTTCAAAGGCGCAGCCAATCGCAGCTCCTGCTCAGCAGACAGCTTCACCATCGCCGTCAGTGTCGCTGGATTTCAGTCAAGCACAGCACTTGGATCAGCAGCCTGCACAACAGAGTTCCGCACAGCCGAAGCCCGACCCCTCAACGTGGGAGTGGATCAAGGATAAGCTTTAGGAAGTTTTCAATCCGAATGATGAGCGCAACCTTCATCCGAAAGAAGTTTCTGCGGGTGCGATTGCTCGTGGTGCGGATTTCGATCCAGCGACTCAGAAGATTTACAACGCGGGCGATCACAGCCCAGTCATTCGCGGAGCTGAAAAAGGTTTCACCCAAACTCTGTCAGGTACCAGTCAGCTTGCCGGTAAAGCAGCCGACAAGCTTGGACTTCGCCATAAGGGATTGACCGATCTCATTACTGATAATGGCCAGCCCAAGGGCATCTTCGGGGAAGCTCCGGCATCTGCTGCTGAAACACAGCCCGAAGGCGTTGCCGAACATGTTGGCTTCATTGGTGAGAATCTAATGGAGTTCATTGCGGGCGACGAAGCTCTTAAGTCTTTGTCTCTGGCACAGAAGCTGGGCGTTGCCGTTAAGATTGCCAAGCTGAGCGAGTCTAGCCCAACCGCAGCAAAGCTGATCTCCGCTGGTCTTCGTGCCACTCGCACTGGCACAGTAAGCGCCGGTCAGGAGGCTGCTCACGGCGGCGATACTGGCGACGTTGCCACTGCCGGTGCAACTGGATTCTTGTCATCTGTCGGTAGTGAAGGTCTTGGGGTATTGTCAAAACTGGCAAAACCCGGAATCAAAAAGATTGCCGGTGAAGCGCTTGAAACAGCTCCGAAGTGGAAAGGCGCGAACACGGCAATCAAGCTGGCCGAAGCAAATCAGGAACCGGAGAAGGCCGTGATTTCAAATGTCGCACATGATTCTGCCGACGCCATCACTCAGAAGTTTGGAAAGGACGCGCCGGACACTATCACATCATTCCGTGATGCAGCCCAGGCTGTAGAGAGTTCAGCTAAGCCAATCTTTCAAAACTTGGATGAGATTTCTAATGGTGGTTTCCAGACGGCAAAGAACGAACTGGACGCTGCTAACAAGATCGCTCGTCGTGCTACTTCAATGGAAGATTTGCAGGGCGCTGAAAAGGCTGCTGCCACTGCACAAGCAAAGATCGAACAGATATTTACTGACAGTGCTGGCAAGGTTGCCCCTGAAGATTTGCAGAATGCCCGCAGCGCCTGGCGCTCGAAGAAGGTGTTAGAGCAACTGCATACGTCAATCGACAAAGCGTACTCTGTCCCGCAAGCGGCATCTGAGATTTCCGGTGTGGATCGGACGCTCGACCTGAGCAAGTTGCAAGGCCGTTTGAACGCCGCGTTCGGGAAAATCCCGCAAGCTGATCTTCAGAACGTGGTGGGCAAAGAAGGAACGAAGAACCTGTTCGACCTGGCCCAATTGGGTGCCGATCCCGCACGAGCCAAAACGCTTGGTGAGATCGCGGCCCAGATTGGTCAGCACCTGAGTGCTGGTGGTGCCGGTGTTCTCGCCGGTGCTGCAATCGGCCACACGCTTCCAGGTGGAGGCGTGGCGTTAGGTGCTCACTTCTTATTCACGCATCCAGAGGCCGGGCAGCTTGTCGTGAAAGGGTTGAGCAAGGGTATGGCCCCGAAACTTGTTATGCCCGCCGTGATACAGCTCATTGATTCACAGCGAGAGCCGAATGAAGGAACCAGGTAATGCGCACACAAACTCGACAATACATCTCACTAGGCGACTTTGTTTCGTTTCGTTTTAAGTGCAAGACTAAAGGGTGCGGGACGGAATTGTCACTACCACTGCAAGAAAATTACTCGCTGACTCATCCAGCGGCTAAATGCCCAAATTGCAATGCCGGTTGGTTGCGGCTTAGTGAAGTGACCGGCGTTACAGCAGCTCCGCAATTGGAACAGCTCGTCGTTGCGATACGGTCAATTTCTGAATGGCCGGGCGTGTGCGAGATCAGCCTTGAGATCAGGCCGGACGGATGTGGTCAGCAGTAATTCTATGGGAAAAGCACTACCACCAATTACGCTTCTATTTGACGAACACAGGAGATGGCATCCTGACCACTGTTACCTGTATTACACGGACTCAGGTGAACTGATAGCCAGATTCACCATTGATGAACTCAGGGACTTAAAACGCAGAGACTCAATCCGCGACATCAAACACAAAGGTGTCAGCGGAGATGTAAGAGTGGCTCTTTAGACAATCCTTGCGTGGACACTTAATTGGCTCTAATGGAACCGCACGAATTACCATCTGGTCAGCCAGTTGGGCACTAGCGTCCCCAAGGGTTATGGGCTTCTGACACGATTTACATTTGACTCCGTAATGCTGCTCACGGCAGTATTGTAAATGCTGTCACCTGTTTTCTGCTCACATGCTTAAAATCTTGGATGACCGGATATCGCGATTAGAAACTGAACCGCGATATCCGTTCCCGCGTCATCCAACGAACACCGCCAAACAGAAAACCGGCATCGTAGAAACTGACGTGCCGGTAACTTCCTTCCATGTTTCTCGATCTTAGACCAGCCCTTCATTTCTCTCCTTCATTGCCGGTCGATCCAAGACTCTACATCATTCCGCCGACAATCGTTTTTTTATCCGTTCCTCAACTTGTCGTGAACTCGCAGAACCACACTCTCAGGGATAGACAATACGTAACGTTTTTTCTTGAATCTAGTTTCGGGACTTCCGTGCTTTATCACGCCCTTTTCATCTCTGAACAGGCGGCGTATGGTGTTCTGACTAAAGCGCCACAGCTTTGCTATTTCACCCACCGTGAAATGACGTTCCAACGCGCTCATAGTTCCTCCGCATCAGTGGGACATGTTGACCGAATACTGTATGGCAGCCGTACTGCCCTGAGCCAGTATGTTCCCTTGAAATGTCCTATCCAGACCGACCCCAGCCGTTCCGAAACTATTCAACGGGCTGCCAACCATAGTCACTCTTCCGGCGATGCTGTCCGTCATCCTTTGCTGAAGGCTTGAGCCAGAGACAATGTTATCGCCCAAAGGATCAGGAATGAGAGTGCCGGTACCGAGTCCGGGCAGGTCAGTCACGACATAACTGCCGGTCAAAGCACCAGTCGAATCGTCCTGTATCAGAGTCATCGTGATCGTGCCGCTTGTTGAACCAACCGGGCAGTTGTCTGGACAAGTGATTGTTCCCGTCCATGACCCGCTCATGCTTGGAACTTCATCGCCGGTGTACGTTCCGGTAAGTTCGATGTTCAGACAGTTTCCATTTGCACCTGGCGTGAGTGTGTAAGTTCCACCGGCATGTGTCCCAGCATCTTCAAAACGCTTGTGAAAGTCAGGACGCCAAAGTTGCCGGTGAGCGTACCGGAAAACTGGTTGACGTTTTGCACGACCCCATT
>DASXZE010000176.1:0-2550 GCA_036502105.1 Candidatus Angelobacter sp. | reverse complement strand
ATGGACATCTATAACGACGATTACATTCTGGGCAAAGCCGTGGAGTTTGGCCTGCCCAAAGAGAATGTAGAAAAAGAAAAAATGGTGGGCCGTGTACAGCGAGAGAACTTCCAGAAAGCCGTGAAGGCCGGAGCCAAGATGGCCTTCGGCACAGACGCCGGCGTTTATCCGCACGGCGACAACGCCAGGCAGTTTTTCTATATGGTGAAGTTCGGCATGACTCCGGCCCAGGCCATCCGCGCAGCCACCAGCAGCGCCGCTGATCTGATTGGACGCGCCAGGGATGTGGGCACAATTGAGCCCGGCAAATTTGCAGACGTAATTGCCGTAACCGGCGATCCCTTGCAGGACGTGCGCGCCCTGGAACACGTGGGCTTTGTGATGAAAGGCGGCGAAGTGGTGAAAGACCAGATCACGCCCAGCGCATCTGCTCACCATAATTAATTATTTGTGTGAATCGGTTCTCTCCGCAGTCGCGATATACTGGCCGTGGCGTTTCAGGACGCCGCCCGTCCGCGGAGAGGACCGAGTCCACCTGAGTTGATTTGCGGTAAAGGATTTCACGAATCTCCTTTTCGCCCGAGCTAGCGGACCAGGGCATGACCAGAGGAGGTCCGTCATGGCAAGCCGCAACTCAGAAGGCCGCGAATTTCCAGCCCGTCACTTTCCCGTCCGCCCTAACCTTGAACAACTCAAACACCAGGCCAAAGATTTGCTGCGCGCTATCCGGCAAAGAGATCCTTCCGCCATTGCGGAGCTACAGAATCATCACCCCAAAACAATCAATCCAGAAAATGCCAAACTTGCCGACGCACAATTTGTTTTAGCCCGCAGTTATGGCCTGCCCAGTTGGCCGCGACTCGTCACAGCCTGCCGCATGACCAACGCAATCTGGCGCGGCGACATTGATACTGTCCGCGAACTGGTATTGAAAGATCCGCGTTTGCTGCATGACGACGCGCGCGGACTGCCCAGCAACTGGGGCCCGCCCATGTCTTACGCCGCGAACATAGGCCAGGACAAAATTATTCACATGCTGCGCGAGCTTGGCGCAAACGATCTGCAAACCGCATTTGACCGAGCGTGTCTGCAGGGACAGCTTGAAACCGCGCGGCAGCTATTCGCCATGGGAGCGCGCCCGGAACCGAATGCGCTGATGGGGCCGTGTGAAACGCTGAATGAAAAAGGCTTGGCGTTTCTGCTTGATCTCGGCGCGCCGCTCAGTGACAAGCATGGTGATCGTCTAGCCCCAATAGCACTTCTGCTGGAGACATACTCTCGCTATCCTGAAGGCAAACACCGTTGCCTGGAAATCATGGCGCAGCATGGAATTGCTCTGCCAGACACGCCGCCCATGGCACTCCATCGCGGACGCATTGATCTCCTGGAGGCACATCTAAAACGCGATCCGCAATTGCTCGGCCGTACCTTCTCGCATCAGAAAATATTTCCGCCAGAACTCGGCTGCCATGCCGACGAAACTCTCGCGCTGCACGGAACGCCACTGGCCGGCGCAACGTTGCTGCACATGTGCGTGGACTATGACGAAATTGAAATCGCGCGCTGGCTGATGGAACATGACGCAGACGTAAATGCCAAAGCCGCGATTGACTCAGGCGGCTTTGGCGGCCACACGGCGCTATTTGGCTGCGTGGTGTCGCAATCGTATCGTTGTGGCCGACAGCAAGATGGAACCTTTACCCGCCTGCTGCTGGACCACGGAGCCGATCCCAACGCGCGCGCATCACTGCGGAAGCGCCTGCGCTTCGTCAAAGACGACAGCCTGCATGAGTATCGTGACGTTACTCCATTGTCCTGGGGGGCGCGCTTTCACGATCATGACTGGGTCAATCCAGCAGCGATGAAGCTCATCGCCGAACGCGGCGGACAGTCCTAAGCAAGCCTGAGTACAAGCAGCGACGCTGGCTCTTGAAGTAGCAGGGAAGACCGTAGCCCGTTGCCACGAGTGCCAGCGTCTCGCTACGATTACATTGATAAATGACCACGCGATTCGCGTGAAGGAGAAAATTTATGTCCGTGAAAAAAGCAATCATCTTCTTTGTAGCTTTCAGCTTTGTGACTTTTGGTTCCATCATTCAACTGGGCGCCATGCAGCAAACTCCTGTTTCATCCGCACAGGCCGCGGGTAGCCAGGCCAACATGGCCAACGCAGCAGAAAGCGCCCAGATCAAACGCCTAGCGTCTGATGACGCTCGCTCCACCCAGGATGATCTTAAGAAAATGCGCTCCATCGTGGCGCAGATGGAAGCCAACCTGGCCTTCGTCGATAACACGCAGTCGCCGCTCAAACATCAGTTTCAGTTGGAGATCGATATGTGGAAGGCGCTGATCAGCCACATGGAAAAAAGAGCGCAAGCAAACTCGCGTTAGCAAACTCATGAGTGGCGCGTCCTGTAAGCATTTGCGCTTGGAAAAAAAGCGTGCGCGGCAATTTTTGCCCACGCCTACGCAGGTACAACGTCCGCTGTACCGTTGAAGTTTCTGCGCAAAATGCCGAATATCATATTCAAGACCGACAGACAGAGAAAC
>DASXZE010000175.1:0-3534 GCA_036502105.1 Candidatus Angelobacter sp. | reverse complement strand
GTGGAAGATTTCTGGGAGATGATGTCCAGCATGCTTGAGCGCAAAGGCGAAGACTCAAAGCGCGTGGCGCCGGTGCGTGAATTGCTTACTCACATTGCCGACGTGAAGAATTTGCGGGAAGCGTTGACGGCTTCCGGCAAGGCACATGATGTGATGGAGCTTGGCCAGGGATACTTTGCGCGGACGATAGAGAAGCGGCTGGTGAAATTATGTCCTGCGAAAGAAGCTAAAGCCGGGCAGTTTGCCGCCATGTCCCATGCGCTTGCCGGCGCGCTGTTTTCGTCGCTCAACTGGTGGGTGGATCGCGGCATGCCGGTTTCTGCCGCTGAGATGGACGATCAGTTCCATCGCCTGGTCTGGTCGGGCGTGAACGCTTCAACCAAAGAAGCAGCCGCAAAGCCCGCGCGCTCTGCAAGTCACTGACACGCAAGTCACTGACAACACGCGAGTAAAAATCTGCGCCAAGCGGTTGCCATTTTGCGGCAGTGCTGTTGAAAATCTCCTGCGCTCAAAGAGTTATAATCAAGTTTCCACCATGAGCTACCAGGTACTGGCGCGTAAATATCGGCCGCAGCGTTTTTCTGAGGTAATTGGGCAGGACCACGTTACCCGCACGCTGAAAAATGCCATTGAACAGCAGCGCATCGCGCATGGCTATATCTTCAGCGGCCATCGCGGCATTGGCAAGACGACGATTGCGCGCATTTTGGCCATGGCGCTAAACTGCCGCGCCACCAGCAATCCGAATCCTGAGCCATGCGGCGTGTGTGAGTCTTGCGTCGAGGTTCGCGCGGGAAGCGCCGTGGACGTGATTGAAATTGACGCTGCCACCAATCGCGGCATTGATGAGATCCGCGAGCTGCGCGACGCGGCGCGGTACCGTCCAGCGCGTGACCGCTACAAGATTTATATTCTCGATGAAGCTCACCAGATTACTGACGCCGCTTTCAACGCGCTGCTGAAGACTCTGGAAGAGCCGCCGCCCCATATTATTTTTATGATGGCCACCACGCAGGCCGAGGACATTCCGCAGACCATCCGCTCGCGCTGCCAACATTTCAGTTTTCATGCTGTAAAGTTTGACGAGATCATCGGCCAGCTCGGCGCGATTGCCGCCAAAGAAAACATTGCCGCCGATAGTGAAGCGCTGGCTGTGCTGGCTGAAGCCGGTGACGGCTCCATGCGCGACGCGCTTTCCATTATGGACCAGGCCATCGCCTGCTGTGGCACCACGCTCAGCGGCGCGCTGGTGCGTGGGTTGGTGGGCAATGTTGGTTCAGAAGTAATGGAAGACTTGATGGGCACGGTCGTCCGCAGTTCCAGTGAAGAAGCATTGCGGCTGCTGGATCGGCTGATGACTGAAGGGCACAACCCCGCGCACTTTGCCCGGCAGCTTGTTCGTTTTCTGCGCAATTCGATAGTCGCCAAAGTGGCGGGTGAAAGCTCCGCTCTGCTGCAGATCTCTTCTGACGAACGGTCGCGCGTGGCGCGCGTCGCCAGCGGATTTTCTGAGGAAGAGCTGGCGCGTTTTCTACAGATCATGCTGCGCACGTTTGATGAACTTGGTTATCGCCAGGAGCAGCGTTTTCATCTGGAGCTAGGCGTATTGAAGATGGTGCACGCGCAACGCATTCTTCCGTTGGAACAGATCCTGAGCCAGGTTGCTGGTGAAGGGCAAGCGCAGCCACAGAAAACAGGCGATGCGCAAAGAACGCCAGCATTGCGGCCCGCTCCTGTCTCTGCCGGCTCACCAGCGTTCGCGGCACCCGCTGCCAAGCAGCAGCCGGTGGTTTCACCGTTTGAGGCTGACCGCGCACGCAAACGCAGCTTTGATTCTGAGATGTCTGTCGCTACAGCACCGGCAGTGCAAGCTCAGCCGGCTACTGTAATACAAACCCAGGTTGTACAAACGCAGACAGTGGCGACAGCAGTGGCCGTCATCGATCCGGAACCTGAGCCAGAACCTGAACCGGAGCCCTCAGGCGATGCGGGAGTTATTCTGGGTCATGTTGTCGCCGCAATTGAAAATCTGCCCGGCGGAGATAATCTGGCCGCAACGCTGGCAGAAGGTTCGGCGGTAATTCAAGGCAATGAATTAATCGTAACGGTGCCGCGTCCTGCGTCAGTGATTCCGTTCATTATCAATGCGGAACAGAAACAGGCAGCTAATACCGCAGCAACAGCAGCGGCAGGGCGCACGTTGAAAGTTACATTGGTTGGGGGCGCCAAGAGTGCGACGAATGGTTCGGCGCCGGCGATTGTGCGTCCGCGCAATGGCAATGACAACGGAGCCAGCGCACGCAGCCGCGCGAGCGATGATCCAATTGTGCAGCGCATGCGCGAAAAGTTTGGCGCGGAGATCCGCACGGTCATCGACCATCGAGATAAGAACTAAAGAGACAAGAATCAGGAGAAAGCCATGGGCGGATTCAACTCACGCCAATTTCAAGACATGCTGGAGCAGGCACAGAAGCAGGCCCAGGACTTGCAACACAAGATGAAGCAGACCGTGGTCGAAGCTTCTTCTGGCGGCGGATCGGTCACCATCAAGATGAATGGGCAGAAACAAGTACTGGAAACACGCATTGATCCTGAAGCGGTAAAAGCCGGCGACGTGGAAATGCTGCAGGACCTGGTTACGGCGGCCGTGAACGCCGCAGCACAAAAAGTGGATGAAGCAATGCAGTCAACCGTTGGCGGAATGCTGGGCGGAATGGGCCTTCCGGGACTCTAGAGGAATCTGTGGCAAAGTTTGCTGAGCCAATGGCTCAACTGATCGACGAATTAAAAAAACTCCCCGGCGTAGGCAGTAAGAGCGCGCAGCGCATGGCCTTTCACATCCTGCGGTCCAGTACAGAAGATGCTGAAGGCCTGTCGATGGCCATCCGCAACCTGAAAGAAAAACTTCATCTGTGTTCTGTGTGCAGCAACATCACTGATGTCGATCCGTGCAGCTATTGCGCCAGCGCCACGCGCAACCAGCGGCTGGTCTGCGTGGTGGAAGAGCCCACCAATATTGCGTCCATTGAGAAGGCGCGATTTTATAACGGTGTTTACCACGTGCTGCACGGAGCCATCTCTCCGCTGCACGGCGTGGGTCCGGAGCATCTGCGTATCCCATCTTTAATGAGGCGGATCGAGAACGGCAGCCTGGACGAAGTGATTATCGCCACCAATCCCACGATTGAAGGCGAAGCAACGGCAGTTCATCTCACTGGATTGCTGAAGCGTCCCGGAGTAAAAATCACGCGGATTGCCACCGGTATTCCAGCTGGCAGTGACATTGAATACGCTGATGAAGTGACGATGCTGAAAGCCATGGAAGGCCGGCGAGAACTCTAACCACAGAGAAGAGTTTTTAACCACAAAGGACACGAAGTATCACAAAGGGGTGATTTGTAAAGACACAAACCTTTGTGTTCCTTCGTGTCCTTTGTGGTTTGGACTTATGCGGTTGAGCTTTTAGTTTTTCAGCTTGGCCAGCAGATCCTGCGGATGCACGGGCTTCGCCAGAATTTCAAATTCATGTCCCTG
>DASXZE010000174.1:0-3920 GCA_036502105.1 Candidatus Angelobacter sp. | reverse complement strand
GCGCAAGAAGCTAAAGGCAATATTCGTCACGCAATCGAAAATACTATGGTTTTCAACAATCAGGGTCAATCTAATTCCTCGCCTTATTCTGAAACCAAAAAGAGCAATTCCAAAATGGAACCGAAACTAAGGTAATCCTCGTAGATAAAAGTGATGCACCTATTGGACATTGAGAGGCTCTAATGTGTAGTTTTCGATTTTCGGAAATTTATTATTGTTTACTGCGCGCCACAAGACACGCACACCTATACTTGCGCCTCCTATGAAAACGGGCCAGATTCTCAAGAACCATCGAATTGTGGTTGGATTCGTATCACTGTTCTTATTATTCCAGTCGGCCGTGGGCGCCGATAATGCTCCGGTCAATGTAGGCATGGTTCCTGATGCCGGTGCAACACAGATTTCCATAAAGGAAAAAGCTCCACTCAAGGCCTATTTAGAGCAAAAATTAGGGCGGCCCGTCAACTTGGTCATCCCCACTAATTACAACGCTACGGTTGAAGCTCTAGGCAACGGCTCACTGGATTTTGCTTATCTTGGCGGCCTCACCTACATCAAGGCGCATGCTCGGTACAGCGTAGTTCCGCTCGTACAACGCAGTAGCGATTTGCAGTTCCGCTCCTACTTTATTACCTCCTCGCATTCTAGTATTCATTCACTGAGTGATCTGAGAGGGAAGAATTTTGCTTTTGGCGACATCAACTCCACAAGCGGCCATCTAATGCCGTATCTGGAGATGCGTCAGGCGGGTATAGATCCTGATAGCGCCCTGAAATATCGTTACACAGGGAGCCATCCCGCCACGGCTAAGGCGGTTGAATCGGGCGCGGTTGACGCCGGCGCTCTGGACGAGTCGGTCTATAACTCAATGATAGCTGAAGGCAAGCTCGATCCTAACAAAGTGCGTGTTTTCTATATGTCGAAGCCCTTTGTGGATTATGTGTGGGTGGCCCGCAAGGATGTTGATCCGGCCGCGCAGGAAAAGTTTGTTCAAGCTTTCACCGATCTTAAAGAGCCTCAGGACAATGAGATCCTCAAGATTCTCCGCGGCTCGAGTTTTATTCGAGCCAGCAACGAGGAATATACGATTTTGCGGCTGGTGGCCGAGGACCTGAAGATGTTTTAGGTTGCAAACGGCAGTAGATTTCATTTAGAAGCAGCTTGGTTCTTCCATTACCCCCATGCTTGAGATACATGACCTTGTTGTTTGCCGTGACCGCAAAAGCACCCGCGTGCTGAATCAAATCTCCCTAAGCGTCCGCAGGGGCGAAAAGATCGCCATCCTTGGGTCCAGCGGCGCGGGCAAGACAACTCTGTTTCGCACTATTAATGGATTTCTTCCGATTTTTTCGGGAAGCATTTCCGTGAATGGAGTTGAAGTGAGTGGTTTGCGCGGCCGGCGGCTGCGAAAGTTGCGTTCCCAGATAGGCATGATTTCCCAAAGGCACGATTTAGTAGATAGGTTGAGCGTGCACCAGAACGTAATGGCCGGAGCGCTGGGGCGCTGGACAACGGTTCGTGCCCTGAGATTTCTGCTGCGGCCAAAACCCGCCGAACTGGAAGAAGCCAAGCGGGCGCTCTCCCGCGTGGCCCTCGAACGCAAGCTGCGCTCGCGCACCTCTGATCTTTCTGGCGGTGAACACCAGCGGGTTGCCATTGCGCGGGCCCTGGTGCAACAGCCCCTGGTATTGCTCGCAGATGAACCTGTAGCGTCTCTTGATCCCATTTTGAGCGGGCAGATTCTTTCTCTTCTTTGCAGCCTCGCCAACGAAAACGGCTTTACGTTGTTGTGCTCTCTGCATCAGACTGATTTAGCCTACGAATACTTTGATCGTGTCATCAGAATTGAAGCTGGCGAGATTGCTTTGGACGAACAGTGCCAACCTGCGGCTAGCTCGGCAGTAGCAGTAGGGGCCTGATGCCTGGACTGGAAAGCGCTCTCTCCCTGTTGCGCCAGTTTTTTCCGCCTGATCTCTCTTTTTTTTATATCAGGGCTGAAATTGCACCCTTGTTTGAAACTTTGGAAATCGCCGCGGGAGCTATGTTTCTGGCTCTCATTATCGGCTTGTTGCTTTCACTTATAATCGGCGCGCGATTGCCTGGCTCACGGGCGCTCTATGCGCTGCTTACCACGTTTCGCTCCATCCCGGACCTTACCCTGGCCATCTTGTGTGTGGTGCTGGTAGGCCTGGGACCGGCGGCCGGCACCCTGGCCCTAACGCTCTTCTATTCTGCTGCGATGGGCAAGATATTTGCCGATCTTTTTTCTTCAGCCGATCCTGGCCCCATTGAAGCCCTGCACGCTACCGGCGCAACGCGCAGCATGGTCGCTTTCTACGGGCTCTTGCCTTTGCGTTTGAAAGACCTGCTCACATATGGCGGTTACGAGTTTGAAAGCGCTATTCGCGCTTCAGTCATTGTTGGCGCAGTCGGCGCTGGAGGTATTGGAACAGAACTCGTCGGGTCTCTTAATATGACGGACTACCATCGCGCCACCACGCTGATTATCATGCTGGTGGCATTGATTGCTTCCGTTGACATGCTTGTCTTATATGTGCGGAGACGACCAGCGTTCTTGTTGGTGCTGGCCGTGTTTGGCGCTGCCGCCGCCTGGCACCATTGGCCACACCTGATCGTAGTATCGCATGCGCTGAAGACCTTCAGTACCATGGTCCCCCCGCAGCTCCCGGCGGAAGCTCTGCGGCAGCTTCCTACTCTGATTGGAGAAACGTTGCTAATTGCAATCGGCGGGACTCTCATGGGAGTGGTCTGCGCCCTGCCTCTGGGAGTAGCTGCTGCCAGAAATATTTCACCGTTATTCATCTCTTTTCCTGTTCGTCGCGCACTTGAGGCGCTACGCGCTGTGCCTGAAATAGTTTGGGGCCTGATTCTGGTGGGAGTTGCCGGGCTGGGGCCGCGCGTAGGCATTCTGGCGCTTGGTCTTCACGGTGCTGGCTCTCTGGGAAAGCTCTACGCCGAGTCGCTGGAGAATGTGGCTGCCGAGCCAGTGATTGCCATGGTTTCTACAGGTGGCTCGACTCTGTCAATTGCCGGCTTCGCGGTGCTGCCGCTCGCGTTTGCGCCGATGACCGTCCATACTCTTTTTCGTTTCGAATGGAACATGCGCGCGGCCACGGTTGTGGGGATGATCGGCGCCGGCGCCATTGGCGGCGCTCTCTTCAATGCGCAACAACTTTTTTTCTATCGCCAGATGATGGCTTATGTCCTGATCACCTGGGCCATGATCATGATTACGGACGCGGTAAATGTTCGCCTTCGCAAATATTGGCGAGTTTCTGGGGAACTGTGATTGTGATGAGTAGTCTAAGGCGTTCTGGTACTGCTAGAAGTCAAGCATGGCGCGAAACGCGAGCCGCCTTTTCTGTAAATACACAGATGTCTTTATCTTTTATCTTTGCGTTATTAACGGGAACAATGACTACATGACTGCACAGGCTTCCTCTTCTAAGACAATCGTTTCTAAGACAATCGTCGTCAGCCATCGTGTTTTTTCAGAGACCTTAGCCGCCCTCGCGGAAATAGGGAATGTGCTCGCGCCCAATCCTCGGCAAGAATTTGCGAAGCCCCAACTTGGTAAGCTGGCGAAGGACGCCGATGCTTTTCTTGCCTTTATGCCCGATGTAATTGATGAGACCTGGTTATTGCGGGCCCCCAAATTGCGCGTGATCGCCGCCGCCCTGAAAGGCCATGACAACTTCGACCTGGCCGCCTGCACGCGACGGGGCATATGGGTATCGAATGTCCCCGATCTGCTGACCGCCCCAACCAGCGAACTCACCATTGGCCTGATGATCAGCCTGGCCCGAAAGGTTCGTGACGGAGACAGCCGAATTCGAAAGAGGGGACATTCGAAGTGGCAGCCCGATCTGTATGGGAAAGGGATCTGCGGGAGCACGGTG
>DASXZE010000173.1:0-5539 GCA_036502105.1 Candidatus Angelobacter sp. | reverse complement strand
AAAGATGTTGAGCAAACACAAATCGATTCAGACGCTGGCGATAACAGCCATGTTGCTGCTGGCGAGTGCAGCGGCTTCCGCGCAGAGCACCGCAAGCGGCGTGATCAATGCTGCGCTGGTGAATATCAGCGGCATTACGCTGCAGTTTGATACTGATCCGGCGGGCGTAACGCTGGGCGCGGCGGCAACTTCCGTGGCCACGGCAAGCTTTGGATCCATCTCAGCCTTTGGTCCGCTCGCGGGCGGAGTGACGCGGCCGGCGGTTACGGCCTCGAACTATACCGTAAGGACAATTTTTGATGTGCAGGTCGTGGAAGGCGGGCTGGCCAGCACCACGTACACGCTTACGGCGAACCTGGCAAAGCCGGCGCCCACGGGCCTGAACTACAAAGTGGATACAGTAACGCTGGGCACTGCGGCGCAGACCATCCAGACGAAGGGCGCCTATAACACTGACATTGCGCACAATCTTGATCTGGTTGTGTCCACGGCGGCTCCCGGAGCGGGCGGCCCGGTGGTGGGCGCGCCAATTGTGACGGTGATCAATTTTACGGCTACGGCCAATTGAGTTTTTGGGTAGTAAATTTCGGCAGTAACTTTTTTCGCAGTAACTTTTTGAAGTAACGCAATTTCAATTAGAACGAGGGAGTAACAACATGAAGAAAGTATCAATCGTAACCATCTTTGCGGCGCTGATGATGATTTCATCGGCGGCCGTTGCACAAACAACAGCTAGCGGTACGCTCACGGTTTCAGCCACGGTGAATGGATCGATCCAACTGGTATTCAACTCAGACGCAGCGGGCGTCGCGCTTTCCAGCGGTGCGGGCACCAACGCTGCAACCCTGGCGTTCGGCAATGTGTCGGCATTTGGCACGGTAGTGGCCGGCGTTACGCGTACAACCGCAGCCAGCAATTTCACCGTAAGCTCGGCGGTTGACGTGCAGGTTTCCAAGACGAACTCTGCCAGCGCCAACTACACGCTGAAAGCACAGCTCGGCACTGCTGACGCCACGAACACCTGGAGCGTCGGTGGCGTTGCCGTTACCAGCGCGGCACAGAGCACTCTGACCGCGACCGGCACTTATACTGCGAACAGCAACTTCCCGGTGGCCATTACCGTTCCTTTTACCTCAGCCAGCGGTACCAGCATCAGCAACACCATTAACTACGTCGCAACTGCGAACTAGGTTTCGCATTGGCGGCTGCTGAGATAAATTGATGAAAGAGATATGCTGCGAGGTGTTGATATCGGCTTGCGTTATGTCCTGCCGTTCATGCTGTTCGGTTCCTCCCTCATAACCAGCGGGATGGCACAGCGCAAAGGCACGAACAATCGCACTTCCAGCACCGCTCTTTCCATGAAGTCGCAAAGTGAAGGGACAATCTCAGTGGATTTCATCAGCGCGCCGGATGGCACTGCCTTAACGGGTGGCGCCTCCGGCCAGCGCAGTTTAAATCTTGGTACGGTCTCGCACGCAGCGGGTACGCAAACGCCAAACGTCCACGTACAAAATCTGCCGGGACGCTTCGTCGTCTCCACCAGATTTGGCCTGAGCCTGCAGAATGGATCGCAGCATGCGAGCAGCGCCACCATCATGGCGGCTCTCGCCGTACCTGATCCTGCATACATTTTTCGGTTCGACGGCATCACCCTTGAAACTGTTCCGCAGCTTGTTCAGGGAAAGGCGCGGATCGGCACAACACTCATGCACCGTCTGGAAATTGAAGTGCCAACATCTCTGACGGAGAAGAACTCTCAACTGCACAATGCAATTATTTTTCAAATCATCCCGAACTGATCTCGTAGTAGCTAAGCGCGTTGTAACAAAGCTCGCAGCGCTGCTGCCCGCGCACCTGTGCGCAATTACCTTGCTCTGCTTTTCTGTTTGCGCGTCTGCTCAACTCGCGCCTGCTGCTCCGCCGCAAGCGCCCGCAGCAGACAAGCCTTCTATCTCGCTGAGCCCCGCCGTTGTTATGGCCAAAGGCGGTTTCGGCCAAGGACTCACGCAGACGCTCACGCTTACCAACCAAACCGCGCGCGACTTTGCCTTTGACATGGTGGCCGAAGACGTAGTCATTAAAGATGGCAAGCGCATCTTCGTCGCTGCCGGTGAAACGCCCAACAGCATCGCTGCTACAGCGGTTTTCTCGCAGAAGACTGTTCTGGTCAAACCGTTTTCATCTCTCTCGGTCGATGTCCGCCTCACTCTGCCCGCGCAGACAAATATTCGCGGCGTGGTTGCCATGTTTCGCGGCACTGACAAATTGCCTTCATCCACCGGCGCCGTTGGTATGACGGCCTCACTCGGCGCGCTCATTACTTTCAACGTCACTGACAATGTGAAGCTGCAACCAGAAGCGGTGCGCGTAACGCCAGCCAGTGAAACCGCCAACATGAAGATCTCGCAATGGATCTCCAATTCCGGCGCCGAACCCGTGTTGCCGGAAGGCGCAGCGGCTGTTTTGAACTCTGCCGGCGCTCTGGTCGGCAAAGCGACTTTTGATCCGCAACGTTTGCTGCCCGGTGAGCGCCTGGAATTTTCCGCTGAATATCCCGGCGAACTGCCTCCCGGAAATTACCGCGCACTCTGCTCCTTCCAGTTTGAAGGCAAGACCATCACCAGTGAAGCGGCTTTCGAAGTACAGAAAAATGAAGTGCCGAAAAATGATGCACCAAAAAATGAAGTGCCGAAAAAATGAAACGCTGCTGGAGAATTGCCCTATTGTGGACCGCGTGCGCCATCGCGGCCCATGGGCAATCTCCGCTTAGCGTTGGATACCAGAAAACTTTGCAGTTTCCTATCTCCGGCGCCACCGCGGCGTATTCGCTTGACTCCAACATTGCAGACGCCACCGCCACCAACGGCCTGGTGGAAGTAGTTGGCAAAGCACCCGGTACAACCAATATTGTTGTGGTAACTCCCGCCGGTGCGCAAACCATTGCCATTTTTATTCCCACGCCACCGCCGGTGCTGCCTCCGGGCTTTGAGCCGCCAGAGCGTCTTGGCTCCGGTGAAACTGGAACCTATGAGTTCCGTTACAACTCTGATCCCAGCCAGGTCACCAACTCCATTGAACTTAAGCGGCAAGAAGGCCAGTCATTCACGCGCATGCAGGTGGTCAACGCCAATCTGTTCTCCGCCAATGATTCCACTTCGCCCGTAGCTTTTCCTTTTCTTGCCTATGAGATCGGCCACCCGAATCTCGACATGACTTTCATTGACAAAAATGTTCTCAACACGCCGCTCACGCTCGATGGCTTTCTGGTACGCGGTTTTCATCTGCGTGACGGCCCGTGGGAATTTCACGGAGGCTTTACCTCCATCGCCACGTTTCAAGGCCTGTTTCTTTCCACCGATCGTGAGTACACCGCCGGCGTCTCGCGTTTTTTCCAGATCAACAAAGCCAACTCTCTTGAGGCCAACGCTTATTATTTCCAGAACCCTGACAGCCAGCGGACATTCGCCAGCAACGGCGCAGTCGGCTCTCTGGCCTATCGTCTCAAGCTCACTGACAAAGGCAGCTTTCTTGCCGAACTGGGCGTAAGCCACGGCGTGGGTTTCGCGATGCGAGGCTCTTATGACGATCAGCGCGACCACATTACCGGAGACTTCCGCACGCAGTCGCGTGACTTCGCCTCGCTCGCCGTCAACAATCAGCACGGCACATTTGCAGATCTCAATGCCAGCCGCAAGCTCGCCAGCCGCAAACTGAAAGACCGTCTGTATGCCAGCCTGGATCTCAATCAGTCAGACTACAATCTGGCTACCCTGAGCCAGAGCACCTTCACCACCAGCGGCCTGCTCAACTTCAAGATCAATCGCAATTTTTCCGTGAACAGCGGCGGCTCGTATGCCACGTTTCAATCCACGGTTCCGGTGGGGCCGCGTATTGTTACCGTAAATCTTCCTGTTGGCGTGGACTATTCAACGCGCCACTTCGGCAGCGGCTTCCAATATCAGCGGACGGTCACTATAGAAGGTGGCGGCAGCGGCAACGATTATTCCGTAAATCTGCGCGCTTCTGCTGGCCCATTTCAGGCGACAGGCTTCTTCCGGCATGACGTTCAAGTGCCCACGCTGGCCACCATCTTCTCGCAAATTCCTGGACTGCAGGATGCGCTTGACCGCGCCGGCATTATCGCCACCACACCGGAGCAGTTGGCCGATCTTCTGCGCAACACAGCTCTGCTGCAACTGCTGGGTTTCACTAATGCTTTCACCGTTGATCTTGCCCCCTCGCGCAATGACGTAAGCGCAGACGCGAGCTGGAATTTCCATGGCTCTTCGCGCCGCAAAGTTGATCTCAATTATTTTTATAGCAACACAGACCTGCTGCAGGGCAATTTCATTCTTACCACCGCCACGCTCAGCTATTCACAAAAGATTCATTCGACCAATGACATTATCGGCTCCGCCGCTCTCGTGCGGACACAGAACAATGGCGTTACCACCACGCATCCTCTATTTAGCATTTCGCTGCAACACAGATTTTTCAGCGTGCCCTCGCTGCTGCTGCCCGGACGCCATGGCATGATACAGGGCCATATCTTCCGTGACGACGATTCTTCCGGACGCTTCAGCACGCAGGTGCCGGTGCTAAGCGGCGTGGAGGTTCGTCTGGACGAAAACCGCGTCACCCGCACAGATTCCAGCGGCTATTATTCGTTTCATCATGTGCCCTTCGGCGTGCATCGCGTGGAAGCAAAGCTGCAGAGTGATGAGCCATTTTTTTACACCACAGATTCGCCGGCCACGGCAGACATGAATGCCACGGTTGATTTTGGCGTCAACTTCGCCAAAGGACAGATCTTCGGCTTCCTGCTCAATGATGCAGGCGCGGGCGTCAATGGAATCACCGTGGAACTGAAGGGTGAAAAATTCTCACGCCGCGTACAGACCAGCCTTACTGGCAAGTTTGCTTTCACGGGGTTGGCTCCGGGAAGTTATTCCGTCACCACGCTGCCGGATTCTTACCCGCCCGGATACGCGTTGCAAGACCTGGCCGCACAAACCATCACCGTGGAATCAGGCAGGCCCGCCAGCGCACAATTTACCGTGAAAGCTTTGCGATCTATTAGCGGGAAGGTGATGGTCTACGATCCAGCCTCGCTACAAAATGTTCCGCTCGCCCGCGCAGTGGTGCATTTGAAACAACTTGCGCCAGAGGCAACGTCAGCAGAAACAAAAACTGCAGAAGCAACTGCCGCAGAAAAAAAGGGTGAAGAGTCGAAGACTTTTGAAGCAAAGACTGCTGAAACCAAGACCGGTGAAACCGGGGCATACATCTTTCGCAATCTGGCTGCAGGAACTTATACCATTTCAATCGAGAATGCAGGAAAAGAAATCTCGCGGTCGGTTACTCTGGCTGCCGCACCTGCGAATATCAGAGATGTGGACTTAAACGCGGGGACAAAAGCGAACCAACAGAAACAGTAACTTTCGTTCTTCCCAAAGACCGAAGCGCCACGTTTGAACACTCATCATAAATTGATGGAATAGTGTGGCATTTTGACTTGCGATTGTCTCAGCGCTAG
>DASXZE010000172.1:0-9569 GCA_036502105.1 Candidatus Angelobacter sp. | reverse complement strand
GGCCGTGGTGGATGGCAACGTAAAACGTGTATTGCAGCGCATTACCGGCAGAGAACTTAGTGAAGACCAGTACTGGCAAAGTGCCGGCGCGCTTCTGGCCCCGGAATCTCCCGGAGATTTCAACCAGGCGATGATGGAGCTGGGCGCTGTTGTATGTGTGCCGGGTAATCCTCTGTGCACCGCGTGTCCGGTGATTGAGTTATGCGCCACGCGCGGCGCACATGCGCAGTCTGAGCGGGCTGCCCGCAGGAAAGCAGTGCTGGAATATTTGCTTTGTATCAAGAATGAAAGCGTATTGCTGCAGCAGAGAGACCAGAGCAGCTCGCTCATGCCGGGTATGTGGGAGCTTCCGCCCTGCAGTGAAAGAAGCCAAAAGCGCCAAGCCGTGCAACCCATGCAACCAATGATGAAACTTAAGCATTCCATCACTACCACTGACTATGCAGTCCTGGTATTCGCGGGTAATGGCCGCAAAGGCCAATGGGTACCGTTGGCCAATGCGGAACGGTTTGCTTTGACAGGATTAACGCGAAAAATCCTGCGGAAGCTGAAAGAGACAAGTGCATGAAAGTGCGTTTCAGAGCGTCGTTTTTTCTTAAAAGAGGCGTGGCACTCCTTATGTTAGTTGCCATTTTGCCAACCGCCCGCGCGAATGATTCAGCCGCATCCAGCGCTGCCGGAGGCATTCAGCTCAAACGCGAGCCGCGCATCTCCATGGCGAAAGAGAAGCTGACCATCAGCACGAAGAAAGTTACCGTTGAATATGAATTTATCAATGAGAGCGATCAGGACATCACGACTGAAGTGGCATTTCCAGTGCCGCCATACAAGCAGAACATGAGTCCACAAGGAGACCGCTCTTTTAGTGATTTCCGTTTATGGGTGAATAGCGTGCCCAAGAAATATAAAACGCAAGCAAAGGGCATGCTTAAGGGAAAAGATTGTTCTGCGTTATTGCGGAAATATGGCATCGACATTGCAAGCCTTGGTCATTATGAAGATGCCGATAAAGGGCCGCTTTCCCGTGACTTTTTCAAATTTTCCAAAGCCGTACAAGGGGAACTGGTGAAGCAAGGGCTGTTCTTTTTGCCCGATCCGGAAAATCCATTTCCGAATTGGACAGTAGAAAAAACATATTACTGGCAGCAAACGTTTCCGGCACATAAAGTCCTGCATGTGCGCCATGAATATGAGCCAGGAGTAGGCTTCATGGCGGTACAAGAGGGCGATTTGGCGAAAGCTCAAGAGCACCCGGTTGCCAGGAACATTAAAGCTCAGGATACAGGCTACCCTTCGAAAGATCAGTTGGCTCAAGAAATTCAAAACGCCTGCGTCGATGCTGGTTTAAAGAAGGTGCTGATTAAATCAATGGTCGAGCGTGGGTACGTTGAAATGGCGTGGATTGATTACATTCTGGTAACGGCAAACAACTGGAAGCGGCCTATTAAGAGCTTTGAACTCATTGTCGAAAAAGATTCGCGCGCGGATTATGATTCCAGCCTATTAAGTTTCTGCTGGGATGGAAAAGTTGAGCGGGTAGGGCAAAATGGATTCAGGGCCACAGCAACTAATTTCGTTCCAAAAGCCGACCTGAATTTCGCATTTTTTGAGATTCCCAAGACAAGGCAATAGCGCATGTATTAAGAAGATGCCAGTTTCCCTGGCAATGTTAAATATGCTCAAAACTAAAACTATTTTCCTGTTTGTCTTGCTAAGTTGCGGACTAGCTGCGGCAAGCACTTCTGACTGCTCGGCTGCGCTGAGCGCTTTACCCGTTGGCACAACGCGCGTTTACATTGCTCTCCGCAATGGCGTGGACGGCAGCGGCAACTCCATGGCAGACGCGCGCGATGGCAGTACGGTTACTGCCTTTGACACAATTCTGCGCTGCTACAGTGAAGGCTGCGCCAACAATCCCAGGCCAATCGCCAGAACAGAAAGCCTGACCGTCTGCCTTGGACCGGGAACGTTTTCAACTTTAGGTAATTATGATTTCATCATCGCCGTTCCGCATCGCACGCAAACAGGCTTCACAATCGGTAAAGGCTGGAAGATCCACGGAGCGGGCAAGGACAAGACCACCGTCAAGCTGAGCGAATATCTTCTCATCACCGATCCTAAAGACCCGCGCAACATGCCTGTGGATACGGGCGTGAATGTGGTTTTTAGCACTAACTCCGATAGTGCTTCAGGCGTTGAGATATCTGACCTGACGATTGATGGAAATTATCCAGAGTTGAAATCGCGCTCGCGCTCGCGCGGCGTTAGAGCGCTGGGGCTGGAAGCGATTCATCTGCGCTCTGATCTGGGTGCAAACTGGATACACGATCTGAACATCATCAATCTATCCACGGAAATTGGTGCGATCAACGAACGCTGGGAGGCTTTTCCGGTATGGATCATCGCCTGGGACCGGTCCAAGCCGGGACAAAATCGCGGCAACCTGATTGAGAACGTGACTATGACGCAGGCCTTTGGCACTGTCTGCACGGCAATTGCAGTTGGCAACGCCACGGCTGAAGTGCGAAATAACCTGGTGGATGGCTACCAGATTGGCTATGGCGGCTGGGACCTGGGCGAAACCGTTTTTCACGACAACACGGCGATCAATACGGATTACGGCTTCAATATCGATAGCCTGGTGAATCATGATGTGAGGATCGAGAACAATAAGATCATTCATCCGCGGAAGTATGGCTTTGTGGTGGGCGGTGGCGGGACTTACTCGAACTTCAAGTTTATAAACAACACAATTCAGATTGATCGGTCAGGCGTGAGCGGATTTATTTTTCAGGGAAATGTTACCGGTGCACTTGTCATGGGTAACAAAGTCCTGGCAGAAAATTCTTCCGGCGCGCATGCAACCGCTATTCTAAATAAATCCGCCAACCAGCAATCCGGGCCGAACATCCACAATGTGTATCAGTCCAACCAGATTGCCAGCGGGATGACGGTTATTTTCAATGCACCATCACAGGCGCAACAAAATTGCTTTTTTGATAACCGTGACGAGCGGGGCAATCCGCGCAGAGACCTGCCGGACAATCACAATGGGCCGTGTGTTTCAGTGGGTCAGCGCTAAGAGTGGGTGGCACCAGAAATCCCGGCGATTCGGAGTTCAATTTTCCCTGAAACCCATAGTTCACTACAATAAGAGGAATTAAGTTGGAGGGGTTGGACATGCCCGCATTGGAAGCTGGCGTACACGCGCCGGAGATCGAACTGCAATCATTGGACGGGAAAAAGTTTTCATTGAAGGAAGCACAGACGAAAGGGCCTGTGGTGGCGGCCTTTTTCAAGGTAAGCTGCCCGGTATGCCAGATGGCTGCACCTTATCTTGACCGGATTTTTAAGGCTTACAGTGAGAGCGGCAAGTTTACCTTTGTGGGCGTCTCACAAGATAACGCAGCGGACACGCAGGCATTTAACAAGCGGTTCGGCGTAACGTTTCCAGTGTTGCTGGATCCGGCGGGGAAGTATCCTGTGTCCAACGCATACGGGCTGACCAATGTGCCGACTACGTTTCTGATTTCGCCGGAAAGCGAGATAACGTTTTCTACGGTGAGCTGGTCAAAGGCGGACATGGAGCAACTCAACCGCAGGCTCGCCATGATGAGCAATATGCCGGTGGCGCAGATATTTTTGCCGGGTGAAAAAGTGTCAGAGTTTAAGCCCGGTTGAGAAGCAAAGAATTAGCCGCGGTCGCGGTGAATAAGCAGTCAGCATTCAGCAGTCGTCATTCAGTAGTCATTACTCAGCAAAGGTACTACTCAGCAAGTCAGCCGAGAGGAAAATAATGAGAAAACTCAGCACCATCCTGTTTGTGATCGTCAGCTTTGCAGCCGTCGCCGCACCAGCGCAGCAGGGCCTGCCTGCCAGCATTCAAAAGGCGATGAACGCCATTGATGCGGAGAAGATCCGCGCTACCGTGAAATATCTTTCTGACGACAAGCTGGAAGGCCGCGGCACCGGACAAAAAGGCGGAGACATGGCCGCTGACTGGATTGCCGCGCAGTTCAAGAGCTATGGTCTGGCTCCCGCCGGAGATGGCGGAACGTATTTTCAGAACATCAAGTTTTTTGGCGTGACCACTGATCCCAAGCAGACGCAGTTTGCCTTTGTGCCTAAGTCAGGCGCGCCCATGCCGCTCAAATTCGCCGACGATTATGTGGCCAACGACCAGACGCATGCAGAGAAATCAGAGATCGACGCGCCGCTGGTCTATGTGGGCTATGGCATTCATGCTCCTGAATATAACTGGGACGACTACAAAGGCGTGGATGTAAAAGGCAAGATGCTGCTGATGCTGGTAAACGAGCCGCCGTCGGATGATCCAAACTTTTTCAAAGGGCGTGCGCTCACCTACTATGGCCGCTGGACTTACAAGTATGAAGAAGCTGCGCGTCGTGGCGCCGTGGGCGTGGTGCTGATTCACAAAACAGAGATGGCCAGCTATGGCTGGGAAGTGGTGCGCAACTCCTGGGGCGGAGAGAGCTCGCTGCTGGAAGAAGAGAAGACTCCCAAGCTGAAGTCAGCAGGATGGATCCAGTTGGAAGTTGCGCGCAAGCTGGCGCAGAGCGTGGGCATGGACGTGGACAAGATGATGGAAGAAGCAAACTCACGCAGCTTTAAGCCGGTGGAATTACCGGTCAGGGTGAAAGAGACAATCGTGAGCAAGGTGCGGTCATTTGCGTCCCGCAATGTAGTTGGCAAGGTGAATGGCTCTGATCCTAAGCTGGCGCAGCAGGCGATTTTGTATTCAGCACACTACGATCATTTGGGAATCCATCCGGATGAAAAGGGCGACAACATATACAACGGCGCGGCAGACAACGCTACCGGCTGCGGCATTCTGCTGGAGCTGGCGCGCGCGTTTGCCTCGGCTGACCAGAAGCCCAAGCGGTCCGCACTTTTCGCTGCCGTCACAGCGGAAGAGCAGGGCCTGCTGGGATCGAAATTTCTGGGCGAGCATCCGCCGGTTGCGGCGCAGAATATTTCTCTCGACATGAATTATGACGACATTGCGCCGGTGGGTGAGCCGCAGCAACTTGTGGTTTCTGGAGCAGAGCGGACGAGCGTGTATCCGCTGGTGCAGAAGGTCGCAAAAGATTTTGACCTGGCCATTCAGCCGGACAATCACCCTGAAGCCGGACACTACTATCGCTCAGACCATTTCAGCCTGGCCCGCGTGGGCGTGCCTGCGTTCAGCGTGAATGAAGGCGCGCTCTTTAAAGGGCACGACCTGGCCTGGGGAGAAGCCGAGCAAAAGGACTACGTGGAGCACCGCTATCACCAGCCTTCGGATGAGTATCGGGCGGACATGGACTTTAGTGGCGACGCCAAATTGGCGAAGTTTGGTCTAGTCCTGGGCTGGGAAACCGCCAATCAGCCCGATTTGGCCGGTTGGCAGCCGGGCGATGAGTTTGAGAAGGCGCGTAAAAGCGGACAGTAAGAAAAACGCCTTACCGACCAGCTACAGATAGCCGTTGAGGTGCCGATAGTAACGTGAGGGAAGCCGGAAAGCTGGGGTACAATCTGAGCTTTCCCTCACGTAACAACTGGCCGGAATGTCGTTTTCATTTCTTCAACGCGGTAGCTTGCCTGAACACGCCCGTCAACTTGAATTGACCAGCGATGAGCCCTCACTTGTTCTGGAAAACCTGGTCACTGGAATCGACAATCTCCGCCACGATGTTTACCTCAGCCCCAAATTTACTGAAATTGCCCGCCAGCACATTTTCAAGCTCGTAGCCAAACATGGCAGCGTGGAAGAACTGGCTACGGAGGAGCGCATTGCTGTGCGCGGTCCGCTGCGGCATAAAGATCCCACGGCACGGCAGTTTGATCCCTCAGAATTTAAGCGTCTGCTCACTGAGCTGCATGTTGTCTCTTTGAACCGGGCGAAAGCTGAGAGCAATGTCTCACTGGACCTCCTCTTCCGCCTGGCGATACTCAAATTTCAGCGCACGGAATTACTCAACCAATACGGGCAGGTACTGGAGCGCTGTCGCGCCCGCATAAAATTCTATGAAGGGCCGCGCCAGTCCGGCACCAATCGCACGCTGGAGATGCGCGAGCGCCTTGCTGGTTTCCAGATCAATAAAAAAACCGTGCTGCGCAAAGCCGGACAGGATTTGTTTGTGGTGCTGCGTGAGGCGGAAAAAGAAACGCTGGGGAGAACGCGGCGTTCTTTGTTCGGCGACAACGCAGCCGCAACGTATGAACTTTTTCTCAATCGGCTGGTGTTCAGTGAGGATGGCCAGGACAATCTCCTGAACGCTGAGCACTATGTGATGCTGGGAAATTATGATCGCGATAGAGACAGGTTTGAGACCATGCGCGATATCGCCGCGCATTATCTCAAATCGCTGGGTCTGGTGCCTGACGTTGGCGATCCGCGTGTGGACGCGCTGTTGAATGTCCCGGAAAATGCGCATGAAATTATGGATGGCGGAGCGCCTGATGACTCCAGCCCCAAGGGCAAAGCGCAGAAAGCTCTGCTCAACGCATGGACCGAATTGCTGGAGCGGGAAAATGTAATGGGCAGCGTGATTGCCTCGTATGAAGCGGTGCCGCTGCTGGCGCAATATTCTCCGCCTATCAATCCGCAGCAGCTCAAGAATGCGTTGATCTCGCGCGAAGAGCGTAAGCGCGTGGAAACGTTGCTGGAAGAACATGGAAAACTTTCTCCTGCGGGCTTGCATGCGGCCATCAGAAAAGTGGAAGGCTGCAAACCAGCGGAGCGGGCCAAAACAGCCGCACGGTTCTTTGCTGATTTCACGCGCTACCATCGCGACCTGCGCCGCATGGAAACTGCGGTCGAATCCATGGAGCGAGTGAACGTGCTGGGCAATGAGCGTTTCCGCGAGCTTTCCGCCATCAACAATACGCTCTATGAATTTCTGCTGGCTGAAGAGCAGAAGCCGGCAGAAGAAAAAATTATTCATCACGTGGTCCTCAAGGCAGACATTCGCGAATCAACCACGCTGACGCGCACGCTGCTGGAAAAAGGGTTGAACCCGGCTTCTTATTTCAGCCTGAATTTTTACGATCCTATCAACAAACTGTTGCCCAAGTACGACGCGAAGAAAGTCTTTATTGAAGGCGATGCACTGATCCTGGCGCTGTTTGAGCGTGAAGGCGAACCTGCATTGGGCGTGGCCCAGACTTGCGTGCTGGCCAAGGAAATGATCCAGGTGGTCACCGCATACAATGAGCGATCGCTCGCCGCCGGCCTGCCCAGCCTGGAAGTTGGCATTGGCATTTCTTATCAAGACTCAGCTCCCATGTATCTCATGGACGGCAGTAAAAAAATCATGATCTCCAAGGCGCTCAATGAGAGTGACCGGCTTTCTTCCTGCAGCAAAGGCGTGCGCCGACTTTTGGAAGATCGCGAGCTGCTGTTCAACGTGTTCTCCTTCAAATCGGTTGAGGATGAAGACACTGGCGGTAATCCTGACGAATTTCTGCTGCGCTACAACATTGGCGGCATACACATGAACCAGGCGGCGTTCCAAAAACTGCGCGGTGAAATTTCCCTGCAGGCGTTTGACTTGCAAGTGCCGATGATCTGGCAGAAAAGCACGGTCCGCGTTTATGCCGGCGTGGTGCCGCTGGGCCAGGGATCATTCCACCGCATTATTATTCGTGAAGGCCGCATCGCTCACGTGGACGCGCGCGACTTCTCACTCAAGAACTTTACTAACCGCAATTACTATGAAGTGTGCACGCATCCCAAGATTTATCAGGCGATTGAGAGCGTGGCGAATCTGGCTACTGCTGCGCGGTAATTCAACGCTGCGCCAATCACGCCGCACGCAAATCGCCTCTGCAAAAAATCAGTTCCGCAAAAAAATCAAAACTCTTTTCGCGGAACTTTGAACGGCACGCGAACTACCGCTTCAACGTCCACAGGCGTTCCATCTTTTGTGCCCGGACGAAACTTCCACTGCGCCAGCGCCTTGCGCGCATTTTCATTCAGGCGTTCATCAAAACCCTCAAGCACGCGGACTTCGCCCACATTGCCGTCCGCGTGAATCACGGCATATAGCACCACGGTGCCCTCAACGCGGTCATGCACCAGGTCCTGCGGATAAGCCGGGTCCACTTTCTTAATCGCCTCCGGCGCGCTCAAGTCAGATTCGCCATGGCCCGTGGCGTTCAACTCTGCAAAGCGAATGCTCCAGCTTCCTGTCGATGATGTCAGGTTCGGCATACTCAACCGCATGGAATAATTTCTGCGTGTGCCAAAAACCTGCGTGTCAATGCGGTCGTGCGGCTTGTCTGTGCGGTCTGGCGTAAGCACGCGCGCCGCGGGCGGTGGTGCAGCCGAAGCAATTACTGCACCGCCAATAACTTTAGTCGGCGGCGCAGCAACATAAATATTCGCAGGCGAACTGCCGGTGCCTTGCTTGATTTCCGGTTGCGCGGTTGCGCCTGCGCGGCCTGATGGGCTGGCTGTAAATTCGCCAGGCCTGTTTCCTTCAGGCACCGTCAACGCGCCGCTGGGCGCAACCGGCTTCGCGTTCAACACCAGCATCTGTCCAACTTCTTTTTCACGCGACGCATTGCCGCTGCTGATTGGCTGCGCCGGCGGAGCAGCAGTGGCGTTCTGCGAAGGCAAGCCAAAGTTGCTGAGATTCCTGCTGGCAGCCGCCGATGCGGGCGGCGCAACCTGCGGTGCATTCATCGGCAATGGAATGGACTGCAATGCGCGACCCGCTGACGCTTCCGCCGGAGCCGCAACCTGCGGCGCCTGCACCGGAATCTGCAAGCTGTCAGCCTTGCGCGCCGTTACATCCGGAGCCGGCGGGACAACAATAGCGCTTTCCAGCGGCAAAGCTTGAATCGCGCGACGGCTCGCCGCTGCTCCTGCAGGGGCAGCAACTTCCGGCTGCGCTGCTGGCGGAAACAGCAGAGGACGCAAACTGCTCTGCGCCAGCGGCTGCATGGGCGGCGCAATCTGCGGCGTGTTCACCGGCAGAATCGGCAGCGGATGGTTCATCGCCACGGGAGCGCCCGGAACTGAAGTGGATGCAATCAGGTTCGGCAGCGGAATATCCTGCTTCAAAAATACCGGGCTCGGCTGCACAATCGTCTGCTTGGTGCTGATGTGCTTGTCATTCAACACCACAATTTCCTGCGCCGCATATTCCGGATCAGCTTTCTGCGGGCGCACCCTCTTCGGCGGCTCTGGCCGCGCATTGGTGTTGACCGCAGGCAGATATTCAGAGAGCTCATAGTGCAGCGGCGTCTGGTTGCGCGGCTCGTCAGGCAGAATCTGCGGCTGATTCAGCCACGCTGGGTTTAGTAAATAAACGTTGAGCGCATAAACGCCCAGCGCCACCATGGCATGCAAAAGAAATGATTGCCGTGTCGCCTTCCACGCCACCGGACGATTCACCAAAGCATCTGGCCAATATTGGCCCGGGAGAGAAGTGACCCAAGCTGGCGGCGGAGCGGCGCGGAACAAGTCGCCAATATTGCGCAGGAAGATGCGCAGCCACGGTTCCGGCTCAACCAACAGGCAAAGGCCGCGAACCGGGACGGTAATCCCTTTATCAACTGCA
>DASXZE010000171.1:0-14984 GCA_036502105.1 Candidatus Angelobacter sp. | reverse complement strand
AAGGTGATGGTTTCAACCATCAAGACACCGTGCCCGCCGCAGGATGTTGCGAATCCGAACGCAGTAAAAGTAGTAACTGATCTGAAAGGCCGCGCGCTTTATTTCTCGCGCTCCACCATTCCTTTTGATCGCGACAAGACCGGCGGCATTCAGTACTTCAAGCATCTGGGTTTTTACGCGTACCGGCGCGCCGCGCTGGATAAGTTCTGCAATCTGCCGGAGTCAAAGCTGGAAGCGGCGGAGCGGCTGGAGCAGCTGCGCTTTCTGGATAATGGCATTGATATCTATGTGGCTGAGACGCCCTTCAATACTGTGGGCGTGGATACAGAGGAAGATCTGCGCAGCGTGGAAGAAATGGTGCGAGCTTCCGGTAGATAGGTCGCTGGAAATAGCTGCTTGCCTCAGGGGCTGAAGCCGATTTTTTTAAATATCTTACGCGGCCCTAAAGGGCCGCTCTTCCACCAATCCAGCAAGTAATTTCAAGGTTGTTGTGTTACGTGGCCAATCCCGGTTGATGCCTCTTGGCCCACGCTTCCGCGGCTGCAATGCGCTTGGAGATGGGCGGATGCGAATGGAAGAGCAATTCCACAATCCTTGAAGGATGGCTCTCACTCAGGTTCTGCTTGCCCAGCTTTTCCATGGCCGTGATGTACGGGGTAATGTTCGCGACGCTCTTCCAACAGTAGAGATCGGCCTGGCGCTCCGTAAAACGTGAGTAGGCGTTCAGTGCCGGCATCAACAGCAGTGAGATGCCGCTGGCCACCAGCGCCAGCAGAGGCAGGTTGGCGAAGTCGGCCAGATGCTGGAACATGCGTTGCTCATCGATGGCGTAGCGCAGAACTTCATTGGCGGCCCAGAAGCCGGCGAGCGTTACCAGGGCGTGAACCACAATCATCTTTACCATGTGTCCATGCACGTGATGGCCTAGCTCGTGGGCCAGCACGGCTTCAATTTCGTCGTTGCTGTAATTATCGAGCAGCGTGTCGGCCAGAATGATGCGGCGGGTGTTGCCCATCCCGGTAAGAGCGGCGTTGGCCTTCTTGCTTTTCTCTGAGAGCTTCCACTCATAGACGCCGCGCACGCGCGTGCCAGAGCGCTCACCCAGCCGGACAAGGCGCGCTTTCAACTCGTCATTTTGCAGCGGAGCGAATTTATAAAACAGCGGGAACAGTACCACGGGCGCTATCTGCGCAAAAAAGATAAACAAGCCGATGAAGATCAGCCAAGCGATGATCCACCAGTATTGCGGTGAAAGGCGTATCAGGGCATAGACCATTTCGGCGAGGAATGTCGCCATGACCAGGCCCAGAACCCAGCCTTTGATTTCGTCTTTGACCCATGAGCCCAGGTGCTGGTTGGACAAATTGAAGCGATGTTCCAGGCGGAAGCTGTAAAAATCCAGGCTGAAGCCAAGCACTTTGCTGATGAGGCTCAGGAAGGCAATGTAAAAGAACAGGTCGAGCGCGTAGTGGTCCCGGCCAAGGCGTGTTGCCAGAGAGCTAAGAACGTTGGTCCAGCCGGTGGCGAGCAGCGCGATAAGAAAACCGAAGCTGACGACCAGATCGCCAATCTCCAGCCAGCGCTTGGTGCGATTGTATTCGCGCGCTTCTGGATTTTCCGGTTGTAGATTGGTTTCTGTAAGGGTCATGGCTTGAACTCAAGTGTAACGAATTGGGCTGCTTTCTTGCTGTTATTGACCAGAAAATGGGATTCAACCGCGGGTATCCAGACCAGGCCGCCGGGGTCACGCTTGATGCTTTCATTCCCGGATTTACTCAGACTCGACAGATCAAGATCAGAAACCGCAATCATCAGATGCGGCGCAGAATGCCCGGCATATTCCCAATGAGTGGAGGGCGGCAGCGTCACCAGCGAAACCGTCCACTGGTCTGAGGATATGCGGGTTATCTTGGAAGGGCAGTGAACATTCGTCTGGTCGCTGCAGGGCATGCTGACGGCACAAGCCTCTGTGCAGTTAGCCGCCTTGGTGGAGGGCTTCAGCAGTTCAATCGTAATGTTATGAAACGGCTTGTCGCTTTTGTTGATAGCGGCGTGGGCAAAGTTGCCGGGCGTAAAACGTACTTCGCCGTCTTTCAGCTGCAGCTCAACCGGTTTTTCTCCCACACGCGCGCTGACAACGTCTGAGTCGCCAAGAGTCACAAAAAGATAATCGGAATTATGTCGATGCACCAGCGTTGAGGCTTTGGGCGCAACCGTGACATCGAACACGCGCACGTATTCGTTTTCCAGAACCAGATGATGACTGGGCTCAGAAGTGATTTCAACGGTCTGCTGCTGCTGGGCCAAAGCGGCGGTGGCCAGAAACACCAGTCCCGCGACACGGGACGTTCTCATATAAAGATTGTAAGAAGAACCGGAAGCGCCCGCAAGCCGGTAAACGCCTGAAACACCTCATATCTAAAGGCCAATGCACTTGCGGAGCATTCTCTGGTAAGAACGTGGATTTGGAGAACAGATGAAGCATGGCCCTGATCGCCGCAGACAGGCAAGCTTACTCTGTGGCTGGCGCGATCAAGGCCGATGCATTAGAAATTACTGACCTGCAGTACCGGCGAAGTCAAGCACGGCTACGCGGGCCGTGGTTTTGCCGTTGTTGATGATCGTATGAGTCTCAGGCTCATTCCATGTAATATCGCCAACTTTGGCATGGATATCTTTTGACCTGCTATGGCTCCGCATGATTACGTCAGCATCCGCAAGAGAAACGGTAAGAAAACCGCCGTTGTGCGTGTGCTCAGGATACTTTGTGCCGGGAGGCAGAGTGACCAGCAGGACCATCCATTGATCGGAGGTGAAAGCCTTGGTTACCGTCGCGCAAGCAGTTTTATCGGCAGCCTCGCACGGTATGGAGATGGAGCAATTTTCCGTGCAGGCTTTGGGGTTGGTGGTTGGTTTCATGAGCTCAATGGTCGCGTTGCGGACCGGGGTGGTGCCGGTATCAGCCACGGCGTGCACCAGTCCGGCGGGAGCAAAACGAACGTCGCCATCTTTAAATTTGGCGGGGGCCGGAGCTGCGCCTTCCTTGGTGTTCATGGCCTGCGAATCTCCAATGAAAATAGAGACATAGTCGCGGCCATGGTGATGCATCAAGGTGGTCTGTGCGGGGTCCACTTGAAACGCGAATGCGCGGACGAAACTATTTTCCACTACCAGATGGTGGTGGGGTTCGGCGGTAATTTCCACGGGCGCTTGCGCCTGCTGCGTCCAAGCGGTCAAGGCCAGGATGAAAAACAATGTAACAACTGAGAGTTTTCGCATAGGAAAGACATTCTAGACGCGACTGGCCGGAATGCAAATGGAAAGATTAAAAAGTTAAAAAGATAAGGCCAATCCGGCAGCGAGCGGAGGGACTGAAAAGGTTTAGAAGATCCGGGGAAGGCCGCGCCGCAGGTCTCTGCCAATGCGCCGCTGGTGCCAGAGCCGTAGCGGACGCGTGTAATTGATGATGCCAAAGGCCGCGATGGCAGCCATGAGGAGCACGCTGCTCATGATCAAAAAAACGCGCGCGGCGCCCGTCTGCGCCACCTGCAGGATCACCAGAGCATTGCGCGGCGTAAGCAGCATGGAAGCTGCCAGCGCGAGCATGCCGATTCCCGCCAGCAGACCGGTCATATTTTTGGCCCAGCGTCCGGTGGCATGGTAATCAGCAAACAGCTTGAACCCATAACGGATCAGCCCGGCTATGACAATGAAATTAGCGACAATGGCGATCCACGATTTTATGTCCATGGCTTTATATCCACGATCTTACGTCCAAAGATTCTGCGCTCTGCGATTTACCCTCAGGGACTTTTGTGTCAGTACCCTTTGTTGGACGCATTGAGAGCTGCCGGGGTTGTGGAGTTCACACTTGCACAGCGCAAATTGAATTTGGAGAGGACTAAGGCAAGGCTAAGGCCTCCCAATGTTTTTGAGAGGCCTTTGAGTTTGCTGCGAGAGCCGGCAGAGCTTAAAAGATCAGGAGCTTTTTCTTTTTCTTGGGCTTTCCTGGACGGTTCGCGTCATTATTTGCCGCTTCCAGCATGGTAGGTTTGTTGCTCTGATTCGGGCTTGCGCCGGTATCAGTGAATCCGGGCTTGATGTCAATATAAGCCTGTTCGCGCAGCTTGGTGAGATAGGCACGGGCTGCAGGCTCAAGGCGCTCGGTGTAAATCGTTTCACGGATATGCTCAGAGACATCTTTCAGCTGGGCCACGCCGGCATCGCGTCGCGCCACAACCTTCAGGATAATAAAGCCCTGCTTGGTGCGAATTACGCCGGTAGTCTCGCCTGTTTTCAAGGAAAACGTTTTGTCTTCCAGGTCTTTGGCCAGTTCGCCGCGTTTAAAGCTGCCCAGCCCACCGCCCTGGCTCGCGGTTGAGCCGTCAGAATTTTTCTTGGCCAGTTCATCAAACTTGGCGCCTTTTTTCAGTTGATCCAGCAATTGGTTGGCTTTGGCTTCAGCAGCGGCAACCTTGGCCGGATCTTCCGGTAGTGGAGTTGCGTCTTTGTCTTTATCGCCTGCCGGAGGAGCGGCTTGGGTGGAAACCATGATCTCCGCCAGGGCCACTTCTTCCTGCCCTTCAAGCTCTTTCTGGTGCTTGTTGTACCAGTCTTGAACTTCCTCATTGGTAATGTGGATCTTGGCTCCCACATCCTGCCCGATGACCTGCTGCGTTACAGCTCCAACGCGTATCTGCTCTTTGAAATCTTCGTAAGAGACGCCCTGCTTCTGCGCTTCTTTTTCCAGATCGTCAATGCTGGCCAGCCCCATCTGCTGGCGCAACTGGTTAAGCCGTTTTACGACATCTGTTTCGCCGGTAATGCCCAGTTCCTTACCGCGTTCCAGGAGCAGTTGCTGATCAATCAGGTCGCGCAGAACATCATTTTGCGCCGTGGCCCACTTTGCCTGCCAGTCAGAGGGAAAGCGTTGCTTCAATTCTTCCTGGTTGGTCGTTTTGGCCTTTTCCATGTCTGAGCGAGTGATGATCTGGTCATTGACCCGGGCGATAATTTCGTCCACGATATTGTCAGCGCGGACGGCAACCGCCATCAGTACAAGTGCAGACGCAAGCAGATATAATTTTTTAAGCATGGTGAAAACCTTCTATTGGATATTGGCTTTATTTTATCAGCGGATAGGCCGATGCAGCCAAAACATAGTCTTTATTTGCTGTTTTATGTCTCGGTGAGTTGCCCCAGCAGAAGTCCCTCAAGATAGTTTGCCATCATGGATATATCGATATGGCCGGACTCCCACGCTTTATCGGCTGCCTTGAGCGCCTCATAATAGGGTTGTCTATTTTCGCGGATTCGTTCAGGAACTATTTTCTTTCCCGTTAGCAGCTTGCCTTGCTTCAGGCAAATGAGGTAATAGCATGCGGCCCTGGCGGTTCTTCCATTTCCTTCAACGAACGGATGTATCCAGTTAAGTCTCCAAAGCGCATAAGCTGCAAGCGCAGTTGGATGATCTCCAAGTTCATCAACCGTCCAGTTTTCATGAATAAAAGAAAACAATAAGTCCATCAAATGCGGCACTTTCTCGAAGTGCGGAGGAATATGGTTTCCAACATAAACCGGCTCTTCCCGGTATCTTCCTCCAAATTGAGCAATGTTGGAAACGGCAGCATAGTTCAAAGCCCACAACGTGGTACTTGTCGAAGGCCTCGATTCCTTTGCCTTTAGTCAAAGCAATCTCAATACAATTGGAAAGAAGATCATACTGACGCAATAGATTTTGTTCTTGTATTCTTCTGAAAAGGTCGGGATTGTCTTTTTCACGAACGGACATGTTTGGGAGAATAACTCCTCGTGGACGGCGATCCACACGGTTTTTATAAGAGACGGAGTTTTTTAGATGTTTGTCTGACGCTTTCCTTAGTGATATTTTTAGCATCGGCAGGAGCATTCCCAAAAGCAAAACTGATTCTTTGCTCTGTTAACTCTTCTTCGGTCACCTGGGTGTGGCGGGATTTTTCGAGAATTTTTTTCAATTCTGGATCGGCTTTGATTTCTCCGAGAAATTGTTTTCTATCTGCCATTGGTGAAATTGATATTTCGGTTTTTGTTCAGCCTTTGTTAAGCGTTCGCTACGACGAATGTATCACTTAAGCCAACGTTGTCAATACATTACATTTGATTTGTCTGTGGATTACTTGGATTCATCTTAAAAGATGGACATTCCCACCGCTAAATCGCTCAAACATAAAGCGTTGTTCCCATTTAGCCGAGGGCAAATCACGACTGATCTAAAATCAACGTGAATTCCCGTTGACAAATTGTGCGTTGCAGCCACCTTAATAGAATGGCGGCAGCTGCAATTATTGCGGTTTTTTCTTGCCGAACAGACCACCGAGCACGCCTTTGACATCGGGCTTTTGTCCTGCTGCCCCGCTCTTGCCCCCGACTGCCTGCATCAGGCCGTTCTGCAGATTACCTTTCACGGCGTCACCCATGGCAGGGCGAAATTCCGGGCTGGAGGTCTTGCCCAGAATCAGGAATGGAATGCCGCTGCTTTGCGCTCCGCCCGTGATACTGGTAAGACTGCCCAGAAGATTTCCCGCGCCGCCGGCAAGCTTGAGCAGCATTTTAAAGTTGAGGGAGTTATCGCTGGCAATCACGCCGTTGCCGGTCAGGTTCCCGAGTGATGGTACGTCCAGCACAATGCTGTCAGCCTTGATTCCTTCAGGCGCAACGCGCAAGGTTGAGCTGAAAGTCTGGATCAACGTGTCCATGCTGCCGCCTTTGTTGCCGGTAAAAGCCGCAAGAGCGCCGAGCTTGGAGCTGAGGTTATAACCAGAAAGATGTGTGCCAGTAATGCTGAGTGGACCGGTAATCACCAGGCGATCCAGCGGGCCTTCCGCAGCCAAGTCCATATTGATGTTGCCGCCCTGCAGTGACGCTCCGGAAGGCAGAACCACGCCGAACGCAGGCAGCAGCCCTACAACGTCATTCACTGCCATGTTCTTGCCTTCGATCTTCAAATTTGCAAGCGTGTCTTCGCCCTTGGTGTTGAGCGTGCCGCTGGCATTGGTTACGCTATTGCCCGTGTGCAGGTTCGCGTTGATGGTGCCGTTTTCAGCTTCCAATGCGTAATCTGATTTGTAGTCGAGAGAGATGGCCTGCTTGGCCGGCTGGCCGCCTTTGATCACGCGCAAATTGGCAGCGTTAGCTTTGCCTTCTGAATGCAGCTTGTGGCCGTCTGATTTCACCTGACCGTCAAAGTCGATAATACCGGCCACGCCTGAGCTGGGATCAACAAAGCCGGTAGCCGCCACATCAACGTGCTTGAGAGTAATTTTCGCGTCCAGCGGACTCCTGGTGGAATCGGTGGCGTTGATGGGACCTGCCTGGCCGTCCAGATTCAACGATCCGCCGCCGGGCATGGAGACCGAAAGAGTAAAAGGCATGGCGGTAGTGGCAGAAATATTGTGTGCCACCAGATTTACCTTCTGGTAAACACTCTCTTTGCCCACGGAGTGGCCGCTGCTGTGGCCTACTTTTACGGTTCCGTCTGTGATTTCAAATTTGTCCACGGTGATATCCGGCGTTTTCCCTGCCGGCGCCGGCGCGGTCGTTTGCGTTTGCGAGGGCTGCGCGGTGGCGCCCAGGGTGGAATAATTCCACTTGCCTGCGGCGTTCTCCAGCAGCGTGATCTCAGGACTCTGTATGGTGAGTGCCGTGACCTTGAGCTGTTTAGAGAAAATCAAGGGCATCAACTCCACGCCAACCTTTACTGACGCTGCGTGCAGAAATGCGCCTTTGTTAAAGGCCGGATCGTCAGCGATGGTGATCTCACTGGCTGAAGCGCCGCCACTAAAAATGGAAGCATCCAGCTTGCCGATGGTGACGGTGCGGTTGAGTGCTGCGGAGATCTTCTTTTCCAGGTCTGGGCGGAAACTGTCTACGTTGATAAACAGCGGCACCAGCACCACAATGAGCAGAAGAACGCCAACGATAACCCCGGCAATAACGAGCAGACGCTTCATAAAAGAAATGCTACCAGAAAGTCACTCAAATAGATGTTATTGACATGCCGCAGGGTTTGCTTGAGCATTGTGGGTCTATGGCATTCAAGCGATTTTTAATCCTGCCAGCCCTCATGCTTGTAGCCGGTCTGGCTCTGGCGCAAACAGAGCAGCCAGCAAAACCTGGCCAAGCCAAGCCCGCACCATCGCCACAAGCAGAACAGCAGGCGAAACCTAATGAAGCGGCCAAGCCTGAGCAAACGCAGCCTGCTCAACCGCCGAAGCCGATACGCATCCGCATATCTTCGGGCGTTGCAAATAGTCTCAAAATTAAAGATGTAACACCCATATATCCCGATACGGCTAAACAGGTAGGGATTGACGGTGACGTAATTCTTGTTGCCACTATTAATACTGATGGGACGCTGGAAAACCTAAGATTGGTACAGGGAAATCCCATTCTGGCTGCGTCCGCACTGGATGCTGTAAGACAATGGAAATATAAGCCCTTTATCTTGAATGGCAAACCAGCAGAAGCGGAAACCACAATCAAGGTCCAGTTTCACATGAGGTGATGCAGCGGAGGAACTCACATGGAAAATAAGATCAAGATCGTCATGATTGCCGGATTACTTAGCTTTAGCAGCCTTACGCTAACAGCCCAGACTGCGCCGGCCCAGACTCCGCAAAAAATAGCCTCTGCTGCTGGTGCATCGACTCCGGGCATTCAAAGCGGCTCAATCCTCTATGCTGAATTATCCAAAACGCTGGACGCCAAAAAAGTGAAAGCGGGCGATCCGGTCACTGCGCTGCTGCTGGCCGATATTATTTCGCACGGAAAAATTGTGGCCCATCGTGATTCAAAGTTGATTGGGCATGTGACAGAAGCACAGGCGCGCAGCAAGGAAACTCCGGAATCAAGACTGGGCATTGCCTTTGAAAAAGTCGTCCTTAAAAGCGGCCAGGAGTTGCCATTGCGGTCTATGCTGATAGCGTTACATCCTGCAGCCCGGCCTACATTGGATACTCCCATCACAAGCGTCTCTAACCGGCCGGATATCGCTCCAGGAAGCGCGGCAGCCAATGACAGCCACTACCCCACACCTAGCGGGGGGAAAAGAGCAGTCAGGCCCGTCGACTCGACTCTTGGCGCGGAGATGGACGCCAACTCGAGGTCAATAGCCAGATCAGGCCCCACGGACATTGATGGATTAAGCTTAGCCACTGCAGGCGGCACGCAAGCCGTTGTCTCGCTCAACCGTACGGTAAAACTGGAAAGCGGTGTTGTGATTGAATTGCGCATTACAGACGCGAACGGCAAGTAAACCGGCTGGCCGATTTCTAGCTTCCGTAATTTTTCTGCAGATAGCCGGTGATTTCAGTTTCCAGCTCGGCATAACCGGCATGAATGGTGCTGCGCATGGCCGACTCCAGGCTCTGGCCTTCTCCCAGCCTTTGCAGCATCCGCGCCACATCGCTCAGCCCATACGTGTTGCTGATATACTCCACCGCCGCCAGGCTTTCCGCGTAAGCCACTGAAGCCTCTGCCGTGCTGTAGCCCTGAAATTCGCCTTCCAACTGATTGAGTGGCACTTGATGGCCAGAGGCATATAGTGAAGCCAGGCGCTGCCCAATGGCTCCGGTGGACATCCCCTGCTCAAGCTGGGCAACACCTTCATTGAGCCATGCCGGCGCGTGGTTATGCGTAATCTGCGCGACGAATGAATGCGTCAGCTCATGCCGCAGAACGGATGCCATTTCTGGGGTGACCGACTTAGCGCCGGAAATGGGAATGCGAATCTTGCCGTCATTCAAGGCCGAGGTCCAGGCGGCTGCATGAGTCACGTCAAAAAAAGCTTCGTCCGTGTACAGTGAAACAAAAATATTTTTGGGCGTTACGCCCAGATCATTGCTCAGGTCGCGGTAATCGCTTTCGAGCGTTGCCAGAATCTGTGCGCGAAGAGAATCGGCGGCCTGCGAGCCTTCATAACGCAGCGTAAAGTGGCTGCTCTCCTGCTGGCGGAAATCTGCTTCCGTCCGCGATTCGCGCTCCACGCGGTCCAGCAACTGCTTTACGTGTTCGTCAGCCCGAAGCTGCAGAGACTGCTTGAATGCCGCAATCGCCTCGCGATTGTGGTCACTCTTGTAATACGCATAGCCCAGCAGCGCAAAAGCATCAGCGGATTGCGGACTCACGCGCGTGGCTTGTTGCGAACGGCTCAGAGCCTCGTCCGTGCGGCCAAGTTGCAGCAAGACGGCCGCATAGTTTTCCAGCAGGACGCCATGCGTCGGCAGAAACGTGAGCGCCGCTTCCAGGTAGCGCGCCGCAGCCGAATAATTGCGGCGCTTCTCTTCAAAGTTCGCAGCCACGGAGTTGGCCGCCGCGGACTCTACATTGTCGCCGTTGGCCTCAATCAATTTGATCGCCGCTGTATCCACTGCGCCGTTGCGGACCACGCGGTCCACAACGTCACCCGAGCCAGGCATTTCTTCATGCGATGGCGGCGCTTCCAGCGGAGCACCCATGGCAGAAGAAGAGGGCAGCGGTGAAGCGGGAATGACCGGGCCTTTCTCAATCCGCGCCACAATTGATTTGGGAATGGTCAGCGTGTTGTCGCCGATGGTATATTCCACGCGTCCGTTGCGTTCCTGGGCTGAGTCAGCCTGGATGCGGTCGCCATTTTTTAGCACAATTGTGTCTGCGCCTGCGGAGGCGCAAAATACGGTAAAAGCGAAAAATGTGATAATCGATTTCAATTCAGAAAAGTCTAAGCAATTATGGCATGTCTATGAAGCGTGTCTTCATCCAGAAAGTAACGAAGGTACTATCGGCGCTCACCCTTCTGGGGTTGATAAACCTTGGTGGCATGAACCTGTGGTGCATGCAGGCGACAGGCCAGCCGGCGGATTCAACTTCCAGCGCGGTGGCGCTTTACCGCGACCTGCTTAACCCCTCCTTTGACGTAAAAGATGTTTACCAGATTCGCGATGTCTCCATATTGCTGGAAGACCTGCACATCTCTATCAGCGATGGCACGCTGGCCTTTATGCGCGAAGTCAATGGACACATTACCGGCGCGGTTTTTGAAGGCGTGGGCGAAGTGCTGCTGGTGCCTCCGAATCGCGCGGAGAAGACCTCACTTGCGCTCTTTACTGGCTCGGCGGTGCTGGAAAAGCGTTTTCAATCTGCCTACTTCCGATTCTCTGACAGTACGGTAGTGGAAGCGTTGCAAGCCGGACTCCGCGGCCATCCCGACGAAGCGCAGGAATTTATTACCCGATGGCAGGAGCCAGCCACGGCCCTGGCCCGCGGAGACGCACTGCTGATTCTTCAATCCATGACCAGCACCAAAGAGGCGGCTGCGCGCTTTGTGCATCTGCGCATGGGCGGCACCTCGTCGGGCATTGTGGACGTATTTTTTGACACCAACGTGGCCGAGCAAATCAGCGTGGCCCAGGCCAACGTGATTAATGAAACTTCGTTCTATGACATATGGACATCGTTCCCCATGCGCTCCGCCCGCGAGGCCGCTGGAGAGGAAGACCCGGCAACGCGCGCCAACTATGAAATGTCTGACTACGTGTTGCGCGTAAAAGTGCAGCCGCCCACCGACCTCAGCGCTGAAGCTGAATTTACGCTCACGCCGCATAACTCCGGCAAGCGGACGGTGGTGCTGGAGTTCTCGCGCTATCTCAAGCTGGCTGAAGTGCGCGTGAATGGCGAGCCAGCCGAGTTCATACAGAATGAAGCCATCAGCGGCAGCGACCTGGCCCGCCGCGGAGACGATCTCATTGGCGTAGTCATGCCCACGCCTATGAAAAAAGACCGTCCGGTAAAACTCTCTTTCAAATACTCCGGGCCGGTCATGTTCAGCGCCGGCGGCGAACTGCTGTACGTGGGCGCGCGCGGCACGTGGTATCCAAATGTTGGCCCCAGCTTTTCCAACTTTGACCTCACCTTTGAATGCCCCGGTGACTGGCAAGTCGTCGGTACCGGCAAACAGGTTTCCAGCACCATGAGCGACGGTAAACGCATTACGCATTTCGTCACGGAAAAGCCCATTGGACGCGCCGGCTTTAACATGGGTAAATTCGTGGCTGCCTCCGCTGCATCTGGACAAGTCAATATTCACGCTTATGGCGCACGCAACGTGGAGCAATCACTTGCCACCACTGAAGCGCGCGCGGGCCGCAAACCTGATCCGGCGCGCGAAACCCAGCAGATTGCCGACCAGGCCGCCAACACCGTACAGTTTCTTTCCGCCGAGCTTGCGCCGTTTCCTTATTCCAACCTGGAAATCACGCAGCTGCCGGGCATGTTGAGCCAGTCATGGCCGGGATTGATCTATCTTTCCAGCACAGCGTTCCTCACGCCAGACGAGCGCCGCGCCCTGGGTTTTCACGATCCGTATGTAGAACTTCTGCTCAGCCGCCTGATGCTCTCCCATGAAACCGCGCACCAGTGGTGGGGTGACGCCGTGGATTGGGTCAGCTATCGCGACGAGTGGATTGTGGAGGCACTGGCCAATTACAGCGCGCTGGTCATGCTGGAAAAACAACATCCTGGCGACATGAAGACCGCGCTCAACTATTACCGCAACGAGCTGCTGCGTGAAACCAAAAACGGAATCATTGCTGAAGCTGGCCCGGTCACGCTGGGACGCCGTCTTACGTCGTCAAAATTTCCTGACGCTTATGAACGCGTGCTTTATGGGCGCGGCACATGGCTCATACACATGTTGCGCACCATGCTGCATGAAGCCGATCTGCGTGAAGGCCATGAAGATAGTGACGCTGTCTTCTTTGCCGCACTGCAAGGCCTGCTGGCTAAAGCGCCCAACCATAAAGTTTCAACGCTCGATCTGCAGCGAGCCTTTGAACAGGTGATGCCGGCTTCACTGGGCTATGACGGCAAAAAGTCGCTTGACTGGTTCTTTGATAGCTGGGTCAACGGCAACTCCATTCCGCAGTTCACGCTGGATTCCGTTCATCTATCGCCCGGAACAGGCAAGCAGGCCGGCAAAATGAAGGTGACCGGAACAATTGTGGAAGAGCAAGCCGCAAAAGACATGGTGACAGCCGTGCCTTTATACGCCGTGGATGCCACCGGCAAATCGCGCTTCCTGGCCTTCGTCTTCGCCGACGACACCAAGACCGACTTCACGTTGACTGCTCCGGCTGATACCAAGCTGATATTGCTGGATCCGGAAGAGACGCTGCTGAGAAGATAAAAATATTTTGGCCGCGAATCAAACCAATGAACGCGAATTGGTTCTTAATCCCGAACGCAGTGAGGGATCACTACGGTAGGGAAAATTCCTTGGTTCGACAAAAATTCTCTTATGTCCTTTGCAATTGGTTCATTGGTAATCCGCTAGATTGTTTTAGGTGATAGGAATCCCTCGCTCTGCTTCGGGATTTCAGAGAAAGGCTAAGAGGAAGAAGCTAGGCCACTTTACTTTCTTCCAGCTGCTCTTCAATCTGCTCCACTTTCTTTTCCACGTGCTTGATTTCTACGCGGTCCTTGCGGATATCGAGGCGCAGGCTGGCGTAAATGCTCATGTACTGATTGGCGATCCAGACCAGGGCAAAGCCGCCGATCAGGTAGCCGCGCCAATCGTCGAACAGGAGCTTGTAACGCGTGATGAGCAGGAAAGCCGCGACCACATAATGGCTGAAGCAGAATTCGCAGGTAAACAGGAAATAGAACTTGCGGCAAACGTAAAAGCGGTTGTCTTCACTCTGGCGCGCGCAGTATTCGCGGGGCTCGCGGAAAATTTCTTCATGCGTGACCGTCCAGGCGATGCTGGCGATAGGAATGGCCAGCACGAACAGCCAGATGATCTGCATAGTGAGAGACACTCCTATAAGAGAGGGGTTTTCGCATCCTAAGTTGCCCGTGTGCCGGTAAAGACACAGGGAATTTACAATCTCAACCATGGCTCTGCGGCTTTATTACATTACTCACAGACATCTTTTCTCTGGCGACGCGGCGGCACAAGAGCGCCAACTGCTGGCAAAGATTGGCGAATGCGCGGCGGCTGGCGTGGATTTGATCCAGTTGCGGGAGAAAGACCTGAGCACGCGCGCGCTGGAAGACTTGGCCGGCAACGCCGTGGCTGCGCTGGGCAATTCGGCAACGCGGCTGGTGATTAATTCGCGGACAGACGTTGCGCTGGCTTGCGGCGCACATGGCGTGCATCTGCCGGCCAATGATCTGGCAGCGAGCGAAGTGCGCGCCATCATTACCAGAACTACTTTGACAAGAACTACTTTGGCGCTGGCGGGAGCGGGAGCGCCGGTCGTCTATTTGCCAATCATTGGCGTGTCAGCACATTCTGTAGCTGAAGTCGCCAGCGCGGAGGCACATGGCGCGGACTTTGCCGTGTTTGCTCCGGTGTTTGAAAAAGGCGGAGCAGTTAACAGTGAAGGACTGGAGCAGTTGCGGCAGATTTGCCATCGCAGTGAATCCGCGCAGCCAGCCATGCCGGTGCTGGCGCTGGGCGGAGTCACGCTGGAAAATGCGCGGCAGTGTGTGGAAGCCGGGGCGGCTGGCATTGCCGCCATCCGATTGTTTCAACAGAATGATGTTCACGCAGTGGTGAAGAAGCTGCGTGAGAGCACACGGTCTTCGTAATCTTTTTCCTAACCTAAGCCTTCCTAACTTCTTTACGCGTTCAGTCGGCGATCCCTGGGGCGATCATCTTTGATCAGCCAGTGCAGGAACGTGGTGATTACCGTCAGCAGAAATGCGCCGATCAGCGCCGCAGTCCAGTTCTGCACCGCAAAGCCCGGAGTCACCGACGCGGCAAACCGGAGCATGATGGCGTTGATCACAATCAGGAACAGGCCGAAGGTCAAAATGGTTAAGGGGAAGGTGATGATTCTCAAGATCAAGCCCAGCGTGGAGTTCACAAAGCCAAACACCAGTGCGGCGATGAGCGCTGCCACCAAGCCAGTCACCACGAATCCGGGAACAAAGCGCGCGACCAGAAGAAAAGCAACCGCATTGATAAG
>DASXZE010000170.1:0-18652 GCA_036502105.1 Candidatus Angelobacter sp. | reverse complement strand
CGTCAAAAAGGAGTTATCGGATCGCGGATGACTGGCGGTGGGTTTGGAGGATGCACCATCAACCTGGTGCGCCGCGATGCCGCAGAGCAATTCAAAACCAATATCACATCAGAATACGAGCACGCAACTGGCATTACACCGGAAATTTACATCACTGAAGCATCTTCCGGTGTGAGCGAAGTGCTCTGAAAAATCTCAACGGTTGGCTCTCGCAGTGAAATGTAACGCAGGTTCGGAGGCACGTGAACATACTGGTCACAGGTGGCGCAGGATACATTGGGAGCATTGTGGCGCAGGCACTCCTCGATACAGGGCACACCGTTGTTGTATATGACAACCTGAGCCGTGGCTATGGGCACGCTGTTCCTGCAGGCGCAACGTTTGTTCAAGGTGATATCGCTGACCGCAGCAAACTGGACCACCTTTTCAGTCATTTTTCTTTTGATGCTGTCATGCACTTTGCCGCACTTACTGAAGCCGGCGAATCCATGAAGATTCCGGAAATATATTTCCGGAACAACGCGGTCCATACCCTTACATTGCTGGAAGCCGTGTGCGCGGCAGGGGTGAAGCGCTTTGTTTTCTCCTCCACGGCCGCCGTTTACGGAGAACCCAAGCTGGTTCCGATCAAGGAAGACGACCTTATGCTTCCCACCAATGCTTATGGCGAATCCAAAGCCATGGTGGAGCGAATGCTTGAATGGTTCAACCGCATTCACGGGCTCCACTATGCGAGCCTGCGCTATTTCAATGCGGCGGGTTCACAAGGCGAGCTTGGTGAAGCGCACCGGCCAGAAAATCGCACCTGATTCCGCTGGTTTTGCAGGTGGCCCTGGGGATGAAAAAAAATATCTCAATCTTTGGCACTGACTATCGCACACCTGATGGAAGCTGCATCCGCGACTACATTCATGTTCGTGATCTGGCAAAGGCCCACATGCTCTGCCTTGAAGCTCTCTCCACGCATGACCGGCTGATCTATAACCTGGGAACCGGCAAAGGCTTCAGCGTACGAGAAGTGATTTCTACCGTACGCCAAGTTACAGGACATCCTATTCCAGCCGTGGAAAGTGAACGACGGCCCGGCGATCCGGCCGTGCTCATTGCCAGCCCAAAGAAAATCAAACGCGAGCTGGGATGGAAGACACAGCACTCAGAACTGGCAGAGATCATCGAATCAGCCTGGACTTGGATGAAAGCTCATCCGGCAGGTTATCCAGCGGAAGAACACGAGCCGCAATCATGTCAATCCTGAGCGCGCATCCACATCGCAGGCACAACGCACTTACGGGAGAGTGGGTGTTGGTTTCGCCACAGCGGACGCGGCGGCCATGGCAAGGCGAAGTCAGCAAACCCAGTCTTGAAAAAGCTCCAGCGTACGATCCGGATTGCTATTTATGCCCCGGCAATGAACGCATGTCGGGAGCGCGGAATCCCAACTACGGGCAGACCTTTGTTTTTACAAATGATTTTCCGGCACTCTATCCAATGAACGCGCAGATTGAAGCCGCTGAGTTGGGAGCCTCTGCAGCAACAAAACAAAACTTGCTTGCAGCGCGCGCAGAACCAGGAATTTGCCGGGTTATGTGTTTTTCTCCGCGCCATGATCTGACGCTTTCCACAATGAGCGTTGGCGAAGTTCGCGGCACTGTTGAAAGCTGGGCCGAGCAGTATCAGGAGCTGGGCAATCTCGACTGGATCAACCACGTACAGATTTTTGAGAACCGCGGCCCGATGATGGGTGCCAGCAATCCGCATCCGCATTGCCAGATATGGGCCAGCGCCACGATTCCCAATGAGCCTGCCAAAGAGCTACAGCAACAACAAAGCTATTTGCAAAAACACAGGCACTGCCTGCTTTGCGATTACCTTGCATTGGAACTGGAGCAGAAGGAACGGGTAGTCGCTGAAAATACAGAGTTCGCGGTACTAACGCCGTTCTGGGGAGTTTGGCCATTTGAACTGATGCTTCTGCCCAAACATCACGCAAAAAATCTTAGCGACTTGACTGATCTGCAGCGGGATAGCCTAGCCGAAATTCTAAAACTAACCACAACAGCGCTGGATCAAATATTTCAAAGTCCGTTTCCCTACTCCATGGGCTTTCATCAATCGCCTACCGATGGAGGCAATCACCAAGAATGGCACATGCATGCACATTTCTTTCCTCCTTTGTTGCGGTCGGCTGCGGTACGAAAATTTATAGTTGGCTATGAATTACTAGCGGAGCCCCAACGGGACGTGACGCCGGAATCGGTCGCAGCAATACTGAGAAAGTTTTTTTAGGAATAGAGAAGCCATGAATATTCGACTACAAATTTTTCTTTGCCTTGCTGTGCTGATCGCAAACTTTGTGCTGATCGCAAACTTTGCGCTGATGGCGCAAACCAGTTCTTCAACGCCGGCCCCTACTCCCACACCGACGGTTGCCATTGATTCTGCAGAACTGTCCAAGCTTCGCGCCGATCTCTCATGGGCGCACAAGGTGCTGGCTGACTGGCCTGATCTGGCTCGCTACCATGAGGAGAATGCCCGCATGGCTGCACCCACCGTGAATGAGTCTCGCGTCGTATTCATGGGGGATTCCATTACCGATGGCTGGGGCAGGCAGTATGGTTCTTTTTTTCCTGGCAAACCCTATGTGAACCGCGGTATCAGCGGACAGACCACGCCACAAATGCTGATCCGGTTTCGTCCCGATGTGATTGCCCTCAAACCAAAAGTGGTCGTGATTCTGGCGGGCACCAATGACATCGCCGGCAATACCGGTCCCATGACCCTGAAGCAGATTGAAGATAATTTTGTGTCCATGGCGGAACTGGCGCGTGCCAACGGAATCAGGGTGGTGCTCTCTTCTGTAATGCCGGTGAGTGATGATTTTCAGATGTGGACTGATTGCCGTCCGCCAAGCAAGATTGTTGAATTAAATTCATGGCTTAAAACCTATGCCACGAAAAATAGCCTTGTTTATCTCGACTACTACTCGGCAATGATTGATGACAGAAAAATGCTCAAACGCGAACTGACTTATGACGGCCTACATCCAAATACTGCAGGCTATGAAGTGATGGGCCCACTGGCAGAAAAAGCCATTGCGCTGACACTGCGCAAGGATCAGTGATCGAGACTTCCTGAATCCCAGAACCATCATTTGCGACATTTATTTCGTGATCAGGATTTGCCGTCAATCTCTCTCTGCTGAAATGATTCGGCGAAATCCAGAGTTGCGGAAAAAATCAATCCAATGTTTTCGCCCCATGACATGCGACTAATATGCCTTTTTTGACTTCTCTTATTCTCCGAGAATATGGGGACATTGGATTTAAAAGCTCTTTTCCAATACAGGCCTAGTAAATGAATGCCAATTAAAATCCATTTTGGGATTGTTATTCGCTCTGGGCATCTCCATTTCCGAAAACCATAAATCTTCGTCATATGGGCTTTCAGCCCTTGACAGCCGACTCCAAGAAGCAGAATATTTGCCTACCAAAACGATTTGGTAAAGTGTTTTGGCGTATCACAATTTTGAATTTGACTTTTTAACCAGGGCCTTTCCAGCCCATGGCAAGCCTGCTTAAGCCGGATTAAGCCAGAAGCATTTTGACCTCATCCGGTTTTAGCAATGCAGCCCAGTTTTATTCCTCTTAACGCAGGATGCCGAACATTCTGCGGATTGGTTCAATCTCTTATGGTTTTCCCGCAGAAGATCGAGGGGCCTGTGCCGGTGGCTAACCGTAAACGTTTACGTTATTGGGCACTCTCAATCTTTACTTCCCTCGCACAGCCGGCTTTATCTACCTGCACGGCAAACACACCAAACGCTCTTCCACCTACTTCACCAATACAGACGATCACCTGCCGATGGCTGCCCATGAAACAGATCCAACAAGGAGAAAATGAATGATTCATGCCGTAAATACACTGGTTAGCGACAGAAATAAATTTGCGACTACCTCTCTTCGCATTATTCACTGCGACGCTCTGCTGCTATGCATGGTCTTAATGGCCGGTCTGTTATGTAGCTCAGCATCAGCACAGACTTACACCTGGAACAATGCAGTAACGAGTGGCGGTGGTGGATTTATCCCCGGAATCGTTTTCAATCCCACTCAGCAGAACCTCATTTATGCACGCACCGATATTGGCGGCGCATATCGCTGGGACCCGACCAATCAACGCTGGATTCCCCTGATGGACTGGGTTGGCTTTGCCGACTGGAACACGCTGGGCGTGGAAAGCATTGCGACTGATCCTATCGACCCCACCAGATTTTATATAGCGGCTGGAACTTATACGAACTCCTTTACCACGGCGAATGGCGCGATCCTGCGTTCAACGGACCAGGGCAATACGTTTCAGCGAACAAACCTGCCTTTTAAACTTGGCGGCAACATGCCAGGACGATCGATGGGCGAGCGCCTGGTGGTGGACCCTAACCTAGACAGCATTTTGTTTTTTGGCGCACGCAGCGGCAACGGACTATGGAAAAGCACTGACTTCGGCGCGACGTGGAATAAAGTGACCGGCTTCACGGCTGTCGCGACATACGTGGAGCAGGCAGGAGACATCTACCTTGGCGATACGGACGGCGTAGTCTGGGAAACATTTGATCCGCGCAGCAGCGCGCGCGGAACTGCGACCAAGAGCATTTACGCCGGCATCGCCGATAAAGGCACCAGCATTTTCCATAGCGCAGACGGCGGCGTAACCTGGGCTGCCGTTCCCGGCCAGCCTACAGGCTTTCTGCCTCACCATGGCGTGCTTTCTTCCGACGGTTTTCTATATGTGACTTATAGCAACGGCGCAGGCCCATATGACGGAACCAGCGGCGACGTTTGGAAATTCAATACCGCGACTTCTGTGTGGACCAAGATCAGTCCCATTCCTTCCACTGACACCGCCGACGATTATTTCGGCTATGGCGGATTGGCCGTTGATACGCTTCATCCGCAGACCATTATGGTCACAGCGTTGAATGCATGGTGGCCCGACACAATCTTGTTCCGCAGCACGGATGGCGGCACTACCTGGACAAGAATCTGGGATTTCACCAGTTATCCCAGCCGCAGTTTGCGTTACACGCAAGATATAACGCTGGCGCCGTGGCTCAACTTCGGCAACACGAATTCGGTTCCGCCGGTACCATCTCCGCAATTGGGCTGGATGGTCGACGCCATTGCGATTGATCCGTTCAATTCCGATCACATGCTTTACGGCACCGGCGCCACGCTTTACGGAACGACCAATCTTACGGGCTGGGACACAAGCACCATGAATATCTCTGTGAAGTCCCAGGGCATTGAAGAAGCTGCTGTGCTTGATCTGATCAGCCCGCCTACTGGCGCGCATCTTTATAGCGCGCTGGGGGACATCGGTGGATTCCGCCATGATGACCTGACGGTATCGCCGCCAGTGATGTACTCCGTGCCATTTGCCGGCAGCTATACGAGCATCGATTATGCCGAACTCTCGCCAAGTTTTATTGTTCGCGTAGGCAATGGAAATCCCACGGCAGCTCCGCCAATCCGGAGTTCAGCCTTCACGTTTGATGCCGGCACGGATTGGTTCCAGGGAAATAATGATCCGGCAGGCCTTGGCACGAACGGCGGCGGAACTGTTGCTGCCGCAGCGGATGCAAGCCGCGTGGTGTGGTGTCCAAACGGATTGGGCGCGTTCTTCTCTACTGACAATGGCAATACGTGGACGGCATCCAGCGGTCTGCCTGCCGGAGGCCGAGTCGCGTCTGACCGTGTGAATCCGAAAAAGTTTTATGCGTTTGTGAGTGGCAAGTTTTATACCAGCCTGGATGGCGGCGTTACCTTCACAGCCAGCGCAGCCACGGGGCTCCCGGCGGTTGGTGATTCCGTGAGATTCAGAGCAGTTCCGGGTCACGAAGGCGATGTATGGCTGGCCGGTGGCAGCACTACCAGCGGCGTTTATGGCCTATGGCATTCCATCAACAACGGAACCACCTTTACCAAACTGGCAAATGTGGACCAGGCAGACACAGTCGGATTTGGCATGCCTGCACCCGGGCAGACCTATGTGGCAATCTTCTCCAGCGCGCAGGTCGCCGGCGTGCGCGGAATCTTCCGGTCTGACGATCAGGGAGCAACGTGGATTCGCATCAATGACGATCAACACCAATGGGCTCTTACCGGCGCGGCCATCACAGGCGATCCTAGAATTTATGGCCGCGTGTATATCAGCACGAATGGCCGTGGAATTATTTATGGCGACCTGAACGCTGCTCCACCCGCTCCAAGTTTTTCAATAGCGGCTGCACCATCATCTTTGGCGATTAACACGGGAGCCAGTGGCACAAGCACTATCACAGTTACGCGCACGGGCGGATTTGCCAGCGCTGTGGCTTTCAGCGCCACTGGATTGCCTGCCGGAGTGACGGCAAGTTTCAGTCCGGCCACTACAACAACTACGGGAACAAGCTCTGTTCTTACTCTCACAGCAGCAAGCACAGCAGCAACTGGTGCAGCGACCGTGACTGTTGTAGGCGCCAGCGGAACAACCATACACTCCGCCGCGATCAGTCTGACGGTAAGCGCGCCGGCAACGCCAAACTTCACATTGGCTGCAAGTCCCGCTAGCGTTTCCGTTAATCGAGGTTCGACCGCAACAAGCGCCATCACAGTTGCGCCATCAGGGGGCTTCACTGGCAGCGTTGCTTTGACCGCATCTGGATTGCCTGCGGGTGTAACAGCGGCGTTTAGTCCTGCTTCAACCACGGGAACCAGCACGCTTACTTTCACTGCGTCCAGCACAGCGACAGTTGGCGCTGCCACAGTGACAATTACCGGAACCAGCGGAACTCTCTCGCATACAAGTTCAATCACGCTCACGGTGGCTGCTCCGGCAACGCCAAACTTCACCATCTCCGCCAGCCCGGCGACTGCTTCAATCACTCGGGGATCAACTGCCAGCAGCGCAATTACGGTCGCGCCAAGCGGTGGCTTTACCGGAAGCGTTGCTTTGGCCGCATCTGGATTGCCTGCGGGTGTAACAGCCATGTTTAGTCCAGCTTCAGCCACTGGAACCAGCACGCTTACTTTCACTGCGTCCAGCACTGCAACTCTTGGCGCTGCCACAGTGACCGTAACCGGAACGAGCGGAACGCTGACTCACACTGCGTCCATTTCTCTCACGGTGAATGCGGCGGTGGCTGGGACCGGCGGCGTGACGGCAACAGCAGCCATCAATTCGAACAGCGCTTTTTTTGATGACCAGGCAATCAAGCTGGGCAACACAGCACCGATTACTGCGCTATCGCTCACTATTACTGTGCAGAACACTGGCGGAATTACCTTCAATGGCCAGTTCAACACGGTAGGAACACAGATCACTCAGAACCACAGCAGTACCGCTACGGCAATTACTTATCAATACGCCCTGGCAGCGGGCCAGACGTTATCTGCGGGAACGAATTGGGTGTTCGACGCGCAGATGAGCGGCAGCGGAACATTACACCCCACCACCGGCGACACATTCACCGTGACCTACACAACCGGCGGCCAAACCTTCACTCAAACTGGCCACTTTTAAATACTTCCGGTTGCCGCTTCTGATTTTGAAAGGCGGCAACCGGATTCACTCCCTCCACGCATAAAAAATCAACAATCAACAGGCGGATGCAGCAGGTAATGAACCAATGAAGTCGTGAACCGTTCCGGATTCGAAAAGATTGGAGATAGCCATGCAAGTTCGACAATTCGCAAAACTCTTTCTTCAAACCATCCTGGTATTTTCATTCGTAGCGAGCAGCTTTGCTCAAACTCACGTCGCAAACCCATTCGTCGGCGCGACGCAATACGTTAATCCCGACTACACCAAAGAAGTACAGACGTTGATTGCAACAACCACTGATACAACACTCAAAGCACAAATGAATACGGTAACCACCTATTCAACCGGAATATGGATGGACCGTCTTGCGGCGATTGCCGGCAGTTCATCCACCGGCGGACGACTGGGCTTGCAGGAACAGTTGGACAACGCTGTGCTCGTACAGCAGGCCGCCGGCAAACCAGTGGTGATTCCCCTGGTGATCTATGATCTGCCGGACCGCGATTGCGCCGCGCGCGCATCGAATGGCGAACTCAGCATCGCGGCTAATCCCCCAACGCAGCCCCTGGACGGCCTGACCACATACGAAACGCAATACATTGACGTGATTGCTGGAATATTGAAAAATCCAAAATACGTTAACCTGCGTTTTGCTTTAATCATTGAGCCTGATTCTCTTCCGAACCTGGTCACCAATACCGGCGCCAGCTTTACTATTGCGAATTGCCAGCTGGCGCAGTCGTCGGGTGTCTATGTGGCAGGCGTTCAGCATGCGATCAACGCGTTCCATCCCATTCCCAACGCTTATCTCTATCTTGATATCGGGCACTCGGCATGGCTGGGCTGGCCCAACAACGCAAGCTCCGCCGTAACGCTCTTCACCACTGTCGTCTCCGGCGCGACAGCGGGTCTGAGTTCGATTGATGGTTTTATTGATGACACTGCGAATTACACACCGACCAAAGAGCCTTTCATCAGCGCTACCCAGACAATCGGCGGGACGCAGGTCATCTCCGCGAACTTCTATTCCTTTAACGCAACGGTGGATGAAGCCGGCTACGCGACTGAGTTGCAAGGTCTCTTCCGCGCCAATGGATGGCCAGTCAGCAGCACGAATTTCATCACGGACACATCACGCAATGGCTGGGGCGGCCCGAACCGGCCTGCGGCAGCAAGCACCAGCACTGACGTAAATACATTTGTAGATGCCAGCAGAATTGATCGCCGCGACCATCGCGGACAGTGGTGCAACCAGAGCGGCGCAGGATTAGGCGTTCCTCCGTTGGCTGCGCCTCCTGATTTTCCTCAATTCCAGGCTTATGTCTGGATCAAGCCTCCGGGAGAGTCTGACGGCACTTATCCTGGAAGCGCCAATCAAGATGGAGCCGCCCATGCTGATCCTAATTGCGATCCGGCGCAGACAAATCCGCTGGCAGGCAACACGCTGACCGGATCCATTGCAAACTCACCGCCAGCAGGCAATTTCTTTACGGCTGAGTTTATCCAGAATATTCAGAACTCTTTCCCGGTAGTTCCTGCAAGCACAACGCCAGATTTTTCCATTTCAGCCAGCGGCACCAGCGTAATGCAGGCAACGACTGCCACGACCAGCGTGACAATTCTCCCAGTAAATAATTTTGCTGGGGCTGTTGCTTTGACCGTGAGCGGATTACCAGCAGGCGTCACTGCAACATTCAATCCTGCCTCAGTGACGGGTGCGGCGATCAGCACGCTTACGTTTACAGCTTCAGCAACTGCCACAGTCGGCTCGGCGACTGTGAACATCACGGGTACCAGCGGGACTCTTACTCACACTTTTCCCATCAGCCTTACGGTTGTTGGGCGGCCTGATTTCTCTATTACCGCAGCGCCACCAGCAGCCGTTACCATCACGCCGGGCTCCAACCCCACGGCAACGGTTTCTGTTGCCTCACTCTTTGGCTTCACCGGCGCTGTCTCCATCACGGCCACTGGTTTGCCAGCGGGCGTATTTGCGAACTTCAGTCCGTCGTCAGTGAATGGCAGCGGTACGATCATTGTGAATTTCAATGCCCAGTCAACTGCTGCGTCCGGCACAACGAATATTTCGATTGTCGGAACCAGCGGAACTCTGACTCACAGCGCAACCATTGCTGTTACCGTAACTGGCACAGCCACGCCTGACTTCTCTCTGGCTGCAGCCAATGCAAGTGTAGCCCAGGGTGGAACAGCGACAAGCGCAATCACCATCACACGGCTCAGCGGATTCGTAGGCGCTGTGGCGCTGACTGCCAGCGGATTGCCGGCTGGAGTCACAGCCAGCTTCAATCCTGCTTCTACAACAACCAGTGCAAGCACGCTGACCTTTACTGCTTCAAGCACCGCTACTCTCGGTGCGGCAACGGTAACCATTACTGGAGTAAGTGGAACTCTCACACATACGGCGACTCTCAGCTTGACTGTCACGGCAGTCCAAACTCCTAACTTCACTTTGGCAGCCAGCCCTGCAAGCGTTTCAGTGGCGCAGGGAGCAACGAGCTCCAGCGTTCTTACTGTCACGCCTTCCGGCGGATTCACCGGAGCTGTAGCTTTGACTGCCAGCGGATTGCCCGCTGGAGTGACTGCTGCTTTCAGTCCGGCTTCAACCACGGGCACCAGCACTCTCACTTTCACTGCATCAAGCACGGCGACGCTTGGCGCAGCGACAATTACAGTCACCGGTGTAAGTGGAACACTCACACACACGGCAACCATCGCTTTAACGGTCACGGCTGTCCAGACTCCTAACTTCACTTTGGCTGGAACCAGCGCAGCAGTAACTCGGGGAGCAACGGGCACCAGCACAATCACAGTTACGCCATCAGGCGGATTCACTGGAGCAGTGGCGCTGAGCGCCAGCGGATTGCCCGCTGGAGTAACGGCTGCTTTTAGTCCCGCTTCAACCACAAGCACCAGTACTCTAACTTTTACCGCTTCAAGTACCGCTACGCTTGGCGCAGCAACAATCACCGTCACTGGAGTTAGTGGAACGCTAACCCATACGGCAACACTCACCCTCACGGTAAATGCCGCCGTTACGGGAACTGGCGGCGTAACTACCACGCCGGTGATCAATTCCAATGGCCCATTCTTTAATGATGAGGGCGTGAAGATCAGCAATACGGCGCCTCTCACTGCATTGTCACTCACCATTACCGTGCAGAACACCGGCGGAATCACCTTCAACGGACAGTTCAACACAGTGGGCGCTTCCATCACACAGAGCCACACCAGCACTGCCACAACCATTACCTATCAATTCAACCTAGCAGCGGGACAAACTCTAACGGCGGGAACCGGCTTCCTGTTTGACGCTCAAATGGGCGGTACAGGAACAGCTCATCCGACGACCGGAGACACATTCACCGTGACCTACACAACAGGAGGACAAACCTTCACGCAAAGCGGGCACTTCTAAAGCACAAATCCGGCTGCCTCCAGATTTTCCGTTGAGAGGCAGCCGGATTTTTTGCATGAAGTGACACCAAGACAATTCAAAAAGGTGAAAGGGGCTTACGTATGAAAGGCAAGAACATGGATTCAAGAAGTAAGACGTTATTCCGCACATTTTCGTTTTTGATTTTTGCGGGTTGCTACCTGCTTTTGGCAGCGGTGCCTGCCACCGCGCAAGGCACGGGATACTGGCATACCAGCGGCAACCAGATACTCGATAGCAATGATCAAGCTGTGCGCATCGCCGGGGTGAACTGGTACGGTTTTGAAACCACTGATCACGTGATTCACGGGCTATGGGCCAAAGATTATAAAGCTATCCTGAACACAATCAAGAGCAACGGATATAACACGATTCGCATTCCGCTCTCCGATGAGATGGTGCAATCCAATCCTGTTCCCACAAATCTTAGTTTCAACAATGGCGCGCCAATCAATACGGACTTACAGGGCCTGACATCGCTGCAAATTCTGGACAAAATTATTGCTGCGGCCGGAGTGATCGGCCTGCGGATAATTCTGGATAATCATCGTTCAGAGGCGGGAAATTCTGCTGAAGACAGCGGGCTCTGGTATACCACCGCATTTCCTGAAACCACGTGGATTAATGACTGGATGCTGCTGACAAACCGGTATCTCAACAACACAACGGTCATCGGCATGGACCTGCGCAATGAGCCGCACAATGCCACCAGCGGAGGCGCATGCTGGGGTTGCGGCACCACAACCAATGACTGGCGACTGGCCGCGGAGCGGGCAGGTAACGCCGTGCTTGCCGCGAATCCACACCTGCTCATTTTTGTCGAAGGCACAGATTGCTTTAACGGCGACTGCGACTGGTGGGGCGGAAATCTTCAGGGCGTAACTCAGTTCCCTGTTGTCTTGAATGTGCCGAACCAACTGGTTTACTCGGCCCATGATTACGGCCCAACTGTCTTTCAACAACCATGGTTCAACAGCACAACTACCACGGCCAGCCTGCAGGCACAATGGACCAAGGAATGGGCTTTCATCCACAATAACAATATTGCTCCCCTCTGGGTGGGCGAATTCGGTACCGGCAATACTGCTCCTGACGTGCAAAACACGGCTGCAGGATCAGAAGGACAGTGGTTCAGCAATCTGGTGCAATTCATTGGCGCCAGACCCTCAATGAGCTGGACTTACTGGGCGTTGAATGGCGAAGACTCACTTGCCCTGCTCGACAACGCTTATGATGCCACGCCTGCTCTCGCGGCAAAGCAGCAATTGTTGGCGACTATCCAATTTACTCTCGGCGGTGGAACGGTCACTCCACCTGCACCCACTCCGACCATCAGTTCCATTACGCCTGCTTCAGCGGCTGCCGGCGCATCCGTCACCATCGCGGGAACAAACTTTAGCACCACGGCCAGCGCAAATACGGTCACGTTCGGTGCAACTGCGGCCACGGTGAATTCCGCAACCGCCACATCACTCAGCGTTACCGTACCTAACATCGCTGCTGGGGCAGTAAACGTGACTGTTGCGGTGGCTGGCAAAACCAGCAATGCGGTGAGTTTCACCGTAACTGGAGTCGTCACTCCAACTCCAACCATTACATCGCTTGCGCCCACATCCGGCGCTCCGGGCGCTTCAATCACTATCACCGGCGCCAACTTCAGTGCTACGGCAAATGCCAATACGGTCGTTTTTGGTTCTGCTAGCGCTACAGTAACCTCTGCCACTACAACTTCGCTACACGTTACTGTGCCTAATATTGCAGCCGGCGTGGTGAATGTGACAGTTGCTGTTGGTGGCAAAACCAGCAATGCAGCCAGCTTTACTGTAACTGGCGCAACAGGTACTGGCGGAGTCACGGCAACTGCTGTAGTCAACTCCAACAGCCCATTCTTTGATGATCAGGGGCTCAAGCTGAGCAATACCGCAGCAATCACTGCGCTCTCGATCACCATCACCGTTCAGAACACCGGAGGCATCACGTTCAACGGGCAGTTCAACACCGTAGGCTCATCCATCGTTCAGACCCACAGCAGCACGGCAACGACCATTACCTACCAGTTCAATCTCGCAGCTGGACAAACGTTGAGTGCAGGAACTGGCTGGCTGTTTGACGCCCAAATGGGCGGGAATGGGGCCGCGCATCCAACAACCGGTGACACTTTCACCACCACTTACACAACCGGAGGACAGACCTTTACTCAGAGCGGACACTTCTAATCTGAGCCGTGGTTAATTCGATGGTTGCTTGAAAATCCGTGGCAGGAATAGGAAATGGCATGAGTAACTCTGGAATGGCACAACGCCGTCAATTAAGTTGCACCATCTGAGTTGCACCATCGCCAGCATCGTTCTCTGTTAAAGGAGTTCGCTGCCAGTAAATTTAAACATCGATATTCAGGACGGGCTACTGTAGCCTGTCCTCTTTTTTTGCAATCGATATATCATCCGGACCCGAGGCTCTATTCCATCCACAACACCTCCACGTGTCCGGATCACGAATTCCAGTTGCTTTGATGGCGAAATCTTTGAAAGCCAGGTTTGCTGCAAGACAGTTTGCTGAAGGTTGTATTGGGAGATATTCAGATAAAATCTCCACCGGCACCTCTGTTTCGCCAATCGCCTCTTGTCTGCTTGCTTGTACAAAAGGACAGAACACGCCTATGTTGGTTCGAGAAAAAGGCCTTAACGTCTTCGGAAAGTTGTATTCGTGCCTCGAACGTAAGCCCGCTCCCCATTTGTCAAGCTTCTCACAGAAACCATGAAAAGCATTACCACGTGACGATTCATTACTGTCGGTCCTGTCCATAAAATGCAGAAATTGGTTCTACTGAGCAGATAGGGCAGAAACAGCAGAAAGGGCGGAAATCAAAGAATCCCCTCTATTCATGCCTATTTGAGCTTACATTGGCTGAAATCAGCAACTTGCAAGATTTACGGCAGGTCAAATCTCTCCCTCTCCGCATACAGTCTTGAGCTCAGAGAATCTTTCTCTGATTTCGTGTGGATTCGCCCCTTTTCGGGGCTTTTTATCGATTGGGGCTCGAATTGGGCCACAGAGCTACGCGGCATTGCCCAATTTTTTCCTCTTTTTCTCTACAGGCCAAATCGGAAGTTCCTTTCCGACGCAATCCGAATGCGCAATAATAGTCCTGCACAGACAGCCAGATGCTGGATGGTAAATGCGGTACCGGAGAAAGCTCCGAAACATGGCGACATTATCTGAAGCGCGTGCAAGACAAGCTGCCATTCTCGTACACAGCGCTGGCGGGCAGCATCGAGTAAGCGTCACAAAGTCGCCTTTCCTGGTGGGGCGCTCGGAGGAATGCGACATCGTCATTCCCGATTCCAGACTGTCTCGAGTACACGCCAGATTCGTCGCAGCAGAAGATGGCGTTTATTTCATTGAAGATGCTGGTAGCCGCAATGGCACATTCGTAAACGACCACCGTTGCGATCGGGCGTTGTTAAAAAATAACGATGAGATCAAGCTTGGCGCTACCGTTAAATTGATTTTCCTGCATGGCGAGTCGGCGGAAACTGCCACCAGTTCCTTCCTTGCAAGTCTGACTTCCAATACAGAAATTTCTGATCTGCAAAAACTAAGGCTCTTTCTTGAAGCGGCGCGCAATCTTAGCAGCGGAAAAGTTGTGGATGAGATTATGCGTGATTTACTGGCCTACACCTTGAAAATCACGCGTGCAGACCGGGGATTTGTGTACCTTAAAAACAAATCAGGTGAGCCGGTCTTAGCTTGCGGGCTGGATCGAAACGGAGGATGGTTATCCGACGATACGAATGTCTCCCATTCAGTGGTCCGCGAGGCCCTGGTTACTTCCTTCGAGCTCGTTACCAATAATGCCAGCCGGCAAAGTGCTTTGGCAGCCCGGGAAAGTATCATGTTGAACGAGCTAAGAACACTCATTGCCATCCCACTCCGCGTACGCCATGCAATCAGAGATCGCGGACCAGAGGAAAGCGCGGATGGCGTTCTGTACCTGGATAGCCAGTTGGTCTCAGGGAATATTTCCGAGGTCAGTCATCAGGTGCTGCAAGCGCTGGCCAGCGAGTGTGCGGCCGTCCTTGAGAGCGCAAAGCTCGTGGCAGCCGAACAAGCAGCCCAGCAGCATCGCAAGGAAATGGAAATTGCAGCATCAATTCAGCGCAGCTTAGTCTCGACATCTGAGGCAGGAAGCGATTTCGCCCGCGTAGTTGCTCAAAGCGAACCGTGCCGTGAAGTGGGTGGAGACTTCTTCGATGTCGACATTGCTGAGAACACAGTTACTGTAATCGTAGCCGATGTTTCGGGAAAGGGTGTCTCGGCAGCACTGCTGGCCTCCATGATTCACGGAATGTTCCATTCTCAAGTTTCCGGAGGGGTAAGTCTGGTGAATGCTATCAGCTCTATCAATAGATTCCTGTGTTCGCGGGTAGCGGGGCTGAAATATGCCACGCTGGTTGGAGCTCAGTTGAAGAGGGATGGCACTTTGCAGATTGTAAACTGCGGGCATGTGCCGGCGTTAATCACTGATAACGGCGCTGTTGTTCCTGTGATGGATGGAGATACGCCTATCGGCCTGCTGCCCGGCGCAGGCTTTCACGTGATTGAGCAACATCTAAATGTCGGGGCCCGCCTTTGTATCTTTACTGATGGAATCAGCGAAACCGAGAACAGGCAGGGTGAAGAATTCGGCGCCGGCAGAGTTGAAGAATGTCTGTTCGAAGCTGAACCAGTGATCAGCGTCATGAATAAAGTGCGCCTATTTTCTGATTCGCAGGAAGTGCAGGATGATCGCACAATTTTGCTGCTGGAGCGAACACGTTGAATCCAGCCGTCTGGGCTGCCGATTCCGCCGACGGTTCCTTGATTGTGCAACATCACTGAAACGCGCTGCAGGTACCAGTTATTACTTGACGCGGGCAGCTTTGGGAGCGGAATATCCGAGTTCGACCTGAGCCAAAAACGGCCGCCCCGCAGGCACGGCCACTCGATAAACGGTCTGCGGTCCGGGATCATCTTGCGTGAGGCGACGGGTTCCATCCAATCCAGCTTCCTGTTCTGCTTTGGTCCAGGCGCGTCCAAGGCCGCCCACCATCTCAAAACGCTGCGTCTGTCCTTTCCATTTCTTTTCCCATTCCTCCACTTGTCCGGCAGAAAGAACCCTGGCCTCAGCGCCAATGTTCAGGTCTTCCAGAGGTTTATCGCTTACCACCATGGTAAGCACTTCACCGGTCTGGCCGGGCTTGCTCTTCCGCAGAGTGAAATAATTGGGCCGGTCTTCCTGGGCCGGGACTTCAACCAGTTTGCCGGCCGTGACTTGATTGTCACCGTTGCGGATGCGGGTGGTAGGAAAGATCAAGTAGGGTTCGCCTAATTTACCGCCGGAATACTGTTCGCGGTCGATCACATAGAGATATCCAGTGGATGGCGACTCAATGCTGATGCGGACACGGTCGCCTTCACGCAGCAGCGAACCGGCGGCAACGCGGTGCGGCGTCCAGGAAATACTTTCAGCGCCTTCCTGCACCAGAATTCTTGGTCCACCGTCCTGGCTCGCGGATGCACGCAGCCGCCAGATGGTGATGCCCATCTGTCGCATGTCGCCATTGCCGGCTTTGAGCGGAGTGCTCACGAGCTTGTAGCCTGGGTGCGTCGTTGACTTTGTTCCTGTGTTCGCCGGACGCGCTTTCACAAATTCTTCCGGGGTTACGCCGCGTGTGCCTGTTTCCTGCGCTGTTGAAGCGAAAGCAATGCCCGCCAAAATCGCAAAAGCGAAGGCCCATACCAGCAGTCCACAGAAACATTTCATCCGGCTCACTGCCTTGCTCATAACACGCTCCTCTTGCCCGACGATCCAGCTACTTCCACTCGCCTTGCTGCACAAAGGCCGCCCAGTAATAAGGAGCCGACCATTGTTTGTCTTTCATCATGGCCATCTGTGCCTGGCGCAGGGCCGCAGCCGGTGTAAGTTTTTCCTTGAGCAGCTTCTGGTAAAACGCAGCCATCAGCTCTTCCGTGGCGCGGTCATTCACGCTCCACAAGCTCACAATCACACGCGGAATACCGGCGTACATGAAGCCGCGCGTCAGGCCCACAATGCCTTCTCCGCGAATCTCTTTACCCAGGCCGGTCTGGCATGCGCTCAGCACCACCAGATCGGCAGGCAGCTTCAGGTTGTAAATATCATTGGCGCGCAAGAAGCCCGTTTGCGGCTGGCCGTTTTTATCCACCAGCGCCAGCACAATGGCGGAAAGCTCCGGCTGCTCGCTGTCAAGATAGCCGTGCGTGGCAAAATGCAGATAGCGATAACGTCCCAGCTCCGCGCTGGTGGCCGTGGCCAGGCTGGCGTTGAAATCCAGCGCTTCAAAACTATCTTTCTCTCCAGCCAGCTTGATGATGCGGTCGGCTTCCTGCCGGGTGAAAGGAAGCCGCGGGACGCGCAGTTGCCCGCCGGATGCGTTGTCAGCTTCCGTTGCAGCCAGATGGACCAGAATGCGCGAGTTCTCTTCCTGAGCTTCGTTGCCCAGTGATGAAACTTTCGTCGCGGATACAATCGAACCGGACGATGCAGTGTCTTTTTTGACGGCTTCTTTCTTTATGATCGCTGTTTTTGAGATCGACGCTTGCCGGCTGACGCGCGGATCGTCCGACTGGAACACCGGGTCAGCCAGCACGGCAATTGTCTTTAAGGCAGGCTCACGTCCGGCAATCTGCTTGCGCAGTTCAGCGACTGTTGATGCTGAAGGCAGGCTGACGATTTCATGTTCAGCGACTAACGGCGTTGTTGCTGAAGCCGCATTCGGCATGGGGACAGGCAGCATGGCGAATGGTACATGCTGTAGAGATCCGTCCGTGACCAGTACCAGACGTTTGTTTCCCAGCTCTGCTGCTGCAGGGGCCAGCACCATCTGGCTGAGCCGTGCAGCTGCCTGCGGCAATCGCGCATCTGCCCGCGCGATGCGTGCTTTCTTTTGCTGCGGTAGCTCGCTACTTACATACGTTCCACGAGCGGAGAGTAGATCAACTACTTCGCGGACTGATTTCTCTATCTCACTCCGTTTCGGCAGTTCATAACTCTTCAAGCCGCTTGTGCTCACAGTCCCCGGGTTTACAACCCAAAGGTAACTGCGTTCTTCGCCAAGCGCATATTCCAGCAGTACCGTGTCAGAATCCAGCACCTGTTGCTGGATTTCCTTGAGCGTTAGCGGCTGCGGCTGAGTCATCGCGGAATACTGCGGGCTGCTCTTGCGAATGGCCAGCTCAATCTGTTGCGATTCGTTTTCCAGATCGCTGATTTCTTTTTTCAGCGCCGCGGCTTTTTCTTCCGCGCCAGTGCCGCGCAAAGTCAGCAGCCGTTGCGCATTGGAGTTCAGCAATCCAGCGATCTCATGTTCGCGCTGCAACAACTTGGGGTCCACGCCCTGGCGTATATCCACGCGCGACTCGGCCAGCATCTCCAACAGACTGCGTGCCCGCTCGCGTTCCGCTGCCTCAAAGGCTTCCGCGTTATGACCGGCGGCAGGGTCTAGTTTGTCCATGCGCATGAGTAGATCAATGTAGAACTCGCCCATGCTTTGCTGCGTGGCGAAATAAGAAGCGCGATCTTCCTGAGCGCCGGCTTTC
>DASXZE010000169.1:0-4224 GCA_036502105.1 Candidatus Angelobacter sp. | reverse complement strand
GCTAATTGCCATTTGCCAATTGCTAAATACCAAATACTAATTACTAATGACTGCCTTACTGACCCTAACCACCAACTTCCCTCGCACATGCCCTGTCTCACTCAGCCGATGCGCGTCCGCAATCTGCTCCAGCGGAAAAACTTTTTCAATCACCGTACGAATCTTGCCCGCTTCAATCAGCACGCCAATCTTTTCCAGATCGCCGCCGCGCGGCTTCACCCGCACCATCACCAGCCGCTTGCCGCTGACTAGCGCGCGCACATTCCCTGCCGCCAGTCCCGCAATCACCGTGGAAAGAAATTTCAATTTGCCCGCCGGCTCATGAGGAATATCCATTGTGAGGGTCACCAGCCGCCCGCCAAATCTCAGCGCGCGCAGCGAACTTGCCCACACGCTGTTTCCCACGCAATCCAGCACCAGGTCAAATTTTGGACGGATCGCATCAACCTTTTCGCGCGCATAGTCAATCGCAAGATCCGCACCCAGTTCGCGTAGTAAGTCCTGGTTCCGTGTGCTGGCCGTCGCAGCCACATAAGCGCCAAAAGTTTTGGCAATCTGGATCGCCATCACACCCACGCCGCCGGCCCCTCCATGGATCAGCACGCGCTGCCCCTGTTTGAGCTTTCCTCGATTGAGCAGTGCCTGCCACGCCGTAAGTGCCACCGCAGGCACAGCCGCTGCCTGTTCATGGCTCAGGTTCTTCGGCTTGGCCGCCAGCGATTTCTCCGGCGCCGCCGTAAACTCCGTGTACGTCCCCCGAAAAGTTTTGCCCACATACCCATCTTTGAAGCCGTACACCTCGTCGCCCGGCTTAAATAGCGTCACCGCCGGCCCAACTTCACTCACCACGCCGGAAAGATCACTGCCCCAGATCGCCGGAAAACGTACCGGACGAATCGCCTCCAGCAATCCTTTACGCAGCTTGCAATCCACCGGATTCACACTGGCAGCCATCACCCTCACCAGTACGCCGTTCGGCCCCAGGCTTGGCGTGGGCAGATCGTCGGCAATCTGCAAGACTTCCGGACCACCGTATTCTTCGCAAAGAACAGCTTTCATCGCTGAATGCATTTTAGCAAGCGGCATTCAGCACTCAGCCATCAGCATTCAGCCAAACAACCCGCACGCGCCCACAAGAAAAAATTAGGCGGACCATGAGCAGAAGGTCCGTTTGCTGCAAGAACAAACCTACTTCCAACCCTTTCAAATTTCTATCATTCAACGCAGGGACTGAATGCTGAATGCTAACCGCTGACTGCTCCTTGCTAATTGCACCACGCATGGTGCACATAAGAAAAGCTGAAGCTTTTTTGCGCAGGTTCCCGGCTCGACAAAAAATTTCCCGCAAATTTTATGCGTTCACCTCTCTGCATGTGTTATTTTTTTCATTCACTTAAAAGGACTTTTTGGAGGCGACTAAATTGGGACTAAGCATGGTGCCGAAGCGCATCTTCCTGACGAACGGCGTGGGAAAGCACAGAGAAAGACTTACATCGTTTGAGCTGGCCCTCAGGGATGCGGGAATCGCGGCGCAGAATCTGGTAAGGGTATCTTCTATTTTTCCTCCTCATTGCAAGCTCATCTCGCGCAAAGAGGGTGTCAAGTTTCTTCATCCAGGAGAAGTCACCTTTGCGGTGGTCGCGGAAAACTCTACCCGCGAGCCGCATCGCCTCACCGCCGCCAGCATTGGCCTGGCCATGCCCGCGGACCGCGCCACGTACGGCTACCTGAGCGAGCATCACTCCTTTGGCGAAGCCGATGACGTGGCTGGCGAATACGCTGAAGAACTCGCCGCGGAAATGCTCGCCACCACGCTCAACGTGGACTTCAACCCAGACACATCCTGGGACGAGAAAAAAGAGATTTACCGCATCTCCAACAAAATCGTCCGCACCACCAACATCACGCAAAGCGGCGTAGGCGACAAACGCGGTCTCTGGACCACGGTGATTGCGTCGGCTATTTTGATCTTCGAGTAGCCTATCTCGAGCGTAGCGAGAAATCCCTATAGCCAAGCCAAAATCATCGGTTAACGATTACCAAAAACTACGAGGCGCCTGCCCCTGGCGCCTCATTTTCCTTTGTGATTCTTCGTGTCCTTTGTGGTTAAGCTTTGCCTGACTTAAAGCTCGCCTTCTTATACGTCTTCCCCAGCCGTTCAAACATGGCCGCGCACATAATCGGCAAGCCGACCGTGGCGTCAATAAATACTTCTCCAAATTTACCGCCTTCGTCCGGCGGAACAAACTTGCCCCAGGAAATAGCCTCAGAATAAGGTGAGCCTGAAAGGCCGCCCCAATACACCGGCTCCGGACAAATACGCACACCGTAGTGATAGCGCTTGAGCGGCACATCTTCCCCCGCGCGGCGCACACGCAGTTCGCAATAAGGCCCAAACTGCTGCGCCCAGTTTCTGGGCACGCCGCCGCCAATCGTCAAAATACCCAGCTTTTTCTGCTGCAACAGCGTCTCAGCAAAATAGTTCAAGTCAAGAAACGGATCGTACCTGAGCTGCGGCTTGCCGTCGCGGGCGCGCATGCGATTATTCAGCGCCACATCCAGCCCCATCTCAGAATCAGTAAACGCCGGCACAAACACCGGCACATTCTTCTCATAGGCAGACTTCAATATGCCGCGTCCTTTTGCGTGATGCTTCAGGTGGTCGCCAATCGCCCGATTCAACTTCCATGAACACATGATCTGTTGCGGGTCCCACTTGCCCAGCACTTCTTCCATTACCAGTTCAACGTGGTCCAGGTTCTGCTCCGGCTCCAGCGTGTCATAGACACGGTTATAGCCAGCTTCATACAACTCCACGTCATTCATCCTCGGATCGTAACGATAATGTTTGCAGCCCGTGGCCTCAACCAGTCCATGCGCCATCAGCGCGCCGGTGGAGACAACGGCATTCACCAGCCCTTTATCAATCAGGTCGCAGATAATCAGCCCTTGCTTGGCCACCGTCATGGCTCCGGCCAGCGTCATTACCACAAAGCAATCTTTATCGCGCGCCATGGCCTCAAGCACGTCTACGGCTTCTCCCAACTGGCGGCCGGTAAACGCCGTATCTGCCATGCCGCGCAGCAGATCGCTGATAGTCCTGGCCTTGGAAAGGTCCAGCGGAGAAAGGGGAGATAGATTGTCCTGCACCGGATCGTGCAACTTGCGGTCAATACCTGCGCCTGCCTGCTTCTTGCTCAATGCTTCACCTCTAGGGACGTGTTTTGAAACTGTGGTTAGACCACTTAAAGTGGTTCGGCAATTTAAAGCTTAACGAACTTAAAAAACTAAACGCTGCGCGCCGCAGAGTCAAACCGGGAAACTTTTTTGATATGCTGGAAGAGAAGCCGATGCCTAATCCAGACAAGTTTACCGTTGGCCTGATTCAGATGGCCTGCTCGCCCGATCCTGACGACAATCTTCGCCGGGCCGCGGAAAAAGTTCGCTCAGCAGCCACGCAGGGCGCGCAGATCGTCTGCCTGCCAGAACTTTTTCGCACGCAATATTTCTGCCAGCGTGAAGACACCGCGCTTTTTGATCTGGCTGAACCCATGCCCGGCCCTACCACTGAAGCTCTTTCGGCCATCGCGCGTGAATGCAAAATCGTCATTGTGGCATCAGTTTTTGAGCATCGCGCACGCGGGCTTTATCACAACACCGCTGCCATTATTGACGCGGACGGAAGCACCAAGGGTCTCTACCGTAAAATGCACATCCCGGACGACCCGCTTTACTACGAAAAATATTACTTCACTCCCGGCGATCTCGGCTTCAAGGCCTTTGACACCGAATATGGACGCATGGGCACGCTCATCTGCTGGGACCAGTGGTATCCAGAGGGCGCGCGCATCACCGCACTGCAGGGCGCGAATATTCTTTTTTATCCCACAGCCATCGGCTGGCACCCGGACGAAAAAGCTGAATTCGGCGCCACGCAGCATGATGCATGGCGCACCATCCAGCGCTCACATGCCATTGCCAGCGGAGTCTTTGTCGGCTCAGTCAACCGCGTGGGCCATGAATTTGGTGACATTCGCGGCAATCGCGCAGCCGGCAAAGGCCTGGAATTCTGGGGCGGATCCTTCTTATGTGATCCTTTTGGACGCATCATCGTGGAAGCCTCTCACGACACAGAAGAAATCCTCATCGGCGAATGCGACCTCAAACATCTGGAAGACATCCGCCGCAACTGGCCTTTTCTTCGCGACCGCCGCATTGAAAGCT
>DASXZE010000168.1:0-17043 GCA_036502105.1 Candidatus Angelobacter sp. | reverse complement strand
GGTGCGCGTGCTGCAAAGCACACAGAAGTAACAAGACAATAAGTTTGCTGTGTGAGAAAGTGGGCAGCTTATTCTTGAGCTGCCATTTTTCTGGCCGCCACCACTCGCGGGATGCCTTGCAAGTCGGCTGTTACTTGAATGGCTGTCCAGCCCGCCAGCAGACTACGAACTTTCTCTTCTTCGGAATAGCCAATCTCGGTCACAAACCAGCCGCCCGGCCGCAAAGCATTGTGCGCCTCAGGAATGAGCCGGCGATAGATGTCCATGCCTTCTTTACCAGAGAACACAGCAATCTTCGGTTCAAATTCACGCACTTGCTTTTGCACTTTGTCGGCTTCGTTCTCACCCACATACGGTGGGTTGGAGATAACAAAATCGAATTGCTGGTTTGCATAGAGCGACAGCAGGTCAGATTTACGGAACAATACTTTATTGCCTAGAGCCAGACGAGCAGCGTTTACGCGGGCAATCTCCAGTGCGTCTTCAGAGATATCGCAGGCATGAATTTCTATATGTGGCAGTTCGCTGGCCACCGACAAGGCGATGCATCCCGAGCCGGTGCCCACGTCAACCATCCGCAGCTTGCCCGGCCCATCAAAGCGATACTCTTTGACCAGCTCAAGCACCGTTTCCACGAGGTGTTCGGTTTCTGGCCGCGGAATCAGCACCGCGGGCGAAACCAACAGATCCAGCCCCCAGAATTCCTGGTGTCCGGTGATGTACTGCGTAGGGCATCCTCGGGCGCGCTCGCGTATGACCTCATCAAAGCGGGATTGTTCGTCTGTGGTGAGCGCGCGTTCAGGATGGGCGTAGAGATAAGAGCGCTCGCAGTTCAAGGCAAACATGAGCAGCAGCTCGGCGTTCAGCCGTGGCGAAGGCACATCATTTTCGACGAAGAGTTCGTGCGCGAAATCAACGGCCTGTTTAAGCTGCATAAGGAGCGAGGCGAGCGCAGAAAGTTTATCAGGAGCCCAATAAAAAAAGAATCACAACAAGATAGGTACCTTCAAGCCGAGTTGCGTCGAGGAATGGCCCCTGAATTTAGTCAACTATGAAGCCTTCGGTCCAGTGGTCGCGATTTATTTCATACGAATGAACTTGGAATCCTTCTTGAAATTCCACAAACCCCCGCTCATTTTTTACACGCTCAATGGCAGCCTGGGCTTCCTCTTCCGAAGAATACACTCCAATCAGGAGTTCGGCGTCATCGACGCCTTCCGGCATTTCTTTAACAAACCAAAGCAGATGAACCTTATTGCTCATATTCGAAGCTCGCCCGTTGGCGAGAAAACAAATTACGCCCCAACTTCCGCTTCCTGTTTCAATTTTTCTGACTGATAATGCGTTGACAGTGCATCCAGGACCGGCTGCAGCTTGCCATCCATTACATCGGTGAGCTGGTGCAGGGTAAGTCCAATGCGATGGTCGGTCATGCGGTTTTGTGGGAAGTTATAAGTTCGGATCTTCTCGCTGCGGTCGCCGGTACCTACCTGGGCTTTGCGTTCTTTGGCCAGAGCCTGCTGCTGCCGATCCATTTCTTTCTCATACAGGCGGGCGCGCAGCACGCGCATACCTTTTTCGCGGTTCTTGATCTGCGACTTTTCGTCCTGGCAGCTCACCACGGTGTTCGTCGGCAGGTGCGTAATGCGGACGGCGGAATACGTGGTATTGACTGACTGTCCACCGGGACCTGACGAGCAGAAAGTATCAATGCGCAAGTCTTTGGCTTCAATCTTTATGTCAACATCTTCCACTTCTGGCAGTACCGCAACCGTGACGGCAGAAGTGTGTACGCGGCCTTGCTGCTCGGTGGCCGGCACGCGTTGCACGCGATGCACTCCGCTCTCATACTTCATCCGCGAATACACGCCCTTGCCTTCAATAATGGCGATGACTTCCTTCAGGCCGCCCACGCCGGACTCAGAGGTGGAAAGCACCTCCACCTTCCAGCGCTGCGCTTCCGCATAGCGGCTGTACATGCGGAACATTTCTGCGGCAAAGAGGGTGGCTTCGTCGCCGCCCGTGCCGGCGCGGATTTCCACTACCACGTTCTTCTCATCATTCGGATCTTTCGGCACCAGCAGCAGCTTCAAGTCACTTTCCACCTGGGCCAGCCGCTCGCCCAGCCGAGCCAGTTCTTCCTGCGCGTAGGTGCGCAGCTCGGCATCGGTCTCTTCAGCCACCATGGCCTTGCTCTCTTCAATGCCGCGGCTCAGGTCTTTGTATTCGCGATACTTCTCCACGATCTCCGCCACTTCGCTGTGGGCCTTCGCGGTCTTTTGGTAGCGCGACGAATCATTGATTACTTCCGCGGAAGAGAGCGCCTTGTTGAGTTCGTCGTATTTGCTTTCGATTTGATTTAAGCGTTCAAACATTGGTTTTTTCCTAAAAGTGTTTTCCTGAAACCCGTGTTTCTGAATTTATGGAGCTGCCGCCGCAGCATGAGTTTACCTATGAATTTGTTGATAAAAGGAGCGAGCGTAGGCCCGACACTCAAAGACCGAAGAAGTTCGGTCGCAAAGAAGAGTTGCCTAATGATGGAAAGAGAAGAGCCGAGGATTTCCTGCGTCGATGATCGCGGAAAATCCTCGGAGTATTTCAATTCGTGTTTTGCGTGTGCTCTTTTTCATTGTCGCTATGCTCCAACCCGCTGAAGCATCAAACACCAAACAGGACGTTCGCGCTCCTGAAACAGGCGGCTCGGCGCGCAAGCCGGCCTCACCGCTTGAAAATGCTCTAAGCAATTATCAATTCGCCGCCGTTTTTCTTTTCCAGCTCCATCGCCAGATCAAGCGCTTTAATCGCGCATTCCACTTGGTCGTCCGTTGGCGGCTGCGTGGTGATGCGCTGCAGCCACAGGCCGGGCTTGGTGAGCAGCGAGAAGAAAGACTTTCCGTGCTTGGCCGAGAAGCGGATCATCTCATACGCAATTGAAGCAATGATCGGCAAGAAGGCCACGCGCAAGGCAAACTTGGCCCAGAAGCCCTGAATCGGAAATGCTGCATAGACAAAGATGGAGAGCAGCATAATCGTCATCAGAAAGCTGGTGCCGCAACGCGGATGGAACGTGGAATACTTCTGCGCGTCCGCAATGGACGGCATGCCTTGATCTTCAAACGCGAACACGGTCTTGTGCTCCGCCCCGTGGTAGCGATACACCCGCTTAATGTCTGACCACAGCGAAATGCCCCAGATAAAGAGCAGGAACAGCAGAATGCGGATCAGGCCATCGACCAGGGTGAAAGCAAAGTTGTTGCGCAGCACGCCCCAGTGGCTCTTGATGCCGGTGGCCGCAGCCAGCGGAACAAATTTGTACATGAAGATAAAGAAGCCAATAGAAACGGCCATGCTGCCGACCATCGCCCAGTTGCTGATCTCCGGTTTTTTCTCGCCTTCTTCTTTGGCAATCTCTTCCAGGCCAACATTCAGCGAAAACTTTGAAGCCACAAAGCCCAGCTTCATCGCCTGGCCCAGCGTGGCCAGGCCGCGCAGAAAGGGCCATCCCATCCATTTATGTTTTTCTGAGGGGCGATGCAGGGTTTCACTGTGAGTGGTAATCTCGCCATCAGGCTTGCGGATGGCGATGCCCCAGGCATGCGGAGAGCGCATCATTACGCCTTCCATTACGGCCTGTCCGCCAACGAGGGTTTCTTCACCGCTCTCCAGAGCGGGCAATAATTGCAAAGCAGCAAGAAAACGGAAAAATTGACGCCAATATCTCATGGGGTTTTTATGATTACGGTCTATTAGATGATGAATCAGCACCGCACGCTCCAACCTTCCGGCAGGGGCGAAAAGTGCTGTTAAAACAGTATTTTAAGGGAATTCAGGGGAAAAGGACAGAAGCAAAATAGCAGGTGCATCCTACTGCAATGCAATTATTTGCCACCACAGCCGACGCGGTCGCCGCCACCACCAAAAAGCTGGAAAAAGTGCGTCTGGTGGCAGACTATTTCCGCTCGCGGCCGGTGGCTGAAGCGGCTCAGGCAGCCGTTTTTCTCTCAGGACGTGCCTTTCCTGCCTGGGAAGAACGAACCATGCAGGTAGGCGGCACACTGCTTTGGCGGACGGTGGGCGAGATTTCCGGCAAAGGCGATGTGGCGTTGACGGCGGCTTATCGGCGGCATGGCGACCTGGGCGCAGCCGCGCAGGAGGTTTTGCAGGCCACGGCTCCAGCAGAAAGTTCGCTTTCGATTACAGAACTTGCGGCGGCCTTTGGTGAACTGGCGCGCACCTCAACCGCAGCGCACAAACTGAGTCTGCTGCAAGAAGTTTTGTGGCGGGCGACGGCCGTGGAAGCTAAATACGTCATAAAAATTATCAGCGGTGACCTTCGCATTGGCCTGCGGGAAAGTCTGGTGGAAGAAGCCATAGCCAAGGCCTTTGGTGAGAAGCCAGTCGATGTCCAGCGCGCCAACATGCTGCTGGGCGACATCAGCGCAACACTGCGTCTTGCCGCTGAACACAAACTGGGTGAGGCGCAGATGCGCCTCTTTCATCCTATCGGCTTCATGCTGGCCAGCCCCGCGCAGGACGCAGAAGAAGCGCTCTCGTATTTCGAGCGAGCCGCCGTGGAAGACAAATATGACGGCATCCGCGCGCAGGTCCATGTTGGAGGCAAAGACGATCCGCGTGCTAGGCTTTTCTCCCGGACACTGGATGAGATCAGCCAGTCATTTCCTGAATTGCCACCTGCGTTGCGAGCCTTCCCCGAGCCGCTGATTCTGGATGGAGAAATTCTGGCCTGGAGCAATGATCTATCGCAGGCGCTGCCATTTTCTGAATTGCAAAAGCGATTGGGCCGCAAAACTGTTTCTGAAGAGATGGTCCGCAACTTGCCGGTGGTTTATATGGCTTTTGACATTCTCTATGCCGGCGGCCAACTGCTGATAGAAAAGCCGCTGGAAGAACGCAGAAAAATTCTTGAGCAGGCATTTGCCACGGTCCCCCAGGATGGTTTTGCCATTGAATACAACATAGCCACAGAGAATCCGCAGGGCGCGCTGGTTTTTGAGCCGGCCATTCATACGCGCATCGGCAAGCCGCGCGTGATTCTGGCTCTCACTCTCACCGCCAACTCCGCTGAACAGCTGGAAGAAATTTTTACCGCCGCACGGCAGCGTGGCAATGAAGGGTTGATGATCAAAGATCTCAGCTCGGCTTACACGCCGGGCCGCAGAGGCAAAGCGTGGCTCAAGCTGAAGAAAGAGTTGGCCACTCTGGACGTGGTGGTAACCGCCGTGGAGTGGGGGCACGGCAAGCGCAACAAAGTCCTGAGCGACTACACATTTGCGGTGCGCGATGGAGACAAGCTGTTAAACGTGGGCAAAGCGTATTCGGGCCTGACAGATGCTGAAATCGCGGAGATGACGCAGTGGTTTCTGGCCCACACCATTCAAGATCAAGGTTTCCGCCGTTCGGTCGAGCCAAAGATCGTGCTGGAAGTCGCGTTCAATAACATGATGCGCTCCACCCGGCATGAGAGTGGATACGCCTTGCGCTTTCCACGCATTCTCCGCATACGCACGGACAAATCGCCGGAAGAAGCAGACACGCTGGAAACTGTGCGGGAAATTTTTGCGCGGCAGGGAACTACAGTCAGTAAAATTGAGGCTGTCTAGCGGCGCATCTTCTGGGGCTCGTGATTCTGTACACCCACGCCGATAGGAATCACGCAGCCGTGGGCAATTTCGCAGTCGCCATTTTCAAATTGAATGGTCGTGTGCATGATATGGAATTTTGCGGTCAGTATGCCTTTGACCTGCCGCAGAATCACTTCGCTCTCTGAAAGCGTGATGTCGTCAATTCTTACGTGGCATGAGAGCGCGTGTGTATCGGAACCAATACTCCAAACGTGTACGTCATGGACATCGCGCACGCCGGTCACTTCCGTCAGGCTGGCGGTGATTCGCTCGGCGGAGAGCCCCTGCGGAACACCTTCCAAAAGAATATTCAGCGTCTCGCGAATAATTCCTGATGACGACCACAGAATCAAAGCGGCAATTCCTATGGAAAGCGCCGGATCGACCCAGGTTTTTCCCGTGAGCATAATGATCCAGCCGCCTATGATGACGGCGGCGGTGGAAAGGGTATCGCCAAACTGATGGATAAAAGCGCTGCGGATATTTACGTCATGCGCGGCGCGGAACAGCATCCAGGAAATCGCGCCATTCATGACCACGCCAACCACTGCTACCCAGATCATGATTCCGGCATGCACTGGAACTGGATTGCGCATCCGCAGGAAAGCTTCATAAAAAATGTAGAACGCAATGGCCACCAGGGTGAGCGCGTTCACAAAAGCAGCCAGCACGCCGGCGCGATGATAGCCAAAGGTTTTGGTGGCGCTGGGCGGGCGCGTCTGTATAAAAACGGCCACCCACGAAAGCAGCAGGGCCAGCAGATCAGTGACGTTGTGGCCTGACTCAGAAAGCAGGGCCAGACTGTGGGCCCGGATTCCGGCAAACAGCGTGATCAGCACATACGCAAAAGTAGCCGCCAGCGAGTAGCGCAATGCTCTGGCGCTCAACGGGGCGTGTGCGTGCGTATGGGCCATATGTGTAAGTTTACGCCGAATGCGTTTTAGATTCGAGCTTTGCTGACGTGTCTCTAGTTTATTAAATGGTAAGAATCTTGCGTGTTTGCCCACGGCTTTTGCCGCGAACCCCGTTATTGTCATGCATCCAGCCCGCTCAAAGCCAGTGTTTTTAACAGGTTGATAAACCAGTGGTAACTGAGGTGGAAACAGAGCTCGCATTAGCCAGAAAATGCATCTATGTATTTTGTGGCTTGGCGCGGTGCTGCATATTTTTGTGAATAAACGGAGCAATGAAATGCGATTTCCTCTTTATATTCTTGGCTTTGGCTTCATTTTGTCAGTAGCGGCTGTGAATGCGCAGACAGCGCAACAGCCACAAACTACTCCCCCGGTTAATTCAACCACTCCAGCAACTCAGGTGGGCGATGGTTCGCAGAGCAAGTCGGGTACCCCCGTAGCTCCCACTTCCAATGCTCCGGCGACCACGGGCGGAGTAGCTGGCAGCGCGTCTTCGAGCATAGTTCAAAGTCCAGAAGTGCAGAATGCTGACCAAAATGCCGGCGGCGTAAGCGCCATGACGGATTCCGATTTGCAGGGCCAGATTCAAGGTGCACTCAGCAAAGAACCAACCTTGACCGGTGACAGTCCGCATGTCACGGTTTCTGGCGACACTATCGCACTGGACGGAGCGGTGACTACCAACAAAGAGAAAATTACCGCATCGCGTATCGTGCAGTCATATGCGGGAAGCAAGAAGCTGGTCAATAACCTTACGGTGAGCGGGCGCACCGACAAAACTTCATCGCATACCACGTCACCGAATGGCGGCAAGCAGCCGATCAGCGTGCCCGCAAATAATCCTGAACCGGAAAAGGGCAGTGCGCCTTCATCGCAAAAGCCGCCTAATAATTAGCGGATTTAATATTGCAGCTCGATTTGCAGGGGTGCGTCTTCTTCTTTAGTAGTTTTTAGAGAAATTTTTGCTAAATAGAATTTCGCCCCTTCAAGGCGAAGTAACTTTTCCTTCGTGTTAAGGCCTCCACCGTAACCCGTGAGCAGGCCGTTGGCGCCTACAACTCGATGACACGGGACAATGATGGCCACCGGATTCACATGGTTTGCCAGGCCTACAGCACGGAAAGCTTTGGGGCGTCCAATAGCGCGAGCGATGTCAGCATAGGAGCAGGTTGCGCCGTAGGGAATCTGCAGCAGGGCTTCCCAGCAATCTTTTTGAAACGGTGTTCCTATTAACTCAAGTTTGCCAGTGAAATCGCGCAGTTTGCCGCGAAAATAAGCATCCATCTGGTCGACATAAGGCTGGAGAAATCCGGGCGATTCGATCCAGGTTTCATTTTTTGCCGGTGCCGGTAAAATGCCGCGATCAAAATGCAGACAGCGCAAACCTTTTTCAGTCGCCGCCAGCAAGAGCGGCCCAATTAAAGAGTTCATGCGGGAAAAATAGACTATGGTTTGTTCCGTCATAAGAGAATTCTAACAAGCCAGTTCCTGGCAAGTTCAGCAAATGGCCTTAGTTCTAAAGTCTCATAAAAAAAAGTCCAGCAGCTGCTCTGAACTTACAACACGTACATGACAATTGACATCTATTCCAACACTGCTGCCTTGAAGAAAGTGGTTCTGTTTTATTTTTAGGGTATAAGAAAGTAACAAAAAATAATTTTTTGCTGGCCGCGTGTATTGTGCGCGGATTTCAGTTGCCAGAGAATCCCAGTGGTTCGGTAGCACAGAGTTGTTTTCGGCCTCATTTGTGTACTGTTGGGTTTTTCCCGTTTCTGATTTCCATCACTCCCTTCACCGCAGGCTGCCAGGACGTTAGCAGGTAAAGGATTATGGACATTCGCGGGTTATTGCTGGTCAATTCAGAAAGTACCGGAGAGGTTGACCAGACACCTGCCTCGGCACTTCTGGGAGTTATGGATGTGGTGGGGAAAACACCTCTCCAGCGCATGGCCGAGCGGTTGCAGCAATACGGAATTTCGCAAATCAGCGCGGTAGTGGAAACGGCCCCGTCTCCCGGTGTCCGCAACTATGGACTGCCTGCAGATGTTGCCTGTGTCTCCGCCTCTCCTGATCGTTTCTGGCGTACCGCCGAATCAGCATTTAATGACATGGCGCAAAGCGGAGCTGAGCTGGTTGTGTTGATCCGGCTGGGCACGTATGCGGAGGTAGACTTTGAAAAGCTGGTCCAATTCCATCTGGACCGCCAGGGCCGCGCCACGCAGATGGCCTATGGTTCTCAGCCGCTGGAGATTTTCTGCATCAGCGCTTCACGCCGCAATGATGCCGCGTCACTCTTCCGGACGCAGCTCGAACGCTGCCGCACTGAGTGCCCGCTCTTCCAGCATGAAGGTTACCTGAACCAGCTGGCAAGTCCGCGCGACCTGCGGCAATTCGCCATTGATATTCTCACTCTCAAAACCCAGACCTGCCCTGCGGGAAAAGAAGTGAAGCCCGGTGTGTGGATGGCTCCGGGTGCATCGGTTGAAAAAGGCGCTCGCGTTTTGGCCCCGGCCTTTGTTGGATCACTGGCCCGTGTGCGGTCCGGCGCTGTGATTACGCGCTGCAGCTCGGTTGAAAGACATGCCGTGGTCGATTGCGGCACGGTCATTGAAAATTCCACGGTCCTGCCTTTCTCTTATGTAGGAGCCGGCCTTGATCTGGAGCATTCAGTTGCGGGCATGGGCCAGATCGTGAATCTGCGTCGCGATGTAACAGTGCAGATAACGGATCCCAAGCTGATTGCGGCTATGTCAATTGAGTCAGGCAAAAGGCTTTTTAGCTCGGCCACAGAAATGCTGACCTATCTTCCGCGCATGGCGTGGCAAGGTATTTTTGCCAGATCGACAGTACAAGAACCTGGTTTGCACGTTAAGTTGCGGCAGACATCGCCGGCGCTGGGTAACGCGGCTGGCTTTGAAACTTCCGCGTGTGACACAGAAACTTCCCACAAATTCCCCAACATGGTTGTAGCGAGGCGATATGGACATCAATAGCAGGCCAGTAGTAGTCAAGAGAATGCCGGAACGCGTGAATGCCCGCGCTGCACGCGAATTTCTGCGTGACGTGCGTCCTTTCCTGGCTGCTGACCGCCCGCAACTGGTGTTTGATCTTTCGCAGATCGTGCAAATTGACGCCGCTGGCGTGGAGATGCTGCTGCGCTGCATGTCTGAAGCGCACAAGCGCGATGGCGACGTGAAGCTCGCTTCTCTCTCCGATCAGGCTGCCGTGGTGCTGGAACTCACTCGCACGGACCGTCTGTTTGAAATTTATGAAACCTCAACGGAAGCGGCGCGCAGCTATAGTGGCTTCCTGCCCAATGCCATGCGGCAACAGTTGCTGCATAACAAGCGTTCTTCTGTCCAATCCGTAGCAGCTTAAGAGATTCCGATTTGATATCGCAATCAGAGAGCGTTGTCACCCTCACGGCAGTTGACGCGCCAGCCCCAACCCCGATGCGCCCGCAGCCAAGCGCCCAGGCCACGGTGCTGAGCGGCAGCTTCATCATGCTTGTCGCCATGATGCTGGTGAACGTTTTCAATTTTGCCTACAACATGGTCATGGCCCGGATGCTCGGTCCGGCTGCGTTCGGCAATATCAATGCCGCAGTTACTCTGCTTCTGCTCGCATCCTGTGTGAGTCTGGCCTTTCAACTGGTCTGCGCAAAATTTGTGGCCAGAAGCCACGCCGATTCCGGCAAGGCTGCCGTTGTCCGCAATTTGCTTGGCAAAGCCTGGATTGTAAGCCTTGTTCTGGGGGCCCTGCTTTTTGTCGCGCAGAGGCCCATCGCTTCTTTTTTGAATGTTCCCAGCCCGTGGATCATCGGAATTCTCGCTCTTGGTATCGCGGCTTATGCGCCGCTGGGTGTGAAGCGCGGCGCGATGCAAGGCGTCTGCGCGTTTCCCCGGCTGGGTACCAATTTTGTTCTTGAAGCGGTGGTGCGCTTCTTTGTGGGAGCAGGACTAGTAGTTGCCGGATACGGTGTTCTCGGGGCCGTGGGCGCAATCTCTGCTGCCGTGATCTCAGCCTGCTTCCTGCCAAGATTGCCATCGCGACTGCGCGTCGAGCCAGGAACAGCTGAACCGCTTTTGCTGGCGGAAGCTGTTCAGGCCATCGTTTTCTTTGTTGGGCAAGTCATTATCAACAACATTGATATTTTGCTGGTGAAGCATTATTTCCCGTCCGATCCGGCAGGAGTCTATGCGGCCATTTCTCAGATCGGACGGCTGCTTTATTTCGCCTCCTGGTTTGGCGTAGTCAATGCCATGTTTCCTGTGGCGGCCGCAGCCAGCGCAGAGCCAACGAAAGCCCAGCACAAAGCCCACGGCATCGGCTTGCCATTGCTGCTGGTGCTTGGACTTTCACTTTTGTTCATTGCCATCTCCGCACTTTTTCCGCACCTGATCATGGGTGTGATCTTTGGCTCACGCTTTATTGATATTGGGTGGCTATTAGCGCTTTATGCAGCAGCCACCGGATTGTATTCGCTGAGCGTCGTGTTTATCGCGTATGAAATGTCCCGCCGCATTGCCAACACTGCATGGCTGCAGCTCATGTTCAGTGGGGCTCTGGTTCTGGGTGTTGCTCTGTTTCATGGCTCGCTGCGTGAGGTCATCATGGTACGCATTGTTCTCATGGCCCTCATGCTGGCGCTGGTAGCGGTGCCGTTTTTGCGTCGCCACAATTCTGCTCCGCTGGCAGGGGCTGCATGAAGAAGCTGCGCCGTATTACCGAAGCGGAGGTCATCTCAGAATTTCTGAAAGGTGAATTCTTTCATCCGGAATATAACGCTGACCGCGGACAGTTTATGGAGATCGTGAACAATCCCGATCTTACCAATGAGGCGGAAAATGCAATTCGCCAGGCGCTGCTTTTTCGCCGTCGCGACACCATGTGGTGGGAGCTGCCCGACGACCGCCAATGGTGGGAAATAGACTTTGCCCCTGAAGACGTGGAAAAAGTCAGCGTCTTTCCGCGCGCCCATTGGAGAAAAATCGCCAATGGGGACTTCAAAGCCCGGAATGTGGCGGCCAAAGTCCAAGAGCAGCTGGATGGCAATGATACCAGTGCATTCGCTACCAAAATGAGGGCCGTGTACTCGCATCTGGGGCCGAATGGCCCCAAAAGAATGATTGTTTTCCTGGGTTTAGACGAGACCCACCCCGTCACTCTTCTGGAAGGCAATCACCGTTTTATTGCATCTTTGCTGGTCACGGACGGCTCCGGGCTCAACGGCGCGCGCATGGTTGGGGTGTTTTCACCCAATATGGAGCAATGTTGCTGGTACAAAACCAATTTTAAGACTCTCTTCCGTTGCCTCAAAAACCGCATCAAACATAAATGGGACAGAGACACTGACGTGAGCAGCCTGCTCCAGCACGCTACCCGCAGGCAAACCATAAGTGCCTCTGCCGAAAGCGCGCTGCCCATTAAGCAAGAGTAGTTTGGGCCAAAACAAAACCAGCAGTTCCCCGAGGGTTTTATGAAAATCCAAAATAAATTTACGAGCATCCTGGGCACCATGTTGATTATCGGAATGTCGCTAGGTCAATCTTTGCAGGCGCAGCAGAGCAATCCGCCGTCCTCTGCGCAGCAGCCCCAAACTCAGCAGGCTCCAGTTCAGCCGACGACTACAGCACCTGCGACTGCGCAGCCAGTTCCTGCCACGGATCAATCCGCAGCGCCAGCGACCAGCAATCAAAATTCGTCGCAGCAGCCTGGCAGCAATGTGAATCCTTCGCAGGGGCCGCTGAAGCCCGTCACCACGTATCCTGATGCAGCAGGCGAGCAGCAGGCACAGCCGCAATCAATGCCACAGAATCTCCCCGATGGACCTCAGGCTAAAAGGCCTACCGAACCTGTGGGCGCGGCAACTGCGGAAAGCGTCCCCACTTCTGGCGGCGCAGCGGCAAAGCCGGCAGGCGTGGCCATTGCACCAGCCAAGCAGCACCAGACACGGTCTTTGCTGCTAAAGGTTGGAGCTGTTGTTGCAGGCGGAGCAGCGCTGGGTATTGTGTATGCGCTGAGCCACGGCACGTCTTCAACTCCTCCAGGTGCGACCTTAGCTGGTGTTACGCAGAAGTGATGTGAAACGGTTAATGTAAGCGGAGCACTATATATACGTACGGGCCGAATCCAAATGACAGAACCAATCAATCACGCTGCTTCAAATTCACCGCTGCTTATTTCTTTTTCTGGCGTCGATGGCGCAGGCAAGTCGACGCAAATTGAGAACCTGCGCTCCGCGCTGCATGCCGCTGGACTCAAGACCACGCTGCTCGCTTTCTGGGACAACGTGGTGGTCGGCGTGAAGTATCGCGAAGGATTTGTTCACAAAGTGTACAAAAGCGAGCGTGGTATCGGCGCGCCGGGGAAACCGGTGAACCGCCGTGACAAGAACGTGCGCGGCTGGCATCTTACGCTGGCCCGGCACTTTCTGTATTTGCTTGACGCCATTCATCTCGGCCAGGTCGTAGCGCGTGCCAAAAGAAGCGGCGCTGACGTGGTGATTCTGGATCGCTATATCTACGACGAGCTTTCGAACCTGAATCTCTCGAATCCGCTCAGCCGCGCTTTTGTGAAATTTGTTCACGGCTTCGTTCCTCGGCCTGACATTGCCTACCTGCTTGATGCCGACCCAGTTGCAGCTTACGCGCGTAAGCCGGAATATCCCGTGGAGTTCATGAAGAAATGCCGCCGTGTTTACTTCGAACTCGCGGGCATTCTCAAGACCATGACGATCATCCCCGCACTCGATCTGCCGGAAGCCAAAGCAGCTGTTCTCAGGGCCGCTGAACGTGAGCTTGCTGCGCAGGGACGCTCTACAGACCTGATCTCGGGAAGCTTGTCAGCGGCTTAAGTGTGAGCAGTTAGCATAAAATCAGTGAATGTACATTTTGAAGGCCTTGAAGTATTTACGAGGGCTTTTTAGCATTGGCAGCAATAATGAATTGTCGCGCAAGCGGAAAAGCAGAAACTCTACGCAATACTCAAACGAGTAGATTCCCTTCCGCCATCGTTGGATCATCGAAGCAACGATGAAATTCTTGGCTTTGACGAAAATGGAATTTCGACCTAAAGCTTAAGAGTTTTCTGAAGCTGGTTTACTGCTTCTTCTGCGCTGCCACCGGCTGAATCAGTTCCAACGGAATAAAATCTGTAGGATAGACGCCCGTATAGCATGATGTGCAATAGGTCGTCTTCTCGCCCTCAGCGCAGGCCGCCCGCAATCCTTCTAAAGATAGATAAGCCAATGAATCCGCGCCAATATAGTCGCGAATCTGCTCCAGCGTTTTATTCGACGCAATGAGCTGGTCCTTTGACGGCGTATCTACTCCGTAATAACACGGAGAGACCGTAGGCGGGCATGAGATGCGCACATGCACTTCTTTTGCGCCGGCGTCGCGCACCATGCGTACAATTTTGCGGCTGGTGGTTCCACGGACCAGAGAGTCATCCACCAGGATAATGCGCTTACCCGCCAGCAGACTGCGGATAGGATTCAGCTTTAGCTTCACGCCGAAGTCACGCACGCGTTGTTCCGGCTCAATAAACGTCCGCCCCACATAATGATTACGGATCAGCCCAAAGCGAAACGGCACCAGCGATTCAGATGAATAGCCCAGCGCAGCGGCCACGCCTGAGTCAGGTACCGGTACAACCAGATCAGCCTCCACCGGCGACTCTTTTGCCAGCTGGCGTCCCATGGCTTCACGGCTGGCCTGCACCGACGTGCCAAACACCACGCTATCCGGACGCGAAAAATATACGTGCTCAAAGATGCACGCAGACTGTTTCATCTCCGCGGCAAAGAAGCGGGAAGACGTTCCTTCCGGACCGACCACCACCATCTCGCCGGGTTTCACATCGCGCTCATACACAGCGCCAATCAGGTCAAACGCGCAGGTCTCAGAGGCAAAGACCACTGTGTCACCGGTTTCGCCGCCGCCGGGAATGCGTCCCATGGAAAGCGGGCGGAATCCGCGCGGATCACGAATCGCAAATATCCGATCGCGCGTCATCATGATCAGAGAGAACGCGCCTTCAATCCGGCGCAGAGCATCGCATACAGCTTCCGGCAACGTTTGCTCTTTGGATTGCGCAATCAGGTGCACGATCACTTCAGTATCGCTGGTGGTCTGGAAAATGGAGCCTTGCGCTTCCAGGCGGCTGCGTATCTCGCCGGCATTTACCAGGTTGCCGTTATGCGCAATCGCAATCATGCCCTTGTTGCAATCCACCATGATGGGCTGCGCGTTGAGCACCGCAGAATCGCCCGTGGTTGAGTAGCGCGTATGGCCAATCGCCAGATCGCCGGGCAGCTTAGCCAGCACCGGCTCGGTGAAAATTTCCGCAACTTCACCCATGGATTTGTGGATGAAAAGACGTTCGCCGTTCGAAGATACAATGCCGGCAGATTCCTGACCGCGATGTTGCAACTGATGCAAGCCAAGATAGGCCATGGTGGAGGCTTCACTATGATTGTGAACCGCCATTACGCCGCATTCGTCTTTAAATTTGTCGAAAGCCATATTGGTTGCTCAACTCCACACTGTTAGTTCCCGAAGACGTTGAATTCCAAAAACTGCTTGCTTTCCGAAAACTGTTTGCTTCCCGAAGTCCCGAAGTCCCGATTGTTTCCGCAGTCCTGAGCGTAGCGAGGGATCCCTATTTCCTAAAAAATCTCTGCCGTTGCATCACAGATACAATCTTCGAAACAAAGCCAAAAGCCGAGAGCCAAAAGCCAAATACTAATAACTAAGTACCAACTACTGCTCTTCCGTATGCAATGCCTTCACCAGCGCCGTATCCCAAACCTGTCGCAGTTCAGACACTTTTGCGGAGACCGCTATCTTGCCGTCAATATGAATCTCAAGTTTTTCAGGAACAGTGCGACCGAGCCGGTCCGCCTGTATGCCCCATCTTACCGCTATTTGTTGGATGTCTGAAGCCTTTTTCTGGTCGCAACTAATCAGCACCCGGCTGGCCGTTTCGCCAAATAAAACCGCCTCTGCGAACAGTCCGTTGGACTTAAGATCGACCTCCACGCCCACGTAAGTTGTTGCAGCCGCAGGCTTTCCTTTCACAAAGCAAGCTTCGGCCAGCGCCACGGCCAGGCCGCCGTCAGAACAATCATGGGCAGACTCAATCGCATGCTCGTGGATCAGCTCCCGCAGGCACTTTTGTAACGCCGCTTCCTGCTGCAAATCCAGCGCCGGCGGGACACCCCAGATCTGGCCGATCACATCTTTCGCGTACTCTGAAGAGCCAAATTCAGCTTCAGCGTTTTTGCCCGCCGCTGCTCCCTGTGGCGAGCCGCTCAGCAGAAATACTTCGCGGCCAGCCTCGCGGAAGTAGAACGTCATCGCGTCATCCACGTTCTGCAAAATGCCCACAATGCCAATCACCGGCGTGGGATAAATACCTTCGCCCAGCGTCTCGTTGTAAAGGCTCACATTGCCGCCGGTGATGGGCGTTTCCAGCGTGGTGCAGGCTTCGGTAATGCCATCAATCACCTGCGAAAGCTGCCACATGATCGGCGGCTTTTCCGGATTGCCAAAGTTCAGGCAGTTCGTTGCCGCCACTGGCGTAGCGCCGGTGCAGGAAACGTTGCGCGCAGATTCCGCCACGTTATGCATTGCGCCCAGCTTTGGATCAAGCCAGCACCAGCGTCCATTGCCGTCCAGCGCCATGGCCAGTGCGCGCTTTGATCCTTTAATCCGCATCAGCCCCGCGTCCGCACCCGGCCCCTCCACGGTATTCGATTGCACCATGGAATCATATTGCTCAAAAATCCAGCGCTTGGAGCAGATGTTCGGCACAGCCAGCAGCTGTTTCAAATTTTCCGTCAGGTCAGTGGCGGTGCTCCACTTCACGTTTTCTGGCTTGGTGCGTGAAACCGGCGCGCTCCATGGCTCCAGCGGACGGTGATACAACGGCGCATCGTCGGTCAACGCGGTGTTCGGAATATCGGCAACAAGTTTGCCGTGTTCCAGCACGCGCAAGCGTCCGCCGCCAATCACGCGGCCCACTATCACGCCATCCAATCCCCATTTTTCAAAGACCTTCAGCACTTCCTGTTCGCGGCCGCTCTCCGCCACCAGCAGCATGCGCTCCTGGGATTCACTCAGCATGATCTCGTAAGCGTTCATGCCGGTTTCGCGTTGCGGCACCAGGTCCAGCTCAATTTCAATTCCCACGCCGCCGCGTGCGCCCATTTCGCAGGTAGAGCAGGTCAGGCCGGCTGCGCCCATATCTTGTATTCCAACGACTGCTCCGGTGTGCATGGCTTCAACACAGGCCTCAAGCAACAGCTTCTCCAGAAACGGATCGCCCACCTGCACGTTCGGCCGTTTGGCCTCTGAGCCTTCACTGAATTCTTCGCTCGCCATCGTCGCGCCGTGGATGCCATCGCGCCCGGTCTTCGCGCCCACATAAATCACCGGATTGCCTTCGCCCGCAGCCTTGGCGTAAAAAATCTGGTCACGCCG
>DASXZE010000167.1:0-28116 GCA_036502105.1 Candidatus Angelobacter sp. | reverse complement strand
GTCACCCTGCAGAATGCAGCTCGGATACTTCCAGGTAATGGCCGAGCCCGTCTCAACCTGCGTCCAGGAAATTTTTGAGTTCTTGCCGAGTGCCTTGCCGCGCTTGGTCACAAAGTTGTAAATGCCGCCTTTGCCTTCTTTGTCCCCCGGATACCAGTTCTGCACGGTGGAGTATTTAATCGTCGCATTGTCATGCGCGATCAACTCAACCACGGCAGCGTGCAGCTGATTTTCATCCCGGATCGGCGCAGTGCAGCCTTCCAGATAGCTCACGTAAGCGCCTTCGTCGGCGATGATCAGCGTGCGCTCGAATTGTCCCGTATTCTGCGCGTTGATGCGGAAATACGTTGAGAGTTCCATGGGGCAGCGAACGCCCTTGGGCACATAGACAAACGAACCGTCACTGAAGACAGCGGAGTTCAGCGCGCCAAAAAAATTGTCAGTGTACGGAACCACTGAGCCCAAGTATTTCTTCACCAGCTCGGGATGGTTCTTCACCGCTTCAGAGAATGAACAGAAGATCACGCCCACTTCAGCCAGCTTGGCTTTGAAGGTGGTTGCCACGGAGACGCTGTCAAATACGGCGTCCACGGCCACTCCGGCGAGCAGCTTTTGCTCATGCAGCGGAATACCCAGCTTGGAGTAAGTGTCGAGAATTTCCGGATCCACTTCGTCCAGGCTCTTCAATTCTTTCTTCTGTTTGGGCGCGGAATAATAGGAGAGACCCTGATAGTCAATAGGCGGATACTTCACGTTGGCCCACGTCGGCTCGGCGTGCTTCTGTTCCAGCGTCATCCAGTAGCGATACGCCTTGAGCCGCCATTCCAGCATGAACTCCGGCTCGCCCTTCTTGAAGGAGATGGCGCGGACGATTTCTTCATTCAGCCCCGGCGGCAGACGGTCTTCGTCAATGAAGGTGATAAATCCCCATTTATATTCCTGCTGTGTGAGGTCGTTAATTTGATTGACTGTGCTACTCATCGCACTCCTTCTGCCACGGCATTTGCCGGTTTAATAGACGAAACCAGATGCTCCTGGTTGTGCGCACGCTCGTGGTGCGCCATTTTGTGATTCAGATCGAATAAGCTCACGTGGTCCAGCGCGTCACGCAGAGCGTCGCCGATAATCTGCGAATTGCTCTTGATGGCGCATGAGCGCTCCATGTTGCAAAGCCCTTTAAATACGCTGCATTCGGTAAAACCGATGGGGCCTTCCAGCGCCAATACGATCTCAGCTACAGAAATCGTTCCAGCATCGCGCGCCAGGTTATATCCGCCCTTGGTGCCGCGATGCGAACTCAACAGGCCGCGCTCTGAGAGCTGACGCAACAGCTTACCTACGGTCGGCAGCGGCAACTTGGTTTCTTTAGCCAGACTGCGCGCCGTGTGCGGCGTCTCTTCAGGGCTGCGCGCCACATGCGCCATGAGCACAATTCCGTAGTCCGTGAGTTTGTTTAATCTGAACATTCGTTCAATGATTGGCAATTTAGCCCACAAGCCCAGATCAGCCAGGGACTTAATACAATACCAACCCAGTATTATTTTATAGAGCGGGCAGGGGGAATACAAGACCTGAGCGGTCTTATATTAAAAAGGGGCTGGTTTATCCGCGCCAAATGCAGTTTAAGCGGGAGAACTCGCGAATAGGATTTAAAGTCACCGTCAGTAGTAAAGATAAGCAGCTCTTTACGCAGGGCGATTGCGCAAATGAGCGCATCTACTGCAGAAATCACAATTCCTTTAGCTCGGCAACTGTTGTGTGCTGTTGCTGCCATTTCATAATCTTCAACTTCCAGTGTCGTATCAGCAAATGGACGAAAAAAAGTCCTTATCTTTTCAAATTGTGCTGGATTTTTGATTCCTGAAAGCACTTCTTGTCGCACAATTCCAGGTAAAAACGCACGTCCTTCGCAAACCAGATCACGAAGCTCTTCCACCATGGATCGCTCAGCAAAGCTTAAATCTTCAGGCTTGCGGCGCAGCGCAAGTGACCAGATCGTTGTATCGACCAGAACTTTCATCGCGACTTTGGCTTCCGGTGGCGCTCGCCTTTATGGTCGTAACTCTCGTCAAAATCGACTTTTCCAAACATTTCAAGAATACCCTGCTGCTTCCGGTGGCGAATGTATTCATCCAGCGCCGCTGTAACAGCTTCTTTTTTGGTTCGGTGGTTTCCCACTTTTCTGGCCTCTTCAATCAGTCGATCATCAATGGCAAGGTTGGTAGGCATGCATAAATTCTACACAATTCAATGTGTAAATAAAAGTGTAAAAATTAGACTTAATTAACATTGGTAAAAGCCACTCTTAATTATCAAAAAAGCCTTGGCTTCGATTGAAGGTATAGAGCTTTTAAAATCTTTGTTTATCAATCTTTGGTTTATCAAAGATCAGGGGTTTATCAAAGATCAGGCCGTGCCTTTCGCGCAAGTTTAAAAAAGGAGTTTCATTCCATGTCCAACAAATTCAAAAGCAAAGTAGCCCTCATCACCGGCGGCACCGGCGGCCTGGGCCGCGCTGTAACACTGGCCTTGCTGCATGAAGGCGCTGCGGTGATCGCTACCTATATAAAGAAAGACGAAGCGGACGCGCTGAAGGACGCTATTGGCCCCAATGCTCTTTTGGAACTTCTGCCGTTGGACGCCACGGACGAAGCCGCCTGCCGCGCCCTGGTGGATGGAATCACAGCGCGCCACGGCCAACTGGATATTCTGGTCAATACCATTGGAGGATTTGCCGGCGGAAAAGCTCTCTGGGAGACCGATCCCAAGACCTATCAGCTCATGATGACTTTAAACGTGCATGCAGGTTACAACCTGGCCCGCACAGTGGTTCCGGCAATGCTCCGCAAGAAAAGCGGCTCGATTGTGAATATCGCAGCGAAGGCGGCGTTTGATCATGCAGCAGGCGCTTCAGCGTATGCCGCGTCAAAGGCCGCGGCGCTGGCGCTTTTTGATTCGCTGGCGCAGGACGTAAAAGATTCCGGCGTGCGCGTGAACTCCATTCTGCCCAGCATCATTGATACGGAACCGAATCGCAAGGCCATGCCAAACGCGGATTTTTCCAAATGGCCCAAGCCGGAAGAGATTGCGCAGGTGATCCTGTTTTTATGCAGTGATGAAGCCAGGGTCATTCATGGGGCGGCTATTCCGGTTTACGGACAAAGCTAAAACAGCGGTAAATTTGCGGCAAAATCGTTTCGTCACAAGAGTACCGAACGTAAAGACTCTTAACACAAACTTCGCGAATCTTCAGAAACCCGGCTTGAAGACTGCACTATAATCTAAACTTGAACCCTCGAATCAAGACGTATCGTCAATATGGTGTGCCCCGTGCAGCCATGCTGGATTGGCGTTCAAATGATCCAGCCCAATTTAAAGGACCAAGCAGATGTGGATAGTCCGACTGGCCTTACAAAGGCCTTACACCTTCGTTGTTATGGCGTTGCTGATTCTTATTCTCAGCCCCATCGTGATCGTGCGCACGCCAGTCGATATTTTTCCTGAAATCAATATTCCGGTCATCAGCATTATCTGGCAGTTTACCGGCCTGTCTCCGCAGGAGATGGCAGACCGCATTGTGAGCAACACGGAACGCGGCTTGACCACAACGGTCAACGACATTGAACATGTGGAAACGCAAGCCATGGATGGGCGTGCCATTACCAAGGTCTTTTTCCATCCAGGGGCAAATCTGAACATTGCTCTTTCACAGGTAACGGCCATTTCGCAAACGGCCGTCCGGCAGCTCCCACAGGGGACCACTCCGCCGTTGATCATTGTGTATTCGGCCTCCAGCGTGCCGATTGTGCAGGTCGGCCTCAGCAGCAAAAGCCTCTCCGAGCAAGCGCTAAACGATCTTTCGGTCAATTTCGTTCGACCGCAACTAACAACCATCAGCGGCGCAGCAATTCCCTACCCGTATGGCGGAAAGCAGCGCCTCGTGGCTGTGGATCTTGATATTGCCGCAATGCAGGCCAAAGGCTTGACGCCGGTGGATGTTGTGAACGCCATTGGCGCGCAAAACCTGATTCTGCCCTCAGGTACGGCCAAAATCGGCGCTCTGCAGTATGAAGTCTCAATGAACGGCAGTCCGGACACAATCGCTGAAATCAACAGTCTTCCCATCAGGACACAAAACGGGACCACGATTTATATCCGTGATGTTGCACACGTGCGCGACGGGTACTCGCCGCAAACCAATGTGGTGCGCCAGGATGGGCTTCGCGGCACGTTGATTACAATCATGAGGAATGGCGGCGCTTCGACGCTGGATATTGTGCGGGACGTAAAGGACACGTTGAAGCGGATCGCGCCCACTCTGCCTGGTGACCTGGAAATCAAGCCGCTGTTTGATCAGTCGCTCTTTGTGCGCGCTTCCATTAGTGGAGTGTTGCGTGAAGCGCTCACCGCTGCGTGCCTTACTGCAGCCATGATTCTGTTGTTTCTTGGAAACTGGCGCAGCACTCTTATTATTGCCATTTCCATTCCGCTCTCCATCCTGTGTTCAATCCTCACGCTGAGTGCTTTGGGCGAGACGCTGAATATCATGACCCTGGGAGGTCTGGCCCTGGCGGTCGGTATCCTGGTGGATGACGCCACGGTAGAAATCGAAAATATTGACCGCAATCTGGCCCAGGGCAAGGAGCTGAAGCAGGCCATTCTTGACGGCGCTTCGCAAATCGCGGTCCCGGCGTTTGTCTCCACGCTATGCATCTGCATTGTGTTCGTGCCCATGTTTTTTCTTACTGGCGTAGCAAAATTCCTGTTTGTGCCGCTGGCGGAAGCTGTCGTCTTCGCCATGCTGGCGTCTTATCTGCTCTCGCGAACGTTGGTTCCCACGCTGGTCATGTATCTGCTCAAAGGCCATGAGCATGAAGACAAATTCAGGGTTGGAACAGGATGGACAGCACCGTTTAAGCGCCTGCAAATCTGGTTTGAGACCCATTTTGAGATGCTTCGCAATGCTTACCACCGCACTCTGCGCTCTGCCATGGACCACAGGCGTCTTTTTGTCAGTACATTTCTTGGCTTCTGTGTGCTCTCTCTGGGCATTGTCTTTTTTCTGGGGCAGGATTTCTTTCCTGACGTGGATGCTGGCGTATTTCGCATGCATGTGCGCGGTCGCGCTGGACTGAGAATCGAAGAAACCGCCCGCCTCTGCGATGAAGTGGAAAATTATGTTCGTACCAGAATTCCAAAAGAAGAACTGGTCACCGTGCTCGACAATCTTGGGCTGCCATACAGCTCCATTAACAACTCTTACAGCACGGCTGGCAGCATAGGCACATCAGATGCTGAGATCCTGTTTTCACTGAATCAGGAGCACCACCATCCCACTGCGGGCTACGTGAAACAACTGCGTGAAGAACTGCCAAAGCAGTTCCCTGGCGTGGAATTTTTCTTTCAGCCGGCGGACATTGTCAGCCAGATCCTGAATTTCGGTCTTCCCTCGCCCATTGATATTCAAATCGTAGGCAAGAATCTGGAACAGGATTATAAGGTTGGCCAGGAACTGGCGAATGAGATCCGGCACGTATCCGGGGCCGCCGATGTTCATGTGCAACAGATGATGAATTCTCCAGCCCTGGTTTTGAATGTGGACCGCAGCCGCGCCCAGCAGGTTGGGCTGCAGCAACGCGACGTGGCGGAAAACTTGCTGGTTTCTCTCAGCGGCAGCTTTCAAACAACCCCTACATTTTGGTTGAACCATGAAAATGGAGTTACATATAGCGTCGCGGTCCAAACTCCGCAGTACCGCGTGGACTCATTGCAGGCATTAATGAATACGCCCATCCGCGCGCCGGGATCGGCTACTCCACAGGTGCTGGCCAATCTGGCCACAGTTTCACCCGGCGTAACTCCGGCCGTGGTTTCGCATTACAACATTCAACCTGTCATTGATGTTTATGCTGCCGTGCAAGGGCGCGATCTGGGTGGAGTTTCGCGCGACATAAAAAAAATCGTCGATAGCTACCAGAAAAAACTCCCCAAAGGATCGTCGATTGTGATTCGCGGGCAGGTAGAAACCATGTCCAGCAGCTTCTTTGGCCTGGGCGTCGGCCTTGTGATGTCGATTGTTCTGGTCTACTTGCTGATCGTCGTGAATTTCCAATCATGGCTGGATCCATTCGTCATTATTACTGCGCTGCCTGGCGCTTTGGCAGGCATTGCCTGGATGCTGCTGTTAACGCATACCACGCTGAATGTGCCTTCCCTGACAGGCTCAGTTATGTGCATGGGCGTCGCCACGGCCAACGCCATTCTGGTGATTTCATTTGCCCGTGAACGGATGCAGGAAGGGCTCACCGCCTTTGATGCCGCAATGGAAGCAGGTTATACGCGTATGCGCCCTGTCATTATGACGGCCCTGGCGATGATTATCGGCATGGTGCCCATGGCCCTTGGATTGGGAGAAGGCGGCGAACAGAATGCCCCACTTGGACGGGCCGTGATTGGCGGACTGATTTTTGCCACAGTCGCGACCTTGTTCTTTGTTCCTGTGGTTTTCAGCATGATTCATGGACGCCGCGAAGCCGGGGCAGCCATGCAAGCTGACATGCCGCAGGAGATTTATTCAAGAACTTAAACGGAATTTATAAGAAAATATGACACAGCTTATGGAACAACACACCGCAGAACCTGTAACGCCTCATTCGCCGAATCCGCATCATCAGCCACCTCCACCGGCGGCGAAAAGCGGACGGCTGGCACTGATCGTGCTAACAATCCTGCTCATTGCCGGCGGTTTGGCATTGGCACGCAGGCTTACAGAACGCGGAGCGCTGGCCAAAGAGACGGAACGGCTGGCAATCCCCACTGTGGGCGTAACCAAACCAGGGATTGAAGGCTCCTCGGATGAACTGGTGCTGCCTGCGCAGCTCCAGGCTTATGTAGAATCGGCGATCTACGCTCGCACCAACGGCTACCTCTTGCGCTGGCATCATGATATTGGCAGTCACGTGAAAAAAGGCGAACTGCTGGCTGAGATCGATACCCCGGAAGTCGACCAGGAACTGATGCAGGCACAAGCCGCCAAACAGCAGACGGCGGCACAGATGCAGCTTGCCAAATCCACGGCGGACCGCTGGGTGAATCTGCGCAAAACCGATTCAGTTTCCCAGCAGGAAGCCGACCAGCAGACCAGCGCTTACACACAGGCCCAGGCCAACATGGCAGCCTCTGAAGCCAACGTGCGCCGGCTGCAGCAGCTTGAATCATTTAAGCGCGTAGAAGCGCCAATCTCTGGCGTGATTACACGCCGCAATACTGATGTGGGCGCCCTGATCACCGCAGGAAGCGCCGGCCAGGGCCGGGAGCTTTTTGATGTGGCCCAGGTTGACCCGTTGCGCGTCTTCGTCAGTGTGCCGCAGACCAATGCTCCTTCCATTCGTGCCGGATTGCAGGCTTATATTGAACTGCGTGAATATCCAGGACAGAAATTCAACGGCAAAGTAGTTCGCACCGCGGATTCCATCGATCCTGCAACTCGCACGCTTCTTACTGAAATTGATGTGCCCAATCCCGATGGCCGCCTGCTTCCCGGTTCTTATGCAGAAGTCCACTTCGCGGTCCCGGTGCAAAATATCCGGATGTCTGTCCCAGTCAGCACCTTGCTGTTCCGGTCTGAAGGGCCTCGCGTGGGCGTGGTTGGCCCCGATCACAAAGTTCATCTAAAGGCTGTGAGCATTGGCCGCGATTTTGGCACCAAGGTGGAAATTCTTGGCGGACTCGATGCTAATGATCAGATCGTGGTCAATCCGGCAGATTCTTTGGAAGACGGGCAGGAAGTAAATATCAAGACCGAGGGCGGAGCAAAATCGTGAAGCATAGCTTCCTGCGTCTGGGTTCCGCGGTACTTCTTATTTTGTTTCTCGCTGGCTGCAAAGTTGGGCCAAATTATCACCGGCCTGATGTAGCGACGGCCCCTGCCTGGAAAGAACAGCCGCCATGGCGTGCCGCTGATCCTAAAGACTCACTTGCCAAGGGCGATTGGTGGGCCACTTTCTCTGATAACGAACTGGTCCAGTATGAAACGCAGGCCCTCAAAGCCAACCAGACCATTGAGGTCGCACGCTACCAACTGGAGCAGGCACGGGCTTCTGCCCGTATCACACAATCAAGCTTGTTTCCTCAACTAAGCACTGGTGCCTCCGCACAGCGCATTCGGACCTCCGCCGGAGTGCCAACCGTTAGCGGCATACCTCTCACGGGCCCTTCTACAGCCAATGATTTTCGGATACCTTTCAACCTGACGTGGGAACCGGACGTATTTGGCGGCGCGCGGCGCAATGTTGAGTCCGCGAATGCAGCCTACCAGGCCTCTGCTGCCGCGCTCGAGAACGTCCGGCTGGTGATTACCGCGGAACTGGCGGTCGATTACTTTACCCTGCGCGAACTGGACGCAGAAATTGCCGTGGTCGATTCCTCCGTGGATTACCAGGGAAAATCATTGACGCTGGTACAGAATCGCCACACCGGCGGCATCGCTTCCGGATTGGATGTAGCGCAGCAGGAAACATTGCTGAACTCCACGCGCACGCAAGCCACTCTGTTGCGGCAGCAACGGGCGCAATTTGAGCACGCGATTGCCGCATTGGTCGGCATTCCGGCTTCTTCATTCAGCATGCCGGTGAAACCGCTCGCGCTGCCGCCACCTGTAATTCCAATCGGTGTACCGTCTGACGTGCTTGAGCGACGCCCTGACGTGGCACAGGCAGAACGCCAGATGGCGTCACAAAACGCGCAAATTGGTGTCGCCAAAAGCGCCTTCTATCCGGGCATCAACCTTTCCGGCGGGGCAGGCTTTGAAAGCAGCGACATCACTAAAATCATCACCGCATCCACCGGCTTCTGGGCTCTTGGAGCGAATGTAGCTGAGACTGTCCTTAGCGCCGGAAGGCGGCGCGCACAGGTGGATTTTGCTCAGTCTGCTTATGGGGCTTCCGTGGCCAACTACCGCCAGACAGTTCTCACCGCCTTCCAGGAAGTTGAAGATTCGCTCTCCGGGCTGAGTGTGTTGGCACAGGCGGCACAAAGCCAGCAACAAGCCGTGGACGCATCACAGCGCGCATTGCAGATCGCCAACGACAGATATACCGGCGGACTCGTAACCTACCTTGACGTAATCACTGCGGAACAAACGTTCCTGGATAGCCAGCGCCTGGCGACTCAAATCCTCGGCCAGCGCCTGGTCACATCCGTTGGACTGGTCAAGGCCCTTGGTGGCGGATTTGATTCCTCCAGTTTGCAGGCCGTTGGTGTAAAGACGACCTTGAAGCAAGCTGTGGAACCCTAAAAAGACGCGTCATACAACTAAAGAACCATCAATTGTCGATTTAAAATTTCAGCCGCTGAACCGCCAGAATCATGGGCCATTGTTAAGGCCGGCCCTTTACAATAAGGGCCGATGATTCTGTCTGGTTCCCTGTTTCAAATCACGTCCCGCAGCCGCAGGCTGGCCTGCTGCGCTGCCATATTTCGACAACATAAGCACCGGATCATCACAACGCTGCTCCTCTGCACTTCTCTTCTTGCTTCTTCCGCTTTTGCCGAAACCACCAAAGGCACCGCTTCCGCCGAACAGCTTGAGCTCATTGCCCATGCAACAGAGCATGAGCTAAATGCCCTTGAAGACCCTGCACCCTATGAGTTCCAGGAACATCTGGAGTGGAATTGGGGCACTGAAACACGCTCCGTAATTGAAACCTCGGAAGGCCGCGCGGACCGAATTGTCCTTTTTCGTGATGAGCCGCTCACGCCTGAGCAGCAGGAGAAGCAACAACATCGTCTGGAAAAACTTTTGTCAGACCGCGATGCCGTAAAAGGCGAGATGCAGGACCAAAAAGCCGAAACACAGCGCCGGATCAGGATGGTCCAGGCTTTTCCCCTGGCTTTTTTCTTTGACTTTGCTGGGCGTGAAAAGGGCTTGCTGCACTTCACCTTTCGTCCCAATCCAGAGTTCTCTCCCAAAGACCGCGAAAGCCAGATGTACCGCGGCATGGAAGGATCACTTTGGGTCGATCAGGCCCAGGAACGGATCGTGCAGATACAAGGCAAGCTGGTAAAAGATGTTTCCTTCGGCTGGGGAATACTCGGCCGCCTTTCCAAAGGAGGCATTTACGAAATTGCCCAGACCCAGTTGGCCCCGGGAAAATGGCGCATTACCAGCCTGAATGTTGATATGAAAGGCCGGATCTTTTTGCTGAATTCGTTCAGGTTCATACGCCGGGAAACCGATACGCGGCTCCGGCCCACGCCAGCCTCAATGACCTATCAAACCGCAGTAACGGCACTCCTCGCAACTTCTGCTGCAACGGACAAAGACAAACCGGCCGGCCCGCCCGCGCCGCCAAAGACGCACACACACCAGAGCTCCAGGCACTGAGCAAGTTCCAAACCACGTTACCCAAGTTACTTTATCGAACCATTTTGGTGCTGATAGCCTTATCTCGATAACTATTTCAGAGGTTGGGCGGATCGAACTCTCACCTGCCTGCATCAAACAAGCCGAATGGTAAAGCGTATCGCACTTATCGTAGCGGGTTGGATCCTGCTCTTCCTGGGCGTGATAGGCTTTTTTCTGCCTGTTCTTCCCGGCGTGCTTTTCCTGTTGATCGGCTTGTCTATTCTTTCTGTGGAATATGCCTGGGCCCAGCGCTGGGTCACCGCATTGCGCAACCGCTTCCCCGCGCTCGACCGCAAGCTTCAGGCAATCTTCGTCCGTCGCTAAACAGCCCCTCAGTATTCAGCAATCAGCGGTCAGCCGGGATTCTTTTCGTCGCAAATTTTCGAAGATCAAAAAATTTTTAACCGCGAAGTAGCGGAAAACGCGAATCATTGTTTATTTGATTCGTGTACATTCGCGAAATTCGCGGCTTAATCTGCTTGCCGGTTTGACAGCCCCCGCCTGTCCGCTTACGCTTTCAATTTCCAGCCATGCAAAGCCAGTTTCCGCAATCATCGCGAACAACGCCGCACGCCATTACCGATCTTGCCCGGCAGATCGCGGAAGCCGCTGACAGGATCAGACCCGCCGTGCTGGAGACCCCGGTTGAATTGATTCCTGATTTAGCGACCGAAGCAGGCGCAGAACTCTTTTTCAAGCTGGAAAACCTGCAACAGACAGGCTCTTTCAAACTTCGCGGCGCCAGCAACAAGATTCTTTCGCTCTCGCCTGCTGAAGCGGCGCTGGGCGTAATTGCTGCCTCCAATGGCAATCACGGCCTGGGCGTTGCCGCGGCAGCCAAACGCGCGGGCATTGCCGCTGAAGTTTATGTCTCGTCGCATGTATCGCCATCTAAAGCAAAGCGCATTGAGGAATACGGCGCACGCCTTCACCGTGCAGGCGACGATCCGCTGGAAGCCGAACTCGCAGCGCGCGCGGCGGCCACCGAACAAGGCAAAGTTTTCATTTCGCCATACAATGACATGCAGGTCATGGCCGGCCAGGGCACCATCGCCGTAGAGTTACTGCGGCAACTTTCGGCAATCGACGCATTGTTCGTTGCCGTGGGCGGCGGCGGCTTGATCGGCGGCATTGGCGCTTACGTTAAATACGCGTCGCCGCAAACAGAAATTGTTGGCTGCTGGCCACAGAATTCACCTGTCCTTTATGAATCCATCAAAGCAGGCCGCATCCTCAATGTTCCGGAGCAGCCCACACTTTCTGAGAGTACCGCCGGGGGACTTGAGCCAGGATCAGTAACGCTGGAAGTTTGTGCCCGCGTGATTGATCGCTCTGTGCTTGTCTCTGAAGATGAAATCCTTGATGCCATGAAGAAGGTGCGCGCGCTGCATGGATGGATCATTGAGGGCGCAGCCGCGGTGGCCGTAGCGGCATTTCTGAAAGAGGCTCATGGCTATCGTGGAAAAAAAGCAACAGTTGTAATCTGCGGCGCCAACCTCTCACCGGGAGTTCTGGCCCGGCTTGGGTAATGTCACTTCTTGTGTCCTGTCAGAATCAGGTCGCCATACACGTCGCTGGCGCTATGGATGTCGCCGTAACTTCCTTTGAAAGAGTTCTCAACGCCATTGCTTGAACGATTAATAGCGACCGAGAGCAGCGGATTCACAAAACCTACAGCACCCCTTGCGCTCTCTCCCAGCGAGCCGAACGCGCGGGCCAGCCATTGGTTTCTGCGGGCGACAGCAGTGAGTGTTATTTCATTCAAATCAGATGCCTGTTCCAGGATTCTCTTCTGAAATGCACCTCGATCATAAATACGCTGGAAGAAATAGGTTTCGCTGTCCCCGGTCTTGCGGGCTGCTCCAGCAAATCCAATTCTTTTTTGCTCAACGTAATGGGCGCCAAACGGAACACTCAGGGCCAGCAGGCCTCCGGGCTTCAAAACCCGCAGCAGTTCGTGGATTGCCTGAGAATCGCCCTGTTCGCCTTCAATGTGCTCAATTACAGACATGGAAAAAACAACATCAAACTCAGCATCAGGAAACTTAAGCGAGCGTGCATCTTGCAGAGAAAAACTCGCTTTGCCCCTGGCTTTTGCCTGCAGCGCTTGCCACATGGTCTGGTATTCGTCCACATTAGTCGCGCTGATATCTGTCAGCATTATCTCGGCTTCAGTATTCGAGGCAAGATACAGCCCCAGCATTTTGGGGCTGCCGACATCGAGAATTTTCAGCCTTCTGGATGCGGTAACCGCATCCAGATGATTTCGGATCGCTGTTTCGAACCAATAGTATTCGGGAAACCGCGAATAGGCATTGATGGGCTGCGTAATTTTCCCGATAGTCTTTTTGATTCCAAGACGCGTTCCGTTTGAAAATAGGTTCGCCAGACCGGCACGCAAGGCAAATGAGTAGAACGCAAATTCGCGATGTGGAAATAGCTTCACGTAAAGTTATCTCATGGATTTCTAAACTATTTCAAGCGCGAATGCGAGCAAATATAGCTGCAGCAACGACTGGGCCGTTAAGTCTGCTCATAAATCAGGAAAGCAAAGTTTGCATCCTGCTATACTTGCTGTGCCAAATAGAAAATTCATGAACACTCTGGCGCGGCAGCGACAAACACCACTTAAATTGCTCCCTCATCCTCGATGAATATTGCCATTGATATACATAGTCTTGGTAGCCAGTCTGGGGGAAATGAGACATATATCCGGCAGCTTCTGAGCGGCCTGGCAGAGGACCAGGGCAACCACCAATATCAACTCTATTACACGCATCCGGCAGCGCTCAATAGCGGCCAGAATGATCCTCGCTTCAGTTTTACAAAAACCCCCGGGAATCCAATTGTGCGGATTTGCGGCGCACTTCCGCACCTGCTGAGAAAAACCAAACCGGACGTTTTTCACTGTCAATATGTCCTCCCGCCGCTGACGAAAACCAGCTCAGTATTAGCTATTCATGATCTGGCACATGAACACATACCTGAAGCATTCCATCCGGTCGAGGCTGCGCGGATGAAGACGATGGTGCGCTGGTCAGCGAGACGGGCTACGCACATCCTTACAATTTCAGAATTTTCCGCAGCCGACATTGCCAAGCGCTTTAATATACCTCGCGAGAAAATCACAGTAGCCTATCTGGCGGCCTCGCCTGAATTCCAGCCAAGAGATAAAGGCCGCTGCCAGGAACATATAGCTAGAACCTTTGGCATAGATTCCCCGTTTGTTCTTTATGTGGGCAGGATTCAGGCAAGAAAAAATCTGCTCCGGCTGGTGGATGCCTATTACCGGGTGCGGCAACAAGGCATTACCGCTAAGTTGGTACTCGTGGGCAAGAAAGACTGGCAATCTGAGCGGCTGCTCGAAAAAATCAAACAGCTTAAACTGGAAAAATCTGTCATTTTTCCAGGCTATGTGCCCTCTGAGGACTTGCCGCTCTTTTACAATGCTGCGGAATTATTTGTGTTCCCCTCGATTTTTGAAGGTTTCGGCCTGCCCGTGATCGAGAGTATGGCGAGCGGTGTGCCGACTATCACGTCTTTCGGCTCTTCTCTTGAAGAAGTGGCTGGCGATGGAGCGCTGTTGGTCGACCCGCTGGATACCGGATCACTCGCGGACACAATAGGCAAAGCTCTTACAGATCCTCAATTGAAAAAGCAGCTTTCAGCCCGAGGACTAAAACGTAGCGCACAATTTGAGCGCGGCATGCTGGCGAAAAAAGCGCTTGAAGTTTATTGTTCCATTTCCTGAAAACCTAAGCCCGCTGCAATGGAGCAACTATTGACAATCCAAAACTCAGCAGGTGAGCATTCTTTTATGGCCTCCACGCTGACGGTTGTCAGGCGGAAACAAGAGTTGCTGTCTGCGCTCTGCGAGCCAGGTATTTTTCCAGACCCTCTCTCCAATGGCTGAAAACGTTCAAGGACTTGTTCTTTAAAGCCTGGTTCTCCAGCACAGAATATTTCGGCCTCGCTACTTTTGCAGGAAACTCTCCCGGTCTGGCTGGCTCCAGCCCGACTTTGGTGCTTGTAAGTTCAAAAATGGCAGCGGCAAATTCATACCATGAACAACTGCCTTCAGCGGTAGCGTGATACAGCCCGTAGTCTGTTGATCGGCTCAACGCAACCAGCTGCTGTGCGATTTGTGCAGTAGGAGTGGGAGTAACAAATTCATCGTCCACCACTCTCAGCTCTTTGCGTTCCCTGGAAAGCTTCAGCATCAACTCCACAAAATTCAATCCGCCTTTGGCCCGGCAGGGACTCTCGCCGTAGATGGCAGAAACGCGAACGACAAAATGGCGCGGGTTTGTGGAGCGCACAAAAAACTCACCGGAAATCTTGGTGTTGCCGTAGACATTCAGCGGAGACGGCATATCTTCTTCAACATAAGGTGTGCCCTTCTGTCCATCAAAGACATAATCCGTGCTGATATGAAGGATCGTAGCTCCCGCTTCTTCTGTGACCTGGGCTAAATTGCGTGCTCCGATTCCATTGATTGCAAAAGCCAAAGCAGGTTCAGCTTCGCATTTATCCACATTGTGAAATGCCGCGGTGTTCACCACAACTTCGGGACGCAAAGCCGCCAGCACGGTCCGAACGGATTCCAGGGATGAAATCTCAATATCCTGATGCGTGAGGTCTGTTACTGCATGGCCCTCAGTTGAAAAAACTGACGAAACGTCACGACCAAGCTGGCCGTTGCCGCCGATGACCGCTACCTTCATTATTGTCTGGCCCCGACGGAACTTGTCACCGGTTTCGCGCGCTCTGTTTCGTCCAGCCCTTTAAATACCTGAATGTTGTAATAGTTAGGATTGTCCCAGTCTTTGCACTTGGACATATTCTCAATCAGGTTGCGGACAATCGTTTTCACGCTGTGGTGCGGATGGAAACTCAGAATATTTTTTGCCCGCTCAATCGCGACCTTGTAATTGCGAATGTCCTGAATGTGTTTAATGTCAAGGGCTGGGCTGCTTCCTGTCTCTTCATGGATGGTGGTCTTAACCAGGTCGGCAACCTCTCCCACCGTGTGGTTCCCTGAGGCAACGTTAAAAATTCCCGAGAGCGACTGGTTGGCTTCAACCGCGCGTATGTACGCCATGGCTGCATCTTCAATGCTCAAAATCGGACGCCATGTTGCTGGATTGTTGACGCGAATTACTCCGTCTTTCATGGCGCATTTAAACATTGTATTGATGATGAGATCAAATCGCATGCGCGGGCTGTAACCGGAAACGGTGCCTTTGCGCAGCGCGATCACAGAAAAATCAGTGTCCACCAACTGCATGACAGCCTGCTCACCCTGGAGTTTTGAAATCCCATACGGATAGGAGGAAGACACTGGACGATCTTCGTCAAAAAGCTCATTTTCCGTGTATCCATAAACCGAGCAGGAGCTGGCATAAATGTAGCGCCTCACTTTGGCCTGCTTGGCGATGTAGCAGAGATACGCGGGGGCGGCTGCGTTAAAAACAAAATTCTTGCTCGGAGAAAACTCCGCCATGGGATCGTTTGACAGACCAGCCAGAAAAATCACCTGGTCATATTCCTTCAAATCGCTTGTCTGAAGGTCAAACAAATCCCGGTTGATGATGCGGACTTCAGCCGGAAGGTTATTGCCAAACCAAAACAGGTCAACCACATCTACGTCATAGCCCCGTTCCAGCAACTTGGGAATTAACGTAGAACCAACATAACCAGCGCCTCCGGCGACAAGAATCCGCATAATCCTCCTCAAGAGAAAATCGGTATCTAGAAGATTATTTCATGTGCATTTGACTGGCGCAAGCTGCAAGGATTGAATCATAATTTCCGATAGATCATGTACTAGACACCGTTCTTGTCCCTGGCAACAGCATGAAATTCACTTGTGTTAAGATTGCCCTGTGTACACTTGCGTCCATTGCAATAACCCCTTAAAAATCCAGACTCCAGACAGCTTAAAATGCGAAAACTGCGCGGCGGTTTTCGAACGCAGCCGCAATGGGTATTTTTCCATGCTGAAAGAACGCATGGATATTTCAACCACTTCTGAAGCATATGCCAACGAACAACATCATTGTGGACCCGCCGTGGTTGAAATGTATTTAAGCCAGTTTCTGGACAAGAAGCTGAATCCAAAAATTCTCGACGTAGGTTGCGGCGTAGGCAAATCCGCCATGGCCCTGGTGAATGCAGGATTTGACGCGTATGGTATTGACTTGCCGGATCTGGCTCCATTTTGGAAGGCTGCGAAAAATGATCCTGATCGCTTTGTCGAGGCCAGTGCCACCAAGATACCGTTCGCGGATAACTCCTTCGATGTAGTTTATTCTTTCGGAGTCATAGAGCACATAGGCACGGTGAATGGACATTGCACCCTGGCGCCAAACTATCAATTGCACCGCGATCAATATGCAAAAGAAATTTTGCGCATCACCAAGCCCGGCGGCCAAATCCTGATTGCCTGCCCCAATAAAAGCTTTCCTATCGATATTCAACATGGCCCGGGAGATGCTATCCAGCAGCCGGGGCGATTGCGGGCCTATATTTTTGAAAAAACCGGAATGAATGTTCATAAGATATGGGGACAATATCATTTGCTCTCATATTCCGAGGTAAAAAATCTTTTCGTTGGTGAAAATGGTTCCCGGCATTTCGGGGCATTGCCCTTGCGGAATTACTTCCAGTTTGGCCGGTTCAAACGAGGTTTCCTGAAGCCTTTCGCGCCCCTGGCTGAACTCTGGGTAAATAACATGCCTGAACCTGTCCGCCGGACTTTTATCAATCCTTACGTTATGGCTGAGATTCGGAAATAGGCATTTTCTCCGTAGCAGGAACAGCTACAAACAGGATGCTGCCGGCAAATAGCTTGTGAAATAAAACCCGGAACCAATGTGTTGGCATTCCTCCACCTACCATGGGATGGTATGACACTATTCTGAAACCGGCATGCTCAATGAACTCTTGCGCGGTTTTATATGTATAAAACCGCAAATGTGTAACATCCATAATCCCCGTTGGCCCATAGTCAAACCTGCCCAGGAGCAGTTTTAGCCGGATGCGAATATGCGCGATATTCGGCAAACAGATAACCACTCTACCCCCGGGCAACAGAAGCCGCCGAATACGCCGTAAAACAGTTTCCGGTTTAGCCAGATGTTCCAGTACGTCACCACAGAGAATGGTATCGAACTTTCCACCTACCTGATTTGCCCATTCAAGATCGTTCAAATCATGCACCACAACTTTTTCGCACCATGATCGTGCAAGCTCCGCGGCTTCCGCATCAATCTCCACTCCTGTGACGCTGCAACCACGTTCGCTGAGGTGCCGGCTGATATACCCATCAGCGCAGCCCAGTTCCAGTATTCGTTTCCCCTGACAGGCAAGGTCAACGAAAATTCGATGTCGGCTGTACTTATTGCCCAAAACAGCCTCGTGTTCCATGCTGTAGCGTAGAGCACTGAGTTTTTGAGCTTCGGGTTCCTGGGAATTCATGGTGTGATGATCAGATGCATTAATGTTCATTTTAACAATAGCGCCGTTTCTCAATGCGCCGAATTATCGAAGCGATATTTGTGTATGGCAAAAAGAAAAACAACTAGAGCGGCGCCACTGTTTGTGTTTCCTGCTGGCACACGCTTGAATGCACATGGGTTGGATCTTTTCCGCCGGCCAGCAAATAAAAAAGCTCTTCATATTGACTGGTAATGCGTTCCCAGTTGTAGACATCGCGAATCCTCTCCGGCGCGCGCTGCCGGTATCCCTGGGCCATCTCCGGGTGGGTTTCAAGCTGCGTTATCTTTGCAGCGAGCTCATCGGCATCACGAAATAAAACTCCGTAGCCACCCAGGACTTCATCATTGAAAGGATTGTCATGCGCGAGGATGCAGTTCCCAAAACCAAGCGCTTTCAGCAAGGCTGGGTTGGTGCCTCCCATCATGTGCCCGTGGATATAAGCAAAGCAGTTGCAGTGAAGTTCCTTCACGTGATCGATATTGTCAACGTGGCCAAGAAAACGGACGCGGTCTCCCGCATTCGCTTTCAGATCGTCAATAAACTGGCTGCTATAGTTGGCGTCCCCGGCAATCGCCAGCAGTCGTCTGGTTGGCGATTTTTTAAACCCATCAACAATCAGTGCGGCATTATTCTCAGGAACAAGCCGGCTAGCAATCAGATAATAATTGTCCGTCTCCAGTCCATATTGGCGAATAACCTCCGGATGCGTTGAGCTTTCAATATTTCCACCATAGGCTATGCAGGCAGAGGGAGTATTGAATTCATCCAGGTATAACCGCCTCATTGCATATGCGTCCGTGATGATGCCTTTGGGCAGTATCTTGCCGGCCAGACGAGCGTTCCAGCGAAAGTATGCTTTACCTAAGGGCCCCCATTTGCCTCTCATCCATTCGATGCCATCCACGTTGATAGCGCAGTTCTGGCGGAAAATACGGGGGATCACACAATGAAATGCGTTGGCTACGTTAGTCACCAGCATGGCATCAATATCTCGCCGCAGAACGTCAGTCATGCAGGCCAGTGTGTGTGTAAAGGTGCCAAGGTTCTTAGTTTCAATGCTTGGCAAATAGATGAGACGGACGCCTTTGTATTCCGGAGGACGCTCTTTAAAAAGAGCTTTCCGGCAATACACAATCACTTCATGGCCACGCGCAACGAGCCTGGGCGCAAGCTCGACGAAGAATGTTTCCGTACCGCTATACGTTGAAGGGATGCCCCGGCCTCCAAAAATGGCGATCCGAAGCTTGCGCTCTTCACGAAGAGCATCCTGGTTTCCCTGAATTATCATGTGTAAGCGTTACCTGAAGAGTTGCTATTCGAGTTGGCTTGCTTTAGCTGATTCTCATACACGGAAATAGCACACCCCAGCAATCCGATATGGACCCAGAAGAACTCCATCAGGGTGCCTTCGGTTGCTTGAAAAGTTATAGCATAGACCACGCACGCCAGCAGCAACGCCAATAGTTCCGCAATCCATTCCTGTTTCAAAATCTTCACCGCGCGCCACGCCAAATTACCTAAAAAACATAACAATAGGCCAAAGCCAACAATCCCTGTATCGTGCAACACCCTAAGTTCCGTATTGCTGATCCATGTGCCTTTATCAGAGTCGCCCAAATCCATGTCTGAATAACTCACTAACAATTGAAAACTCGAGGTTCCATTGCCAAGAATGGGATGAGCCGTAATTCCGTCCATCGCAGTTACCAGCGCAACAACGCGAAATGCAGTATCGTCATCCGCGGAAATGTCGGACACATCAATTGTGCTGAATCTATCCACATACAACGGAATGATAAATGGGACAATCACCATGCAGGTAACGAGAAGGGCCCCCACGACTCGCTTGAAACCAGACATGTCAATTAATCCAGCCTTTATGCTTAGTATCGCGAACAATCCCACAGCGATCACTGAGGCGACAATGGCCGATCTCGCCAGGGCAATCAGCATTCCTGCAAAAGTTACCGCCGTTCCCCACAGCAGGATTGGGCGTCGTTCCTTGAGATACATTACCAGCATCATCACAAATGCCGCTGCGGAAATCGCCCCCAGAATATTCGCCTCATAGTCCACTCCATAAGTACCGGGGATTGCTCCATACTGGCCCATTTCCATGCCAAACTCTGTGTCAAAAGCCAGGTTGGAAAAAAAACAGAAAACGCCAATGGCCGCCTGGGCCGCGCCAACAATCAGCAAAATATTGAAGGCCTTACGGAAACGCTCACGGTCGAAACAAAATATCCGTAGTAGAAAATATGGAAGTATGACCAGGACTTGCTGCATCGCCCATCTGAAAGTCTTGGGTGGATCGACCGACATGATCAGTGAACTCAGCAGGTTCGCTGCCATGTAAAGCACCAGAAACAGATCGGCCAAGGCCCAGCGTGGACGCGGCCACTGATATCTTTTCCAGAAAGGCAGAGCCAGGCAAAAAAGGACGGTGGCAAAATGTTCCGGCCTGGCCTTCATGCCAAAAAGATCTACATACAAACGGGCCATGGCGCCAGCAGCAACTACAGCAACAACCGCGGCAATGGGCCTTTTAGATAAAAAATAGACGAGCCCACCAGTCACGAACGGCAAAATAACAATGGCAACCACAGTTGCCGCGCCGCTGTCTTCACTCAACAAACCCCAAACAAGAATTGACGCCATAAGAAAAAGAAGCGGCGTCGGATTCGGCATAGGAACTGTGAGAGACGAGTTTTTCATCATTCAATCGATAAAGCCGCACAGAGCATCTGGTGTCATTTACATCATAGTGTAACTACTTACGAAATGCTCTCTTCAGGGCATCGGGGTGAAGCTACCGGACCAAATCCCTCGATAAAGTGAGGCGATTCTGGCAAATTCCATCCTCAGCAGGTAACCTGCGGAACGAAATGCGACGTATCCGCCAAGGGACAAAAAGAACAATGGCCAGTATCTGGCGGCAACGTGCTTGCGCGCGAATAAAATGCTGTTGCGTGTACTGTAAAAATCCTTCACCGGCTTGCCCAGATTTTTCTTGGTATCGTAAGAGGACTTGTGCCATATCACAGAGGAGCCAACATAAAAGGCCTTGTAACCGGCCTGGATAGCACGCACCGACCAGTCCAAATCTTCAAATCCAAGGAAAAAAATCTCATCCAGCAAACCAATTTGATGAACAACTCCAACCTTGATCAAGAATGCGCACCCAGTAACAAATGAAATCTCATCGGTTTCGTTGAATTTTCCAACATCCTTGCGATTCAGGCCCCGAACCGTGCCAAAACTCTGTCCCGGTCTGTAAAAACCTCCGGCAAACCAAATACGGTCATCGGGCTCGAAGTATAGAATTTTAGGGTTTACGATCCCAATTTTTTCTTCGCTCTCTGCCACGGTGACAAGCCTGGACAAAAAATCAGGTGCAACTAACGTGTCATTGTTCAGCAACAGCAGGTAATCGGGGTTACGCTCAAGAGCGTCGCGGATCGCCACATTATTGCCGGCAGGAAATCCAAGGTTGGTTGCATTTTTGATCAAACGAACTTCTGGAAACTCAGAGGCAAGCCGTTCCGGTGAGCCATCCCCCGAACCATTGTCGACTAGCACAATCTCAAAGTTCGAATAATCAAGCTTCCGGAGAGAGAGCAGGCAATCCCGGGTCATTTCATAGCTTTTCCAGGTAAGCATAAGAATGCTTACCTTGGGGAGAGGTCCGGTCACGCCTGAGACCTCGTGCTGCCATTCGTTGTAGGCATGACCACCTCGTAATCCAACACGCAATCCCATTTTCTCATGTAGAGATCATCCACTGCCAAAGTCCTGCATACCTGCCACAGACGCAATGCTAACAAATGAGCGCTTTCGTTTCATCACGATTAAAGGATCGTCCCTGTGATCTGCGTACTGACGATCTACCATCACAATTGCTGCACAAATATTCGCAACGCACTCTTCACAATCCGGTCTCATATAAGGCTTTAACCGTGCAGTATTTCTTGGGTTGGCTCTGTTCCGCCGGTTTTAAACCGAAAGCCCATCCTCTGGCAAGAGATCAGAAATAAATATGCTGGACTCAATATCAAATATCTGCGCCATAGACGGCGCGGCTCAATACACAATCGAAACAGCCACTCGAGCCCGCGATCCTGCATCCATTGCGGTGCTTGGCGGAGAGTTCCCGCCAAAAACGGAAATGCCGCACCCACGGCAAGTATTGGGAGATTAAGACGATCACGGAATTCATAGGCCCAGACTTCCTGCCTGGGGCAGCCCAGGCCGACAAAAACAATCTGCGCACCGGACTGGGTGATCTGATCGCGAACACGGTCGGCGGCCGGTGAAGTGATTCGTCCAAAAGTAGAAGGGCTGGCGCCGGCAATTTTCAGCTTCGGAAATTTTTTCTGGATATTCCTGCAGAGAAGGTCAAGCACGTCCTGGGTGCTTCCGTAAAAATAAACTGCCATCTCTTCCCGTTCAGCGCGCGCCAGGACTGAAAGCGTCAAATTCGGCCCATAGACCCGCTGGCGCAATCCAGTGGAATGGAGATGATTCAGCGCCCAGCGCACCGGCTGGCCGTCTGCCACGGCAAGATCCAAATGGTTTAAGCGATAACGGTGAACAGAATCAAGCACACCTTCCATTACACCGTGAACGGCCATGGCCGATATAGCCAGGGGACTGCGCTGCCGTGCAGCTTCAATAATTATTTGTGTGGCTGTTTCAAGGTTTGCGTCATCAATGAGAACTCCCAGGATACTTTTCTTTTCAGACACACTCATGCGTGGATGACTCGAGAAGAATCCTTCCAGCGTCCCTGGTTTCGATCATGGATTTCCCGCAAAATGGCGTGACAGTCAAACTGTAACTCGTAACCAGGATAATGGGATTGGAATTTGCTGATATCGCTGATCCACCAGATGTGGTCGCCAATACGATTTTCAGTCCCATATTTCCAATTCATCTTGCTTCCCGAAATTTCTTCGCACATGGAAATAGCTTCAATCATGGAGCAATTTGAAAACCGGCTGCCGCCAACGTTATACACCTCGCCCGATCTTGGCTGCTGGAAAAAGCGGTCAAATGCCCTGATCAAGTCAGAGCTGTGCATGTTGTCCCGGACCTGCTTGCCTTTGTAGCCAAAAACCGTATAAGGAATTCCCGTAACGTTACACCGCATAAGATAAGCAAGAAAGCCATGCATCTGAGCGCCGGAATGAGCTGGCCCCGTAAGGCAGCCCGCCCGGAAGCAAGCTGTCTTGAGTCCAAAATAGCGGCCATATTCCTGGACCATTACATCAGCGGCGACCTTGGAAGCACCAAATACGCTGTGCACTGACTGATCAATCGGCTGCTCCTCAGTAATTCCCTTCTCGCTAAACCTATGGGACTTATTCAGTTCCCAGCGCGATTCCAGTTCAACCAGGGGAAGTTCATTCGGTGAGGCGCCATACACTTTGTTGGTGGAAGTAAAAATAAATGGAGCATCTGGGCAGAATTGCCGCGTGGCTTCCAGCAAGTTTAGTGTCCCGGTGGCATTTACCGAGAAGTCAGTCAGCGGCTCACGCGCCGCCCAATCATGCGAAGGCTGGGCAGCCGTATGAATTACTAATGAAATGTCCCTGCCACACCGGCGGAATACATCGAAAATTGCGGCTTGATCGCGAATATCAATGCTGTTGTGCTGATAGTTGGATATGGTTGATTCGAGTTCCTTGCGCATCCATTCCGTTGACGCTTCTGGGCCAAAAAAGTATTTACGCATGTCGTTGTCAATTCCAACAACATGCAGCCCCTTGGTAGAAAAATAACGCACAGCCTCTGAACCAATGAGCCCAGCGGAACCCGTGATCAGTGCAATGCTCATCTTTCTTCTTGCCCGTGCCTTTCAACCGAATTCGCAAAACATGACAGCGAGGGCCCGGGTCGTGCCAACCTGCAGAGCGAACCAAGTCCCCGGCGCTGGAATTGCGCCTGGAGAGCTTACGACTGTGCTCGTCGAGAATATCATGGACATACTGGGTTTCCGCAACCTCAATCCGGGGCCTGCTCTGGAAGCTACTTCGCCGCTCGATAGATAGCTAAGAGCATTTCAAGGTTTGCGGCGCCGGTATATCTTGCTTCAAAAACCTCCCTGGCTTTACCCCGCAACGCACGAAGTTGATCAAAATTGCGAGAACACCATTCCACGCGACCTCTCAATTCAGCAACATTGCCCGGCTGGAAATGGAACCCTGTTTCCCCTGTGACCACCATGGTTGCAGGTGGGCCAATATTTGTTGCGACCACAGGAGTGCCCACGGCAAATGCTTCCATAATGGTCCGGCCCATCGTTTCATACCACTCAGAAGGAAAGACCAGGAATTCGGCGTTCCGCATCAGGTCCAGAACTTCAGAGAGTAGTTTGCCTCCTACATACTCGATCTTCGAGCAAACTTCTGTAGAAGCCATGACCAGTTCCGCAAGCGGGCCTTCACCCACGACTTTTAGCACGAGCGGATTATCGGCGCTCTTCCACGCTTCCAGCATGGTCGCAATTCCCTTCTCTGGACTCAGCCGTCCGACATAGAGCGCATAACCGCCTCCGCCTTTGCCCGCCGCGGGAATTGGATGGAGAAAATTGGGCTTGACCACAATTTTTTCGCCAGGGAACCCGCCTTCGATGTATTTCGCTCGCGTAAATTCTGAAACCGCGATGTAAGTCTTAACGCGATTTCGCCACGTTCCGGCCAGCTTGTGCGCGCCAACCATGCCGGCCACCACGGCGCTTGCGGCGCGGCTATCACGATAACAGGCATGCAAAACACCGCGCCACGGCAGCATGCGTCCAAGGCATTCTTTGCACACATGTTGATCGCGGAACAAGAGGGAGTTCACGCACATAAGGCGATAGTTGTGCAGGGTCTGAATCACGGGAACGTTGTTCCGTGCAGCCGCGTAGTAGACCGCGGGAGACCAGAGGGGGAAAAAATTCTGCACGTGCAAGATATCAAAATTATTTTTCCGAAGCTTCTCGTCAATTCTGCTATAGGACCCCCGCGACCACACTGTATTCAGGGCAATTCGAACTTTGCCCAGTTGCCCGACACGACGATTGTCTTCCTCGATAAGTTCCACTTCATGGCCATATTCGCGCAGAAGCGCGACTTCAGCGGCGCATGATTGCTCTTCCCCACCGGGAATCAGATACCGGTTATGGAGCATAAGTATCTTCATGCTGTCTAGTGAGTCACGCGCTGGGAAAGAATTGTCTCGCCATCTTTAAGACTTCCACCTGCCGCTAAGGCGTTCTGGGCAATCCACGCCTGAAACATCAGGACGGGCCACAATAGATACTGCCAGTTGCGGGCGCCGGAAACATGCTCTTCCCATTTTTCGCGTATGGGTTTCACTGAGAAAAAGCCGTGGCGGCTTAAACTCTCTGGCGACAGCAGGTCTGCGGCCCACTCGCGCAACGGTTCCCGCAACCAGAGATCGATAGGCACACCAAAACCCATCTTTGGTCTTTCTACCAACGCTGGTGGAACGTAGCGATATAACACCTGCCTGAGCGCCCATTTCGTCTGGTGCTTACGAATCTTGAAATTCAATGGCAGACGCCACGCAAATTCAACCACGCGATGGTCGAGCAATGGCACGCGGGCCTCAAGGCCAGCCGCCATGCTGGCGCGATCAACCTTGGTAAGAATGTCGTCAGGTAAATAGTTGGTCAGGTCAGTAATCATGGCCATTTCTCGTACATCCGGCATGTCAGCAAATTTGCGGATAGACTGCGCTACCACCTGATATTCCCGCGACCCCAGCACAACCGCTGCAGGATCCGGCCACATGGAAACGGCGCGCAGATAAATTTCTGCAGGGTCCTGCGCCATTAGATGGTCTGCGAGCCTGTGCAACTTCTGGCCCGGAGAATTCTGGAGCCTGCGCGGCAGAGGAAGGCTGCTCGAAGCGCGATCAATTATCCGTGCCGGAATGCTGCGGATCAGATTGGCCACGGTTCTTGCGGCAGGCCCGGGAATTCTCTTCAGGGCATTCCACAATGAATTCACAAAGCTGTAGCGAGGGTATCCGCAAAATAATTCGTCGCCGCCATCACCTGAAAGAGCTACGGTCACATGCCTGCGCGCCAGCTTCGATACCAGATGCGTTGGTATCTGCGATGGATCGGCAAAAGGCTCGTCATACATGGAAGGCAGCAGCGGGACAACATCCAGCGCATCCTGGGGGGTAACGATAAGCTCTGTGTGGTCCGTTCCCAGATGTTCGGCGATTTTACGGGCGTGCTCGGCTTCATTGTAAGCATCTTCGTGGAAGCCAATCGTGAAAGTTTTAACCGGACGACTGCTCTGTGACTGCATAAGCGCGACTATCGCAGAAGAATCAATTCCGCCGGAAAGAAATGCTCCCAAAGGGACATCAGCGATCATGCGCAGCCGGACGGCTTCAGCTAGCTTTGCACGCAACTGCTCAATGATTTCTTCATCATTGCCCAGAACCTGATTCTTGATTCCACTGTGCGCGATATCTTCCGCTGACCAAAACGCAAAAAGAACTGGCATTGTTTCGCCAGCGTTGAGCGACAGTATGTGGCCCGCAGAAAGCTGGCGAACATCCTTATAGATAGAATACGGCGCAGGAACGTAGCCGCAGCGCATGTACGCGGCCAGAGTATCGCGATCGATTTCGGCGGAAAATTTCGGAAAAACCTTGAGAGCCTTCAACTCAGAAGCGAATACGAAATTTCCGTCAACATAGCCATAATAAAGTGGCTTGATGCCCACCCGGTCGCGCACCAGATGAAGGCGCTGCTCAAAACTGTCCCACAAGGCGAAGGCAAACATGCCGACAAAGCGCTGAACTGCCGCAGTCAGTCCCCAGTGTTCAATCGCGGCGAGCATAACCTCAGTGTCGGAATGCCCGCGCCACGCGCGCCGGCCGAGCTCTACCCGAATCTCTTCTAAGTTATAAATTTCACCATTAAAGATGATTCTGTACCGGCCTGAAGCCGGGGCCATGGGCTGATGCCCTTCAGCAGAAAGATCAATGATAGAAAGCCTGCGGAAAGAAAGGCCGAGGCCTGCGTTGTTGTCATAGAAAGTTCCGGAATCGTCCGGTCCGCGATGGGCCAAGGCGTTTCCCATGCGGTTGAGAAGTTCAACCGGGTGTTCAGCAAGCGTTTTCTTGAGCCAGAATCCGGCTATTCCACACATGCGATCTATCCCCGGCTATGCCTGATAGTCCAAATATTCTGCAGCAACGTTTAAAGCAGCGGCCGCGAATAAAAAACTTGAGCGGGCATCGCAAGGATTATAGTACGCGCTGCCTGCCTTAAAAGAGCGCGCTGTATTGCTCCGCTACTCGTTGCGGATTGAACTCATCATACTGCCGCGAGTATGGCTTGTTGTGAGCTTCAGCTTCTTTCGTGTTTCTGAGCGCTGAGACAATCGCATCCGCCATAGCAGCGGGATTTTCTGCTGGAAACAGGATAATGCGTGGATCCATGGACTGAAGCTCACGCATGGCGCCCACGCAATCGCTGGCCAGCACAGGCGTTCCCAGGGCAAGCGATTCCAGCAGCGAATTTGGCAGTCCTTCCGCGCGTGATGGCAGGACAAAAAGATCTGCGTTGGCGACATGCACCCACGGATTTTGCACAAAGCCGAGAAAATCCACATTTTGATTCAGTCCGAGCCGATGAGCCTGCGCTTTTAACCGTGCCTCGTCCTGGCCCTCACCGAGGATGGTAAGACGTGCGTTGGGAATTATCTGAATAACGGTCCGCATCGCGTCAAGCAGCAGATCAATGCCTTTTTCTCTACGCAAGCGGCCGGCAACGACCAGGTTTGGCCCAGCGGACGTATAAGGATTGCCTGCCCCGCGCCCTAATCGCTGAATCATTTCTCCATCGACCGGATTGTAAATGCGTACCAGGTTTTCCGGCGGCAGAAAAAAATTCTCTGCGAAATCCTGCCGCATTGAATCAGAGAGGCAAATCACTTTATCCGCATGAGGGTAAATGCGGCGATAGAGAAACCTCCATAAGCGCGGGTACCTGGTGTCTTCAGCTATAAACGCGCTGGGCGTGGCCGCTTCCCTTACCAGCAAACGGACACTGGCAGGCAAAAAGAGCCTTGCCACAATCGACATTGCATTGAGATAAGGCACCGTGGACAAAATAGTCTGCGGCTTTATCTTCCGCACCAGCCTAACAATGCCGGGCAAGCAATAGCGCATACGGGACA